>DATBSF010000479.1:0-9643 GCA_036559905.1 Thermoanaerobaculia bacterium | reverse complement strand
GATTGCGCATCAAGGCGAGAATCGGACCGTCGTCATCTACGACGAGAATGACCGGTTTTTCATTCATTGCACGACCGATGTTTGGCGTTTCCAGTCTACGACAACTAAGCTGAAGGGCGCCATGACAGTTCGACACGATCGTCACGTCTCGATTCTCGACGTCATGGGCCCTGTGATGGTTGGTCCTTCGAGCTCGCACACTGCCGGCACAGCCCGCCTCGGCCGCGTCGCGCACGAGATCCTCGACGAGGATCCGGTGAAGGTGCGCTTCTACCTGCATCCACCTCTCGCGGCGACGTATCGCGGTCACGGTTCCGATTTCGCGCTCGTCGGCGGATCGATCGGACTCAACGTTGACGATCCCCGCATTCCGGAAGCCATCCGCATCGCCGAGCAGATGGGCGTCGACATCGAATTCCACGAAGAAGACCTCGGCGAAGTGCATCCGAACACCGTGCGGGTCGAGATCGAGGGCAAGACGCGCAGCGCCCAGATCATCGGATCGTCGATCGGCGGCGGTGTGATCGAAGTCTTTGACATCAACGGCTTCCAGACGCGCTTCAAAGGCGACTCGCCGACGCTGCTGCTGTTCTATCGCGATCGCCCGGGGATGATTTCCGAAGCGACGAAAATCATCGCGGAGGAGAAGATCAATATCGCGTCGCTCTACTGCTCGCGGAAGCAGCGCGGCAAGGACGCGTTCATGCAGATCGACGTCGACTCGCCGATTTCGGATGCCGCGTTGGGAAGGATTGCTGCGATGCCCGATGTTGCAGAGGCGCGGTACCTCGACCGCATACCATGATCGACTCCTTCAAACAGCTCGAACAAATCGCCAAAGACCGCGACCTCGCCGAGGTTTTTTTGGAAACCGACGCGCAGGAGCATGGCGTTCCGCCCGATCAGATCCTCGAAGCGCTCACCAAGCGGCGCGGCGTCATGCGCGATTGCATCGAGCGCGGCAAAAACGGCGGCCTCTCGATGGGGAAACTGGTTGGCAACGAAGCGAAGCTTCTGAGCGAGGCCTTTGAATCCGGCCGCACGTTCCTCGATCCGTTGACCGTCAAGGCCGAGCTCTACGCGCTGTCGGTGATGGGCGAGAACTCGCGCATGGGCGTGATCGTCGCCGCGCCGACTGCTGGCGCGGGCGGTGTCGTTCCCGGAATGCTCCTCGCGCTCGAAGAAGAACGCAAAATCGATCCGGAGAGAACAGTGCGCGCGCTCGTGGTGGCCGGCGGCATCGGATCGATCATCGCGCTGTCGGCGAACATCTCGGGAGCGGCCGGCGGGTGTCAGAACGAAGTCGGCGTCGCGTCATCGATGGGTGCCGCGGCTGTCGCGTACATGATGGGCGGGACGCCGCGCCAGTCGATTCACGCCGCCGCCATCGCGCTCAAGAACACACTTGGACTCGTCTGCGATCCGGTGGGCGGCCTCGTCGAAGTTCCATGCGTGAAGCGCAACGCGCTCTTCGCGGTGCACGGCCTGACCGCCGCTCAGCTCGCGATGGCCGGGGTGGAATCCGTCATCCCGATGGATGAAATCGTCGAGGCGATGGTGCGCATCGGCCGCGCGCTTCCCCGCGGTCTCAAAGAAACTGCGGAAGGCGGTCTCGCCACGACCGTGACCGGCTGCGAGATCGGACAGCGCATCAAGGACGAAGCGAACGAGCGCCGCGCCGCACGCGCCGCCGAACGCGAACGCGCCGCGCAGGAACGTAAAGTTGGGGTCAGGTCTGGAGACTCAACTTAACTCGTGTTCTTCCCGGCGAGGATCCGCTCGAACTTGGTCATGCGTTCCAGCATCTGCTCGTAAAGGCGATCGACTTTCTCGTGCAAGTGCGTGATCTCCAGTTCGGCCTTGATGTTCACGTCGTATTCGATGTTGCCCCGGATGCGGTCCTTTTCTGCCTGCCGGTTCTGACTGATCAGCACGAAACAGGATAGGAAGATCGCCTCGAGCGAAACGATCATCGTCAGCAGTCCGAATGGATAAGGATCAAACCGGGTGAAGCCGACCGAGAACGTATTGATGATGATCCAGATGATGAACCACAGTCCGTTCAGGAGAAGAAACAACATGCTGCCGCTGAACCATGCAATCCAGTCGGCGACCCTCTGGAGGGGAGTGAGACGTTCTTCAACCTCTTCGTTGACGTTGCGGGACACGCGCGTCCGCAGCAGCTCATCCGCCCGTCGTGTCATCTGGCTCATCGATGCCAGGAGCCTCAGGGCAGAGGCGGGCGTCCTTTGAAACAGAAGCATGAGGTCGTCGCGATCCAGGACCAGCAAGTGACTGTCAGCAAGAGCAATCGCAGTCGCGGTGCGCGCGCCGCTGTCCAGCAAGGCCAGCTCGCCGAACATCTCTCCCTCGCGCGCTATGGTCAGCACGATCTTCTGTCCGACGGTGTCTTTGATGTACAGCTCGATCTCGCCGCTGCGGACGACAAATAGAGAGTCGCCCGGCTCGCCGGTGTGAAAGAGAACCGTGCCTGCCGGCAGCTCGATGTCGTCGATGACCGCGGCGAGCCTGTCCCGATCCTCCTCCTGCAGATGTTCGAAGAGCTCCAGCTGAGCCAGAACCGCAGCGTCACAGGGCATCTCTCGCTCCTCCCGCTGTTGCCTCCCGCAGCTCGCGGGCCAGGCCGGCCAGCATGTGTATTGAAATTCCGGGATGACGATTCAGAAACGTCGAGAATCTGCCGTACCTGAGCACCAGCACCACACTGTCTTCCTGCGCGAGCGCCACGAGCGGCGATGTCGTGAAGAGATCACCGAACCACGCGCCAGATCTTAGCGGGGGAGTTCCTCGCGGAGCGATCACACCGCGCTCAATCAGAAATAGCGCCTCGCCGTGGCCGCTGGCAATCGTCTCACCTGCGCGCACTGTCCTACGCTCCATGACGGTCTGTAAGGCTGTAAGGAAATGCGGCGGCAGATCTCGAAACAACGGCGACCCGCTCATGTCGTGCGGGGATGATAAACCGACAACGGCGGCCGTGCGCCTACGGGTAGTATCCCCGAATCGTCTTCGCGCGTCCGTCGCTGACCTGCACCGACACCTCGCGCCACTTCGATCCGGCCTTCACGCTGTCCGAAGGGTAGAAGCCGAGGATGTATTGCGACCGGAGCTCGTTCTGGATGTCGTTGTAGATTCGGCCGAGCTCCATGGCGTTCTCGATGTAGTACGAATTGCCGCCGGTCTCGCTGCAGAACCGTCCGAGTTTGTAGCGGACGTCGACCTCCGTGCCGCGAATGCCGATGCCGATCGCGTAGATCGGCACCGCGGCGCGGCGCGCGTACTCCAGCGCCTGATCGAATGAAAACTTCGACGCGGTGTCTTTGCCGTCCGTGATCAGCACCAGCGCCTTCTGCCCCTTCACTCCGACGAAGTTGTAGAGCGAATAGACCACCGCGTCGTAAAGCGCGGTCGCTTCTTCGGCGCGCAGCTTCGCGAGTCCGGCGTTGACATCCGAAAGCTTCGGCGACCATCGCTGGATGAGCTGCGGCTGCGTATCGAACGAGACCAGGAAGGCGCGATCGCCTTTCTTCAGCACGTTCGCAAAGAACTGCGATCCCGCTTTGCGCGCTTCATCCATGCGCGGCTGCATCGACGCCGATGTGTCGACCGCCATTCCGATCGACATCGGAAGATTGTTGACGTGCTCGAACTTCGTGACTTTGACCGGCTTTCCTTCGTCGAGCACTTTGAACGCCGTCTCCGGCAGATCGTTGACCGGACGCCCGTTGCGCATGACGGTGGTCGGCAGCTCGATGAGATGGACGTTGACCTCTTCCATGAACTGCGGGGAATTGATCATCACGAGGTCTTCGACCGGCGGCTGATTCGGCTCTTCCTTCAGCGAGGCCACCGCGCGCAAGTAGCCGACGCCTTCGGTCTTCGGCACGTCGACGGTCTGCACCCACGGCGCCCCGAACAGGGTCGCGAGCCGCGTCTCGTTCAGAAACAGCTCCACGCGATCGAGCTTCTTTCCTTCCGGAACGTTGACCGACATTTCGACGCGCGTCTTGCCGTGGAGATTGATCGCGAGGCGCGGCGAGATGATGCGCACGCGGAACGGCTCGTTGCCGGTGTTCGCGATGATCTCGTCGCCAGCCAGCATCCCGCCTTTCTCGTCGAGAGCAACGGCGCGGATCTTGTGCTGGCGCGGAACATCGCCGAAGTCGAGATCGAGCGTGTACGGCGGCTGGCGCTTGACCATCACCTTCTTGCCGTCGAGATAGAACTCGACCGCCTTGATGTTCTCGCCGTAGGCCATTGTGTCGATGTGTTGAATGCCGGCGAGGAGATCGTCAGCGAGTGGAACGATGCGCAGGCGCGTCGTATCCGATTCGATGTCGTCCTTCAGCTGCGCCAGCGTCGACGCGGCGTTTTCCTTCTGCCTGCGCTGTTCGGGCGTATCGAAGATCTCCGGCACTGTGATCGGCTTCTCGACGATCGCTTCGGCGCCGGAATTCATGTCCGAAATCTTGATGCGCGCCGTGTAGTCCGCGGGACGCAGGAAGCGATCGATGACCACCGCCAGTTTTTCGTCGGTGATGTCTCCCGGATAGTCGAAGCGGTAGCGATAGTTTTCGAACAGCTGGTCGTCTTTGAGCACTTCGCCGACCACGTCGAGGCTGTACTGCTTGGTGCCGCTGACGTCTTTGACCGTCAACTGGGAGCGTGGAACGAGCAGCGTCATCTGCGTGTCGGTGCGCGTGCCTTGCTTCGCGGGAAACTTCATCGCGAAGTCGGCATCGAGCTTCGGCGCATTCGGAGTCGCAAGCACGACCGAGCGGAGGATCTTGTGGACGTCTTCCTCGTTGATCTCGGGCGGATCGAAGACCTTCATCAGGTCGGTCTTGTTCTGCTGACTCTGGAAGACCGCCTTGAGAATCTCGTCGCCGGCTTTGCACTGAAACTCGAGGTTCGTCATCGTCGTGTTGGGTGCGGCGGGTCCGAACACGTAGCGCACGGCGCCCGTTCCGGTGACGTCCGTGCCGATGACGTCCTGCGACACGAGCTGCTCCATGGACTCGAAGTCCAGTCCGCGGCTGATCCCCATCGGCACCCAGAGCTTGAAGTCGGCCCCGTTGCGCGCTTTGAAGAAGAGAAAGCGCACGTTGTGGCCGAGGCCTGGGATGTAGAGGTATTTCCAGACTTGAATGGGAACCAGGAGGCGGCAATCCGACTCGATCAACTCCGCCGGCTCGCCATGGATCAGATAGATGCGTCCCGGATCTGATGAGACGTTTCTGAACTTCTCCTTTACGGTTTCGAGGCGCTCGTAATACTGATCGCGGAATGTGTGATTCGTCGTCCCCTGCAGCTTGTCGCGCCGGCGCCAGAAATCGGTGATGTAGATGTCGCGCTGCGGATCGGTTTCCAACATCAGGAAGGTATCGAGCTCGGCGTCCTGCATGATCGGCTCGACGTCCTGCAGAAACTCACGGTACTTGTCGGAAAGGTTCTTGATCCGGTCCTTGCGCTCGCGGCGGGACAGCTTGCGGATGCCGGGGTCCTGCTTGGCGGGCGCTTTCGATGGATCGGGAGGGGGAGGATTGTTTGTTTGAGCGAGAATGTTCGGAGCAAGAAAGGTGAGAGCCAGTACGACGATGAGCCCGATCCTCTTCATGGTTGTCATATAGGGCGATCTCAATGCGCGTCTACCTCGATAACAACGCCACCACGCCCGTCCATCCTGCGGTTCTCGATGCGTTGCGGGAGGCGTTTGCCGATGTATACGGTAACGCTTCGAGCATTCATAAAGAAGGCCAGATGGCCCGCCGCCGGATCGAGAGCGCCCGGGAATCGGTGGCCCGTCTGATCGGCGCCACCGCCAAGGACATCGTTTTCACCAGCGGCGGCACTGAGTCTAACAACGCTGCGATTTTCGGGGCGGTTCCAGCCACTGGTCGTCATCACATTGTCACAACGGCCATCGAGCATCCCTCGGTTCGCGAGCCGGTCGAAGAGCTCGCTCGGCGCGGCCACGAGGTGACGACGATCACGCCCGAGCGCACCGGCGAGGTGAGCGCTGCTCGCCTGATCGATGCGCTCCGTCCCGACACACGCCTGTTCACGATGATGCTGGCCAACAACGAGACCGGCGTCATCCAGCCTGTCGCCGAAGTAGCGGCCGTCTGTCGCGAGCGAGGCATTCACGTCCACTGTGATGCCGTGCAGGCGATCGGGAAAATCGACGTCGATGTGGAGAAACTCGGCGTCGACACACTCGCGATCTCCGCGCACAAGCTCCACGCGCCGAAGGGAATCGGCGCGCTGTACGTCCGCAAGAACCTCACTCTGGAGCGCTACATCCTCGGCGGTGCGCAGGAGCGCCGGCGCCGGGCGGGAACGGAGAATGTCCCGCTCGCGATTGCATTCGGAGTCGCTGCGGATCTCGCGACCGAGCATCCAGACATCGCGTCGTTGCGTGACCGCTTCGAAAAGCAACTGTCCGGACTTCCGATCACCATCAATGGAGTCTCCGTGCGTCGACTGCCGAACACGAGCAGCGTCACTTTCCACGGCTCAGATGCCGAGGGGATCGTGATCGGGCTGGATTTGAATGGAGTGGCGGTGTCGACCGGCTCCGCATGCTCGTCTGGCCGCGTCGAGCCGAGCCATGTTTTGCTCGCGATGGGACTATCGACCGAGGATGCCCGCAGCACCGTACGGTTTTCGCTGAGCCGGTTCACGACCGCCGACGAAGTCGATCGCGCCGTCGCGCTCCTTCGGGAAATCGTCCCGCGGGCGCAGCGAGCGGCCGCAACCGACTACAAATCCTGAGCGAAGCGAAGGATCCGTCGCGAGGCGAGACGGATCCTTCGCTTCGCTCAGGATTTGTGGCAACTACTTGATCCTGCGGCCGTTGTTTGCGACAGTAGTGACAGGTCGCCATGCTCGAACGCCCAATTTTCGAAGGTGATCTGCGGCGCATTCAGATCGCGGATGTGCTGAGCTTCGTCGCGATGATCCGCAGCAGCGGAAAGCTGGTGCTGCGGCAGGGGAGGTTCGAGCGGACGCTGCACTGGATCGAAGGCGAGATCGTCTTCGCCAGCTCCAATTCTCCCGACCAGTCCCTCGGCCAGTTCCTGCTGCGCAACGGCAAGATCACGCAGGAGCAATACGACGCCTCGACGGAGCGCATCGGTCCGAATCAGCGGCACGGAAAAGTGCTCGTGCAGATGGGCGCGATCTCGCCGAATGATCTGTGGTGGGGACTGAAGAATCAGGCGCTCGAGATCATCTACTCGCTTTTCACCTGGAACGACGGCTCGTTCGCGTTCGTCGATGCGGCCGACGAGGTGTTGAGCGAGAGGATCACGCTGTCGATCAACACTTCCAGCGCGATCATGGAAGGCATCCGCCGCATCGACGAGAGCGTGAGGATCCGCGAGACGATCACCAGCCTCGAAATGGTCTTCGTGAAGGTCGCCGGCGAAGTTCCCGATTTTCAGGCGCTGGAGATGAGCGAGGAAGAGATCGGAGTCTACAACAGCATCGATGGCAAGCTCACCGTGCGAGGGCTCATTGGTAAGTCAGAACTTACCGATTTCGAAATCACGCGCATCCTCTTTCAGCTTTTGATGGCGCGGCTCATCGATGTGGCGCCAGAGGAGCGGGAGAGCCGCCCGGTATTCCTGGATGTCGAGGACTCGCCCGAGCTGCTCAAGATCATCTCGAGCTACAACGACATGTTCGGCAGAGTGCACGAGTCATTGAGTTATGCCGTTGGTGACGACGAGGCTCGCGAGTTGTTCACGCAGGCGCTCGAGAGCTCGGCCGGCGACGATCTGTGGACCGGCGTTTTCTTCGATCAGTACGGCCGCTTCGACGAGAACATGCTCCTCGGCAACATTTCCGAGCTCCCGTTCGAACAGCGCAAGCCCGCGCTCGAAGAAGGTCTGAACGCGCTCCTCTCCGTGCAGCTCTTCGAAGTCTCGCAGCATCTCGACGCCGCGGGAAAGATGGACATGTTCAACTTCATTTCAGAGCAGAAGGCCGCGCTGGAGAGCGCCATCTAGCTGCTATCCTTCGCGGCGCATGTATCCAACGCTGCTGCGGGTCGGGAACTTCGAGATCACCACCTTCGGGCTGATGATGTTCATCGCCTTCATCGTGGGTGGGTGGGTGCTCTCGAAGCAGTACCGCCGATATGGACTCTCGGAAGATCTCGCGTCGTCAGTCGTGATGGCCGGTGCCATCGGCGGAATCGTCGGCGCAAAAATCTATTACGCGATTCTCTTTCGCGACTGGCATCTTCTCTTCGATCGCGCCGGTCTGGTCTGGTATGGCGGGATGATCGGCGGAATCCTCGCCGTTTCGTTTCTGATCTGGCGGCGCAAGGTCGATTACTTCACGGCCGCCGATGCCACTGCTGCACCGGCGGCGCTCGGATACGCGCTCGGCCGGATCGGCTGTTTTCTCGTGGGCGATGATTATGGCCGCCCGACCAATTCGTGGATCGGCATCGCGTTTCCGAAGGGATCGCCGCCGACGACGGCGGAGGCTCTCCGCCAGTTCGGCGTGCACGTCGATCCCTCGATTCCGCCCGATCAGGTTTTGCGCGTCCATCCGACGCAACTGTACGAGTCGTCGGCATCGCTGCTGATTTTCTTCATCCTTCTGAAGCTGAGCCGCCGCCCCCACCCGAAGGGACGAATCGCCGGCCTGTTTTTCATCCTGATGGGTATCGAACGGTTTCTGGTGGAGATCGTGCGCGCGAAAGACGATCGGTTTCTGGGGCCGTTTACGGTTGCGCAATTGATCAGTGCCATTGCGGTGGTGATCGGAATCATTCTGGTTTCGCGCAGAACCAGAGTCATTGAGCCAATCCCGACATGAGGTTCGAATTCGTCACCGCCGGCGACTCTCACGGCCCGCAGCTCACCATCATCGTGCGCGGGATGCCGGCGGGAGTGCGCCTCGATCGTGCGCGCATCGATAGCGATCTTGCGCGGAGGCAACATGGCTACGGGCGGGGTGGTCGGATGAAGATCGAGCATGACACCGCGGAGATCGTCGGTGGCATTCGTGGGGGAGAGACGCTCGGATCGCCGATCGCGATCGTCATCAGGAATCTCGATCACGAGAATTGGCGCGGCGCGATGGATCCGTGGGAGCTCGACGCCGCCGAAACGGAAAAACGCCGCGTGCATGCGCCGCGTCCGGGACACGCGGACCTCGTCGGCGGCATCAAATACAACCGGCGCGATCTGCGCGACATCCTGGAGCGCGCATCGGCGCGCGAGACGGCCTCGCGCGTCGCGGCCGGCGCGATCGCCAAAGCGCTGCTCCGCGAATTCGGCATCGAGATTCGTTCCGGCATCGTCGCGGTCGGATCGGCGGGAGATCCGGAGTATTCGCCGACCTGGGAAGAGCTGAGCGCCGTCGACGAAGAATCGCCGTTGCGCGCCGTCAAGCGTCAGGACGAGGACGCGATGGTCAAAGCCGTCGATGCCGCCAAAGAAGCAGGGGAGACCCTCGGCGGCACGATTGTCGTCGCCGCGCACGGCGTCCCGATCGGCCTCGGATCGTACGTGCAATGGACGGAAAAGCTCGACGGCCGCATCGGTCAGGCGATTCTCTCGATCCACGCGGTGAAGGCTGTCGCGATCGGCGATGGCGTCGCGGC
>DATBSF010000478.1:0-3879 GCA_036559905.1 Thermoanaerobaculia bacterium | reverse complement strand
ATCCGCGATACGGCGCGACCGTGATCGGCGCGCGAAAGTTTCTGGTCGCGTACAACGTCAACCTCAACACGATGGACAAGCGCCTCGCGACGCGGGTGGCGTTCGACGTGCGGGAACGCGGACGCATGAAACGCGATGGAGACGGCCAGCCGGTTCTCGACAAAAAAGGCGAGCCGGTCTGGGAACCTGGTCTATTGAAATCGGTAAAAGCGGTCGGTTGGGTTATACCAGAGTACGAGCGCGCACAGATCTCGATCAACCTCACCGATCTCGATGTCTCGCCGTTGCATGTTGCATTCGACACGTGCGATGAGCGCGCGCGCGAGCGCGGGTTGCGCGTAACCGGATCGGAAATCGTCGGGCTCGTGCCGCTTTCCGTTCTGCTCGAGGCGGGACGCCACTACCTGCGGCGCATGGGCCGGCCGTCGGGTGTTCCCGAATCCCACCTCCTCCGCACCGCCATCCAAACCCTCGGCCTCTCGGAGATCAAACCATTCGATCCGAAAGAGCGCGTCATCGAATATCGTCTGAGATCGATGCTGCCGCGTCTCGCGTCGTTGTCCATCCGCGATTTCGTCGACGAGCTGTCGAGCGACTCCCCTGCTCCCGGCGGCGGATCGGTATCCGCGCTGGCAGCGTCGATGGCCGCCGGACTCGCATCGATGGTGGCGGCGCTGTCGCACACGAAAAAGGGATTCGAATCGAAGCACGACGCGCTCGACAAGATCGCGGTGCGCGCGCAGGCGCTGAAGGATCAACTCCTCGGCGCCGTCGATGCCGACACCGCCGCGTTCGATCGACTGCTCGAGGCGATCCGAATACCGAAGGATGATCCAGACCGCGAGAAAGCGATCGACGACGCCACGGTCGGAGCGACCGAGGTGCCGTTAGGCGTGCTCGAGACCTGTCCCGAATTGATCGAATTGTGCCGCGAGGTCGGCCGGATCGGCCTGCAGGCCTCGCTGTCCGATGCCGGCGTGGGCGTGCAGATGGCTCGGGCCGCGGCTGCCGGGGCGTATCAGAACGTGTGCATCAATCTCGCGAATTTGAACGACACCACGCGAAGGAAGGCGTTGCTGAAACGCGCCGACGCTGCCTGGATAAGAGTTACGGAGCTGCACCCAGTCGCGGAGAAAGAAACTCTCGAGAAACTGCGGGAAGGGGCGACGGGAATGTTGAATGTTTAATGTTGAATGTTGAATGAAGGGAGCTCGTCCATTCAACATTCAACATTAAACATTCAACATTCCTCGTCCCTTACTTCTCGAATTCCCAAGCTACTTTTTTCAGCGCACGGTCCGCCCGCTCGATCAACTGCAGAATGTCCTTCTTCGCGTGCGCGGCCGAAAAGAACGCGGCCTCCATCTGCGACGGCGGGAGATAGACGCCCTCCGCCAGCATGACGTGAAAGAAGCGCGCGAACTTGTCGCGATTCGACCGATTCGCCGATTCGTAGTCCGTCACCGGCCCCTCGGTGAAGAAAATCGTCCACATCGATCCGACGCGATTGAACGTGATCGGCACGCTGTGCTTCTCCGCCGAGCGGCGCACGCCGTGCTCGAACTCCGCGCTGCGCTCTTCCAGATCCCGGTAAATCGATGAGTTCTTCAAGACGCCCAGCGTCGATTTGCCCGCCGCGACTGCGATCGGATTTCCCGACAGCGTCCCGGCCTGATACACCGGCCCGAGCGGAGAGATCTGCTCCATCAACTTCCGCGAGCCGCCGTATGCGCCGATCGGCATTCCGCCGCCGATGATTTTTCCGAGCGTCGTGATGTCGGGCTTGATCCCGTACAGCGTCTGCGCGCCGCCATACGCAACGCGAAATCCCGTCATCACCTCGTCGAAGATCAGGAGCGCGCCGCGCTCGTCGCAGATTTGACGCAGACCCTGAAGAAAACCCTCCGCCGGCGGAACGCATCCCATGTTGCCGGCAACCGGCTCGACGATGATGGCCGCGATGTCGTCGCCATGCTCGTCCATCGCGTGCGTGACGGCATCGAGATGGTTGTACGCCACGCTGACCGTGAGCTTCGTAACTTCCTCGGGCACGCCGGCCGAATCGGGAACATTGAACGTTGCACCGCCCGATCCCGCTTTCACGAGCAGCGAGTCGACGTGGCCGTGATAGCCGCCGTCGAACTTGAGAATCTTTTTGCGTCCGGTTGCGCCGCGCGCGAGACGCAGAGCGCTCATCGTCGCTTCAGTGCCGGAGTTGACGAGGCGGAGCATCTCGATCGATGGCATCGCTGCGATGATCATCTCCGCGAGCTCGACTTCGCCGACGGTCGGAGCGCCGAACGAGAATCCGCGCGTCGCAGCGCGCTTCACGGCCTCGACGACGTAACGATGGCCGTGGCCGAGGATCATGGGACCCCAGGAGCCGACACAGTCGATGTACTGGAGGTTGTCGGCGTCGAAAACGCGCGAACCCTGACCCTGCTCGATGAACGGCGGAGTTCCGCCGACACCGCGAAACGCGCGCACCGGCGAATTCACACCGCCGGGGATGATCTCCTGCGCGCGCTGGAAGAGCGCTTCGGATTGCTTGCCCATCCCGCGAGTTTAACCGCTACTTCCGCTGTTCGCGGCGAATCACCAGCTTCAGGCCGGACCACACCTCATCGACAGCGCAGACCTTGATGTCGACAAATCCCATCGGCAACGCCACGTCGCGAATCACATCTTCGGTGATGTCGGTGGGGACCTTCGACGATTTCTTCGGCCAGGACACCCAGACGGCGGCATCGGGGCGCATTTTCGAACGGTAGCGTTGCAGCTTCGCCGCGAGCTCGTTCACGCTTTTCGTGAACAGATGGATGATGTCGACGCGATCGGAGACCGTGCGCACAATCGTCGCGCCGTCGGATGGATAGTCATCGGGGACGCCTTCGACGAAGAGCGTGGAACCAGGTTTGATCCCGAGCTTCTTCGCGAGCGGCGTCCCCGAGTAACCCGCCATCAGAATGCGTCGAGAACGTGCGCGATGTCCTTGCCGGTCGCGTGGACTGCGTCGCGCATGACATCGAGGTCGTTGCCGCCGCCCATCTTGAACGTGCCGCCCGAGCGGCGCGCCTGCGTCACCCGTGCCAGGACCTTGCCGCTCTTCGCATCGACGATGTCGACGTTCAGTTTGGTCGACGCCGAGCCGGCCCCAAATCCGCCGAAATAGCGTCCCGCGCGCGATCCCGGATCGAGCTGTTCGACTTCGCCGCGAATGATCAACGTCTTCGCACCCTTGCCCGCGCTGCTCGATTGCTGGACGTCGGCTTTCGCTTTCAGCTCCTTCGGGAACGCTTCCATGAAGTAGCTGGTGTAGCCCTCGAGCGCGGTCTTCAGCGTCCCGTACCACTTCTCCTTCGGGTCGGGCAGCGGCGTCTTCGAGGTATCGAACGGCTGCACGACGATCTTGTCGTAATCCGCGATCTTGAACGTTTTGATGATCTCGATCTGATCGATGTCCTGACCCCACGCCTTGTAAGTTCCGGGTTCGGTCGGCGCGGGCTTGGTGCGCGCGTAAACGGCCGGAACGACAACGCTCAATGCAAGAATCGCCACGAGAAAACGACGTGATCTCATGCTTCCTCCTTTGTTAGTTCTTGGTTCTTGGTTCTTGGTTCCTGGATGCGAACCAGGAACGAGGAACCAAGAACCAAGAACTAAGAACTAAGAACTAAGAACTATGAACCGAGAACCAGATTCTAATACGCGTTTTCGTGGCGGAGGCCGTGGATCACGGTCATGAAGAGGATTTTCAGGTCCAGCAGAAGCGACCAGTTCTCGATGTAGTAGAGGTCGTGCTCGATGCGCATGCGCACCGACGTATTTCCTCGCCAGCCATGCACTTGCGCCCAGCCGGTCATGCCGGCGCGCACCTTG
>DATBSF010000477.1:0-14701 GCA_036559905.1 Thermoanaerobaculia bacterium | reverse complement strand
CTCCTTATGGCTTCCCCTTTTTGATTAGCGACACAAAAATCGCGATGAGTTCTTCGGCCTCTCTTTTGATGCCTCCGGCGTCCGCTTCGGTAACGATTTTTCTCGTTACGAGCAACTCGAGCCAATAGAGCGTCTCTTCGAGTTCCATCAGACCGCCATTGAGCTTCGCGACGTACTCCGCTTTCGATCGAGCGCGCAACGCTTCACGAAAGTGAGCCCCCGGAGACGTTCCCGAATCGAGAAACTGGCGTTCAAGCACGAAAGCGACGCGTTGTCGAGGTAGTCCATCGTAAAGATCGATGACGCTCAAGGCGAAATCTCGCGTTCGACTGACAAGGCTATTCACAATCCGAGGCTACCTCGGTGTACGGCAAATTAGCCGGAGTTCTACCTGGAGTAGACTTCTGCCTTCTGCCCTCTGCCTTCTGCCTTAAGATTCCCGAGTGAAGCGGAAGATCAAGTCTTACCCCCCGCTGTCCTCATTCGCCACCACCGGCGGTTGAGCCTGCAAGCTGGGTCAGGATGACCTTCACTCCGTCCTGGCGAAACTCCCTTCCTCGGAAGGGCTGGGGGATCTTCTTGTCGGTTACGGCACCAACGATGACGCGGCGGTGCTCCGCATCAACGGGAACCAGGCGATCGCGCAGACTGTCGATTTCTTTACGCCCATCGTCGACGATCCATATCTCTTCGGAGCCATCGCCGCCGCCAACTCGGTCTCCGATATCTACGCGATGGGCGCGACGCCGATTCTCGGACTCGCGATCGCGGCGTTCCCGACAGACGTGTTGCCGCTCGAAGTCCTGCACGAGATTCTTCGCGGCGGCGCGGAGAAAGCGCTGGAAGCTGGATTTCCGGTCGCGGGCGGTCACACGATCATCGACGATATTCCGAAGTACGGCCTGGCCGTTACGGGAATCGTGGCGGTCGACAAGATCGTCCGGAACTCGACGGCCAAAGCGGGCGACTCGCTGCTGCTCACGAAACCGGTCGGCAACGGCATCCTCGTCTGCGCCTACCGTGCATTGGCGAAGAAGGGCAAAGCGCCCGATATGTCGGAAGCGATTCGCTGGATGACGATGCTGAATCGCGATGCCGCGCGCGTCATGGTCGACATCGGTGTCAGTGCTGCCACCGACATCACGGGTTACGGTCTGGTCGGACACCTTCTCGAAATGTGCAGCGGTTCAAAAGTCGGCGCGGAGATTCACGTCGACTCCGTCCCGCTTCTGGCCGGCACTCGCGAATATCTCTCTCGCGGCTTCCGTCCAGCCGGGACGATGCGGAATGCCGAGGCTTTTCGGTCGCGCATTGACGTGCGCGTTGACGATTCCGAATACACATTGATGTGCGACGCACAAACAAGCGGCGGCTTGTTGATCTCTGTGCCGCCGGAGAAGCTGAGCGCGATCGAGAAGCGTTTCAGCGAAGGCGGCCTGTTCTATGCAAACGTTGGCAAGGTGACGGACCAATCGGGAACCGTGACTTTGACACACTAGGAGACCGCGTATGGCAGAAGACACTCCGTATCAGACGATCCAGTCAGAAGACGGCACAACTTGGGTCGAAATTGCCATGGCGCCCAATTCGGACGAGGCGCAGCTGATCCAGGGATTCCTCGAAGCCGAGGGGATCGACGCGCAGATTGAGCACGCCGAAGCGAATATTCTGCCGACGACGTTCGGGAAATTAGGGGATGTCCGCGTTTACGTTCCCGCCGAAGATGAGAAACGTGCGCTGGAACTGATGCGTGAGCGCCAGCGCGAATGGGAAAAACTGCGCGATGATGATACGACGCTGGTGACGGATGACGGCATCGCCGAAGTCGACGAGAATGCGATACCTGAACGTGAATGACTGAGCAGCCACCTGTCCCATCAGAGCCGCCGCGCGAGCGGCATGCTTCCGATCAGACGGGGCTGCCCCGCTGGGTGCCGACACTGATCGGCATCGTTCTGATCGTGATGGCGGGTCTGGCGGTTTACACCGGAGTCCGTTTTCGAAATCCAACGCTCGCGGACGGCATCATCAAGAATCGCCGGCCGCCTCGAATGACGGGCGGTGGTGCGCCGGGCGAACCGGAGCCGGGCGCGTCGCTGGTGTTCCCCGAGAATTCGCCGACCGCCGGCGGCCCGGCAGTCGTTGGCGCGATTCGGATGAGCGCGCGCCGCGGCTTGATCACGAATGTGATTCCGGAAGACGCGATGGTGTACGTCAACGGCGTGGCCATCGGTGAAGTCCGGCAGTTCAACACCGTCGACAAGGTCTACGACTTTCCCGCGGAAGGACCGTACACCGTGCGCATCGTCGCGCCGGGCTACAAGGACGCGCAGTTCGTGATCAACGCCAACGAGAACGCGCAGCTCGAGATCGCGCGAATCGACGCGCGTCTCGAGCGTGCTCCTCAGTCGCGTTAGTGCGCCGCGTGCTGATCGCCCGGCGGTCGCTTCGACTCTGTGATGATCTTGTCCTGCAGACTGCGCGGCACTTCCTCGTAGTGCGTGTACTCCATGTGGAAGCTGCCCCGCCCCTGGGTGATCGATCGCAGGGTCGAGCCGTACGTCAGCATTTCAGCGAGCGGCACGCGGGCGTGCAGCGTCTGGTTGTCGCCGTCGGCGTCGACGCCTTCCATGCGGCCGCGCCGTGAATTGAGGTCGCCCATTAGATCGCCGATGTATTCCGTCGGCGCGGTGATGTCGACCTTCATGATCGGTTCGAGGAGAGTGGGCCGGGCTTGTTCCATTCCCTGCTGGAAGGCGAGCGATCCGGCAATCTTGAACGCCATTTCCGAGGAGTCGACGTCGTGATATTGCCCGTCGAGCAGCCGCACGCGGAAGTCGACGACCGGAAATCCCGCCAGGAATCCCTTCCGTCGCGCGTCCTGAATTCCTTTTTCGACAGCCGGAATGTATTGACGAGGGATCGATCCGCCGTAGATCTCGTCGACGAACTCGAAATCGGCGCCGCGCGGCAACGGCTCGATCGTGATTTTGCAGTCCGCAAACTGACCGTGCCCGCCGGACTGTTTCTTGTGGCGTCCGTGCGCATCGGCTGGCTTCGTGATGGTCTCGCGATACGGAACTTTCGGCGGATGCAGAATCACATCGACGCCGTATTTCTTCTTGAGCTTCGAAACGACGATCTCGACGTGGAGCTGCCCCTGGCCGCTGAGCAGGAACTCCTTGGTCTGCTCGTCGCGATGGAGCCGGATCGTCGGATCCTCTTCCATGATGCGCGCCAGCGCCGTGCCGATCTTGTCTTCGTCGCCGCGCGCTTTTCCTTCGATCGCGAATGAGATCGCCGCTTCGGGATAGACGATGTGCTCGATGACGATCTGATGTTCCTTCGATGCCAGCGTGTCGCCGGTGTGCACGTCTTTGAGCTTCGCGACTGCGCCGATGTCACCGGCGCGCAATTCGGAAACGGGAATCTGCTGCTTGCCCTGCAAGAGCTGCAGTTTTCCGATGCGCTCCTCGTGGTCCTTGCTCGTGTTCCAGTACGACGTGTCGGATTTCAGCGTGCCGGAGTACACCCGGAACAGCGATACGCGGCCCGAGAACGGATCGGAGAACGTCTTGAACACCAGCGCCGCCGGGAATGCTTCGGCGCGTCGGTCGAACGTAATTTTTTCGCCCTTGGGGTTGGTCCCTTCGATCGTCTTCACTTCATCGGGCGATGGAAGCAGTTGCGCGAAGGCGTCGAGAATCGCATGCCCCGCGATGTTGTGCGATGCCGAATCGAGCAGCACCGGAAAGATCTGATGATGCGAGACCTCGCGTTTGAGGCCATCGATCAGCTCTTCCTGCGACAATCCGCCCTGTTCGAAGAACCGCTCCATCAGCGTGTCATCACCCTCGGCGACCTTCTCGATCAGTGCTGAACGTGCCGCATCGGCCTCACTCTTGAGTTCCGCCGGAATGTCGCGCGTCTCGAGTTTCCCTGAACCGTCGGTGGGGTATTTGTAGGCCTTCATCGTCACGAGGTCGATGACGCCGTTGAAGTCCTTTTCCTCGCCCATCGGAAGCTGAATCGGCACGATGTTCTTGCCGAACTTCTTCTGGAGCGCGTCCAGGGTCCGTGAGAACGACGCCCGCTCGCGATCCATCTTGTTGATGATGATGACGCGCGGCAGCTCGTACTGGTCGGCGAACTTCCACACTTTCTCGGTCGTGACCTCGACGCCGGTGACGCCGCTGACCACGACCGCCGCCGCATCGGCGACGCGCATGGCGGCTTTCGACTCCATCAGGAAGATGCCAAATCCGGGCGTGTCAAGCAGGTTGATCTTGACGTTCTTCCACTCGGCATAGGCCATGGCGCCCGAAATCGAGTGTTTCCGCTCGATCTCGTCCTGGTCAAAATCGGTGGTTGTCGTGCCGTCCTCGATCCGGCCCAGCCGGGTGGTCGCTCCGGCGTTGAAGAGAAGCTGTGAGACCAGGGTGGTTTTTCCGGTGTCGTTATGACCGACAAGTGCGATGTTGCGAATCTCAGAGCTCGAATAGACCTTCATATGGATGTCCTCGCATGGGGGGTGTCGAAATGGGACGTAGATGATAAATTAAAACGTGGGAACGAGGTTGTGGCAGCACAGGCCTCCTGCCTGTACCGCGCAGACAAGAGTGTCTGCGCCACATCCGCCTTTTTTTCAGGAGTTATCATTGACGGCCTATGGGTCTCCCCTTGAAACGGGGCCGAACAATCGCGGAGAGCAAACGGTGAAGCTCTCGCGGTACGAGATTGTTCGCGAGCTCGGCAAGGGAGCGATGGGCGTCGTTTATTTGGCGAAGGATCCGCTCATCGGTCGGCTGGTCGCGCTGAAGACCATCCGGATGCGGCCGGGCGATGACGACGACACGAAAGAGTTTCAACAGCGTTTCGTCCGCGAAGCGCAGGCCGCTGGAATTCTGAATCATCCGGCCATCGTGACCGTCCATGACATCGGTCAGGACGAACCGAGCGGAGTTTCCTTCATCGCGATGGAGTACGTCGAGGGCAACAATCTGAAAGAGATCCTCGCGCAAGGCCGGCCGCTCAGCTTCGACGAGATCGGCGACATCATCGCGCAGGTCGCGGAGGCGCTCGACTTTGCGCACTCGAAGGGCATCGTCCATCGCGACGTGAAACCGGCGAACATCATTCTCGTGGAAGGGAAACGCGCGAAGATCACCGACTTCGGCATCGCGAAGATCGCCTCGGGCGGAAACCTCACCACCACCGGACAGTTCCTCGGAACGCCCAACTACATGGCGCCCGAACAGGTTCGCGGCGCACCCGTCGACGGCCGCACCGACATCTTCTCCCTCGGCATCTGTCTTTATGAGTGCCTCACGCGACGCAAACCGTTCGGCGGCGATTCGCTGACGTCGATCTCCTACAAAATCGTTCACGAGCCATTCCCGCCGCTGCACGAGATCAACCCGCAGATTCCCGACGGATACGACGACGTCGTCGCGTTCGCTCTCGCGAAAGATCCCGCCAAGCGTTACCAGCGCGGGCGCGAGTTTGCGAGTGCGCTGCGCGCCGTCGTGCGCGGCGAGCGTCCGCTCAAGCAGCACGAGCCGATGCTCGAAGAGCCAACGATGATCACGCGCGATCACGATCGGCTCCCAACCATCGAGATTCCCTTTCCGGAAGCCAGCCACGCGGCCGAGAATCCGCGGCCGAGGATGAGCGCCAACCCGCACGGGACGCTCGCGACTGCCGGTGCGGCCGCCGGCGCGATGCCGGCTGCCGTTCCAGGTGCCCCGGCCGTCGCAAAGCCGCGTCCCCGTCCAGTGCCCCGGCCCTCGGAGCTCATGCGCAAGACGCTCGACGGCGTTCGCGCAATGCCGCTGTGGCGGCGCTTCGTTCCACCGGCAATCTTTTTCTCGATCATCGGCGTCCTCATCCTCGCGCTCGTGATCGTGGTCGCGAACATCCGCCGGAAGCACGCGACGATTCCAGTAGTCGACAAAGTCGCGGAGGCGCGCGTCGCGCACGAAAAACAACTGCGTCTGCAGGGCAATCAATTGTTACGTCAGGGCCGCGTGCCCGACGCGTTCGTGAAATTCGATCAACTCGCCAAGATCGCGCCGAAGTCGCCCTACGCCGCGGACATCCTGTCGAAGCTGAGCCAGCTCCGCAAGCGCGAGGAGAGCAGCAAACAGGTGGTCGCGCTCGCGAAATCGCGCTTCGATGAGGGAATGGTCTTCTTCAACAACAAGCAGTTCCCGGAAGCGGTCAAAGCATTCGAGGATGCATTCCACCTCGATCCGAATTCGGATGATGCCGCGAATTACCTGAAACTCGCGCAGCAGGAGGCGGACGAGGAAGCGCGGCAGAAGGCCGCCGAGCGCATTCTGCAGACGACCACCGCGCCGCCCGTCACCAACACCGGTACCAAGACGCGCCCGCCGCAGACGAAACCGCCGGTGGCGCAGCCGACAGGTCCGGCGCAGATGACGATGTACATCAACAGTCCGGTCGCCGACGGCTACATCCAGGTAAAGGTCGGCGGCGACCTCATCGGCCACGAGAACCTGTGGGTGGAAACGGGACGATTCTTACTGAAGCGAAAAGTTCCACGCGAAGTCAGCGTGTCAAAAGAGATCGCGCCGAAGACCGCCGATGTCGACATCTGGGTGGTCATTCCTTCGCTCAGAGTCGAGGAACATCACATATTGCCGAAAGTGAATTTCGCCCCCGGTTCGGCACATCGTCTGACGGTCGTTTTCAATCCGCAGAATAAGACGTTCAATTATCAGATGAATTGAGCGACGAACTTTTTGCAATGGTTCGTCGCGATGAGTTGTGGGTGCGCGGCACTCTCGACGAATCGCGACTGAGCCAGGGACAGGCGATCGCGCGAGGACGCGAGATCATCGCGCGCGATCGCATCGATGACCGCGACCTCGCGGACAAGTTGCGCAGCGACTGCGATGCCGAGATGGATCGGCTGCGGCGCGCGACGGCATCGCTGAAGGACGCGCGGGTTCGGGGAATCGTCACCGCCACGAAGGCGGAGCTCGAGTCGACGATCACCGTCACGATGGACGGGATCTCCGTCGTCACGTCGCCAGACGATGTCGCCGCGGACTACGCTGCGCTGAGGCGCCTCCGCCGCCCCCCGACCGCCCCTCCTCCCGCACGCCCGCTCCCGATCGTGTGGCGCAACGGCTCGGCGGCCGTTCTATTGCACGAGGCGATCGGCCACGCCGCCGAGCACGCGCACGCGGCGCTCGAGTGGCCGCGCTGGCTTCGCGCGCGCGATGTCGCACGCGACGGACGCATCGCGAATCTGATCGAAGGCCAGCCGCCCCCCGCGCTGCGGCGCGAGTCGTTCCGCGACGTGCCGCTGCGACGCATGACGCATCTGCACTTCGAACAGATCGGGGCGCCATTCGAGTTGCCTGCGAATCGCATCGAAGTCTTTCTCATCAGCAGCGGTACCTACGAGCCGCTCTCGCAAACGATCTCGATCGATGTCGCAGTCGCCGATTCGATCAAGGGGAAAAAGACGGAGCGGATTCCTCCCTTTGCGTTGCGCGCGTCGCGGAAAGAAGTCGCGCGAGCTCTGATCGGAGCGACCGGCGATCCGATCCGTTATCCCGGCGTGATTTGCTCGCGCGAGGGGCAGGAGCTTTACGTCGGTTCGCGCGCGCCTGTCATGCTGACGGCGGTGCTGCGGTGAGCGAGATCTATCGCAAGTGGGGGAGATCCGTCAGGCGCGAGGGCCCGCGTCTCGTGATGGTCGACGAGGCTGGTGAGGCCGTCGAATCCGACGGCATCTTCCGCACGCGAGCCCTCGGCGAAGACCTCGATCTTCATGCTCCCGATCCCGCCGCCGTCGAGCGAGCGGCGCGCGAGATCGAGTCGATCGTCGCTTCTCCGCTGTCGATCGAGCGACTTCTGGTGAGCGAGGGCGCGGTGCGTCACCAGTTCGGAGATCGGACATGGAACGAGACGGCGCGTCGCGTTCACATTTCGGTCGCGCGCGGACCTCTGCGCACGATTTTCGACCTCGCCGAATTTCGATTCGAAAACTTGCGGAGCGGAATCGAGGCGCTGTCGCGCGTTGGGAAAGAGCGCAGGCCGCCCAAACGGATCCGGCTCGCGGAACACATTGGCACCGCGCTGCTGGCCTTCGTGCCGATTGCGAGACTCCAATCCGCCGCGCCGCACGATGGAAAAGGAGAATCGATCGCCGAGCGGTTGGCGGTGCACGAGCCGCCGAACTGGTTTCGTCCCAGCTACCGCATCCGGCCGCGTCGTGCGTGGTTTCATCTGCGCGTCGCACCATTTGGAATCGTTGAAAGCGACCTTCCCGAGGCCGTTGCGTTGCTCGCCCCCGTGTCTCCGCGCGAGATTCGCGTGCTGTGCGTCGACGGTCGGGCGGTCTACCCGACGACGATTCCGATGCGCCCGATTATTGCGGCGCGGCCGACGCCGACCTGGTATCCATACGGTGCCGGCGCGTTCGGCGCCGAACTGATGCTTTAGAATCGACAGCGATGCCGACCAACATCAAGCAGATCGAGTTTCTTGCGCGCGCGATCGTGAACCGGCTCGAAGACCGCGGCCTCGTCGAATTCGGCGACGCGGAGATCGGCATCCAGATCGTCACGCGCACGCTGGAGGACAATTTCCAGGCCTACGACTCGATCGAGATGGAAGCGCGCGGGCGGCTGGCGAAGACAATCGGCGAACGCGAGCCATCGGACAACGAAGTTGCGGAGGAGATGGGGCGGGTGGCCGCAGAACGGAATTTCATTCTGTGAAGAGAATTTCGAATTTCGAATTTCGAATGAAGAATGCGGAAGCCCGCCCCCCATTCTTAATTCTTCATTCGAAATTCGAAATTCGAAATTCCGTTTTTTCTCTTCGCAAGGATGTTTGTCAGTGAACGTCGACGAGCTCGAGCGCCGCAAAAAGGAGAGTGAGCTGGGCGGTGGCGAGGCGCGCATCCAGCGTCAGCACAATGAGGGCAAGCTCACCGCGCGCGAGCGCGTGACGCTGCTCTTCGATCCCGGATCGTTCCAGGAGCTCGATCAACTCGTCGTCCACCGCAACACCGATTTCGGGATGGAGAAGCAGCGCGTGCCCGGCGACGGTGTCGTCACCGGCTACGGCACGGTGCAGGGGCGGTTGGTCTACTGCTTCGCGCAAGACTTCACGGTCTTCGGCGGATCGCTTTCCGAAACGCACGCCGCCAAGGTCGTGAAGATCATGGACCTCGCGATGAAAAACGGCGCGCCGCTGATCGGCCTCAACGACTCCGGCGGCGCCCGCATCCAGGAAGGCGTCGTCTCCCTCGGCGGCTACGCCGATATTTTTCTGCGCAACACGCTCGCCAGCGGCGTCATCCCCCAGATCTCCGCGATCATGGGTCCCTGCGCCGGCGGCGCTGTCTATTCGCCGGCCATCACCGATTTCATTCTGATGGTCAAGAAAACGAGCTACATGTTCGTGACCGGCCCCGACGTGATCAAGACCGTGACGCACGAGGAAGTCACGAAGGAAAAGTTAGGCGGCGCGGAAACGCACAATCAGATCTCCGGCGTCGCGCATTTCTCGGCCGACTCCGATGAAGACTGCCTCGCGACCATCAGAGAATTGTTATCGTTTATTCCATCGAATAATGTTGACGATCCGCCGCGCGTCGCGACGGCCGACGACATCAATCGCGTCGACGTGCAGCTCGACTCGTTCATCCCCGAGAGTCCGAATCAGCCGTATGAGATCCGCGATCTGATCAAGACCATCGCCGATGAAGGTCATTTTCTCGAGGTCCATCAACATTTCGCGCGCAATCTCGTCGTCGGATTCATCCGGCTCAACGGTTCGAGCGTCGGCGTGGTCGCGAATCAGCCGGCGTTTCTTGCGGGCGTGCTCGACATCAACGCCTCGCGCAAAGGTGCGCGCTTCGTCCGCTTCTGCGATGCGTTCAACATTCCGCTGCTCGTGCTTGAAGACGTGCCGGGATTCCTGCCGGGGACCGATCAGGAGTACGGCGGCATCATCGTGCACGGCGCGAAGCTTCTGTACGCACTGGCCGAGGCGACGGTGCCGAAGATTACGGTGATTACGAGGAAGGCGTATGGCGGCGCGTACTGCGTGATGAACTCCAAGCATATTCGCGCTGACATGAACTTCGCGTACCCGACTGCCGAGATCGCGGTGATGGGGGCGGAGGGGGCGGTCAACATTCTTTATCGCGGCTCATTCGATCGCGATCAGAAAATCGCGGAGTACAAAGAGAAGTTCGCGAATCCCTACATTGCCGCCGAGCGAGGCTACGTCGACGAGATCATCGAGCCGCGTTTCACGCGCCGCAAAGTGATCACCGCGTTCGCAATGCTGCGCAACAAGCGAGACAAGAACCCGCCCAAGAAGCACGGCAACATCCCGCTGTAAACCACCTCAGTTCGCTGTCGGGGAGCTGTCCCATGACACTAGTTGCTACACCGAAGTGTGTCGGCATATAGTTTCGGCTCGTTTACAGCTCGTTCACATCCCGCGTTCCTCACGCGGGACCCAGGGGTCACGGAAAAAGGGTCGGAAAGGAGAAGTTGATGCGACGTCTTTTCTCGCTGATAGCGGCTGCATTTCTCGTGGTTGTGGCAGTGCCCATTCTCGTTGCACAGGAACAGACAGCTTCCATCGAAGGGATGATCACCGATCAGGCGGGAGCGGCACTGCCCGGTGTGACCGTGGAAGCGGTCAGCGCGAACGGACAGCGCTTCTCGACGCAGTCCGACAGGGAAGGCCACTATCGCTTTCCATCGGTTCCCCCCGGCACCTACACCGTGACCGGGACCCTCGCAGGACTGCAGACCGCGGTGCTGCGAAAGGTCGAAGTGAGCCTCGGCCAGTCGGCCAAGGCAGACCTGACCCTCAAGACGCGCATGGCGGAACAGATCACGGTGACTGCCGAAGCGCCGATCGTTGACGTGACCTCCAGCGCGTCCGCGTCATCGATCCGCGTCGAAACGATCGAGAAGCTTCCACACGGCCGCGACTTCGCAACCGTCGTGGTCCAGGCAGCAGCGGCGAATCAGAACAACCGAGCGGGCGGCATCATGATCGATGGCGCCTCCGGCGCTGAGAACCGCTACATCATGGATGGCGTCGACACCACCAATCCTCAGACCGGCGTGCAGGGAAAAACCCTGGCGACCGACTTTGTCGAAGAGGTGCAGGTCAAATCATCAGGCTACGCTGCCGAATTCGGCGGCGCGACCGGCGGCGTGATCAACGTCATCACTAAATCCGGCACGAATGAATTCAAAGGAAGCGCCGGCGGCTATTACAACGACCGTTCGTGGGGCGGCGCGGTCCGGCCGACGCTGCAGACGCAGCTCACCAACAGCACAGCCTTCGAACAGTTCACGCCCCGCAAGGACAAGTTCACGGACGCGGAGCCAAGCCTCACACTCGGCGGTCCGGTGCTCAAGGACAAGCTGTGGTTCTACGGCGGTTACAACCCCTGGATTCAGAAGACGACGCGCACCGTCGACTTCTTCAATTCCAACGGTACCGTTCGGACGACGCAGTCCTTCGACCAGGACTTCAAGCGGAACAACTACGTCGGCACGCTGTCCGGCAGCGGCGGGTCGAAGCTGATCTACCGCGGAACCTACAACAACAGCGGATACAAGGAAACCAATACGCTTCCGGCTACCAATGGCCGTGGCAGCGAAACCGCTTTCTATGGCCGCGTGGAGACGTTCACGAACTGGACGGGATCGGGTTACGCCGACTTTGTCGCGACGCCGCAATGGTTCTTCTCGGCACGCGGCGGACGCTTCTATCGGAACACGCATCAGGATGGTGTTTCAACCGATGTCCGTATTGCGTGGAGCACAGGTTCGCCGGGTGCGACGATCAACGGAGCTCGGGTATTCCCTGAGATTCCGGACAGTCTGCTCAAGCCGTCTGGATTCAGCAGCATTCCGACAAACAGCTCGGTGGGAAAGGATGCCTACACCACCGATAATTTCAATGTCGACGCGTCGTGGTTCCCGGAGCTGGCCGGCACGCATCGCATCAAAGCGGGTGCACAGATCAACAACATTAAGAACGAAGTCTTCAGCGGTTATCAGAACTACCTCGCCTCCATCTCCTGGAACGCCATATGTTCGTTTTGCGGGACGCGCGGCAAGTACGGCACGGCCGAGGTCTACGCGATCCGGACGGAAGGCAATGTGCAGAGCAAGAACACCGGGTTCTTCCTGCAGGACAGCTGGACGACCTACAACGACCGCCTGACGCTGAACATCGGCGTTCGCACTGAACAGGAGCGCGTCCCGGCGTACAACGTCGGGGCGGGCATTCCGATCACCGGAAAGTACGCCATCAAATTCGATTACGGCGACAAGCTGGCGCCGCGTCTTGGTTTCTCGTACGACGTTCTCGGCAACGGCCGCAGCAAAGCCTACGGCAGCTATGGCAAGTTCTACGACATCACCAAGATGGAGATGCCGCGCGGTTCCTTCGGCGGCGACAAGTGGATCGACTGGACGTTCAGTCTCGACAGCTTCGATTGGAACCAGTGGTACAACTGCACCAACATCACGAACAACCTGACCGTCAAGCCATCCTGCCCGGGCATGACACTGCAGAACGGCGTTGACCTTCGCGGTCAGGCGAACAACGCCGCGCTGCCACTGATCGATCCGAACCTCAAACCGATGGAGCAGCGCGAAGTGGCCCTCGGCTTCCAGCAGGAGTTGACCCCGACGATGGCCGCCGGATTCCGCTACGTCAACAAGCACCTCGTTCGAGGCATTGAAGACGTCGGCGTTCACGTCTTCCTCGAGGGCGGCGGCGAGAGCGAGCAGTTCTTCATCGCCAATCCCGGCGAAGGAGTCGCGACGAACATTCTTGCGGCCACAGGATGCACGACCTGCCCCTCAGTGCCAAAGATAAAGCGCGATTACACCGGTTACGAATTCGAGTTCACCAAGCGCTTCGCGAAGAACTGGTCCGCCCATTTGAGCTACGTGTACAGCACGTTGAAGGGCAACTACTCGGGTCTCGCGAACTCCGACGAATCTGCGGCGACCGGCAACGCGCGAACTTCACCGAACGTTAACCGCATCTTCGACAGCCTCTTCATGCTCTACGACCAGACCGGCACGCGCCAGGTCGAAGGAAAGCTCGGCGGCGACCGTCCGCATTCGGCAAAGGGGCAGGTCGCATATCAATTCCCGTTCGGCACGACCCTCGGCGTCAATCAGTACTTCTACAGCGGCGTTCCGGGCACGACCGAGATGCGTTTCCAGGGCGCTCCGTTCTTCGCGTTCAATCGCGGAGATCTCGGACGCACTCCGAACATTACGCAGACGGATCTCAATATCCAGCACGATATCCGTCTCGGTCGTTACGGCGTCTCGCTGGGAGCCATCGTGCTCAACCTCTTCGATCAGAAAAAGGTGATGAACGTCAATCCCGTCTGGAGCACGAGCCCCATCCTGCTGCGCGATCTCTCGGCATGCGGTTCTGGCGACGTCTCCGTGGCTGCGTGCGGCCCGTCGGCGAACACGCCGGTCATCGGTGGACCGACGGCCAGCGCGGCGCGAAACCTTGCGCAGGCCCAGGCGTTCTTCAAGGGCTTCGATGCCAAGCGGCAGCGCGAGCGTCAGGTCGCCCTCGGCCTGGTGCCGAGTCCGACCTACGGCCAACCCAACGCTTATCAGGATCCGCGCGAAGTCCGCGTTTTCGTGCGGTTGGTCTTCTGATCTCGCTTTCTGAGTTGTTTCTGGAGGGCGGAACTTCGGTTCCGCCCTTTTGTTTGATGATAATGGACGCGATGCGCCGCTTTTCACTGCTCCTGATAATCGCCGCGACCGCGTGCGCATCGCAGTCGGCTTCGCCGCTCGTGTCCATCAAGCAACTGTCCGCGGTTGCTCCATTGCGCATTATGATCCAGGGCGGATTGCCGGTGGAGTACGAGATCGAGATCACGAATCCCTTCGACCACTCCGTGACGTTGACCTCGATTGAAGTCGAGACCATCGGCGACTCCGGCGCGTATTCGATGAAACGCGTGCGACACGCGTTCGCACAAGAGATCGCGCCGCATGCCAACGCCACGGTCGCGTTCCGCGCGTGGGTACAGACGCTCCTGGAAAGCGAGACGGGAGTCGTGAGCAGTCCGACTTCGGTTCGCGGCATCGCACGCTTCAATTCCACTGCCGGGAAAACGCAGACCGCATTCGCCGCGCGCGTGCAATGAAGCGCGCGGGACTCCTCGCGCTGTTGTTGCTGGCGTTCTGCGGCCGGCACGAGCCGCAACATCCAAACGTTCTCCTCATCACACTCGACACCTTCCGCGCTGATCGCATCGGCCCGTCGACGCCGAATCTCTCGAGGCTCGCGCAAAGCGGAATCTGGTATCGCCAGGCCGACGCGGTCGCGCCGCTGACGTTGCCCTCGCACGCGACGATCTTGTCCGGACTCCTTCCGCCACATCACGGCTTGCGCAACAACGGCATGGGAAAGTTTCCCGAGCGGGAGACGCTCGCAACGGTTTTTGCGCGCGCCGGTTATCGAACCGGTGCGTTCGTCAGCGCATATATTCTCGATCGCCGCTTCGGATTGGCGCGCGGATTCGAGACCTACGACGACGCAATCGCACGCGATCCCAATGACGCGAAGGTGAGTTTCGAGGCCGAGCGCCGCGGCGGCGAGACCGTCGATCGCGCGCTCGACTGGCTGAACC
>DATBSF010000476.1:0-4434 GCA_036559905.1 Thermoanaerobaculia bacterium | reverse complement strand
GACTGACGGCGGCGAGAACTGGACGAACGTTGGCCTCAAAGAGTCCGAGCGCATCGTGAAGATCCTCGTCGATCCGAGCGATACCAACACGGTCTACGTCTGCGTTCCCGGAAAGCTGTGGAGCGACAGCGCCGATCGCGGCGTCTACAAGACGACCGACGGCGGCAAATCGTGGTCGCAGATTCTGAAGGGATCGAACCTCTCGACCGGCTGCTCGATGATGTCGATGGACAAGTCGAGCCCCAAGACGCTGTACGCCGGCCTGTGGGATTTTCGGCGCAAAGGATGGACATTCCGATCGGGCGGCGACGGGCCTAACGCGCCGAGCGGCAGTGGACTTTTCAAGTCGACCGACGGCGGCGCGACGTGGAACGAGATCTCCAGCGCGCAGGGTTTGCCCACCAAACCGTGGGGCCGCGTCGCGGTCAACGTCGCGCAGTCCAATCCGAACGTCGTGTACGCCCTAATCGAGGCCGAGCCGCCGAAAAACGCGCTCTATCGCTCCGACGACGGCGGCAAGACATGGCAGATCCGCGATCGCAGCCAGAACATGATCTGGCGTCCGTTCTACTTCGCGAATCTGATCATTGACCCTAAGAATCCGGAAAAGGTCTACAAGCCCGGCGGGTCACTCATTGCGAGCACCGACGGCGGCAAGAGCTTCTCGAACATCTCCGGCGGCGCACACGGCGACTTCCACGATGTCTGGATCGATCCGGCTAACACCGATCATCTGATTACAGGCGACGACGGCGGCGTGTGGTACTCGTATGACGCCGGCAATCGATGGTGGAAGGGCGACAACCTGCCGGTCTCGCAGTTCTACCACGTCAGCGTCGACATGGATGAGCCGTATCACGTCTATGGCGGACTGCAGGACAACAGCTCGTGGGTCGGCGACTCGCAATATCCGGGCGGCATCACCAACGACCGCTGGGAAAACATGTACGGCGGCGACGGATTCTGGATGTTCGCCGATACATCCGACAACGATTACATCTATGCCGAAGCACAGGGCGGAGAAATCGGGCGGGTCAATCGCAAGACGCACGAGTCGCGCAACCTGAAACCTCTGCCGCTGTACAAGGAAGGCAAGCAGCGCTTCAACTGGAACACGCCGATTCACATGAGCCCGACGCAGAAGGGCGTCATCTACATCGCGTCGCAATATCTCTATCGATCACGCGATCACGGCGAAACGTGGGACCGCATCTCGCCCGACCTGACCACCAACGATCCCGAAAAACAGAAGCAGGAGCAGTCTGGCGGCGTAACCGTCGACAACTCCTCGGCCGAGATGCATTGCACGATCTACGCGATCTCGGAGTCGCCGAAGAATGCGAACGTGATCTGGGCCGGCACTGACGACGGCAACGTGCAGATCACACGCGACGGCGGCAAGTCGTGGACGAATGTCATCGCGAACGTTCCAGGTCTGCCGAAGAACGCCTGGGTCTCTTACATCGACGCCGGCCACTTCGATGAAGGCACCGCGTACGCGACATTCGATGCGCACACTTTCGGCGACCTACGGCCATATGCGTACAAGACGACTGACTCCGGCAAGACATGGACGCCGGTCGTTGCTGCCGACGCTCCGGTGCGCGGATATGCGCACGTCCTCCGCGAAGACATCATCAATCAGAATCTTCTTTTCCTGGGGACCGAGCTCGGACTGTGGATCTCGGTCGACGGCGGGCGTCAATGGGCGCAATACAAAGGCAGCGACATACCGAACGCGGCCGTGCGCGATCTGGTGGTGCATCCGCGCGACAGCGATCTCGTCGTCGCGACGCACGGACGTGGAATCTGGATCGTCGACGACATCACGCCGCTGCGCGCTCTGACGCCCGATACGCTGAACAAAGAAGCGGCATTCCTGCAATTCACTCCGGCAGTCGAACGTGTTCCGGCGCAGGCGGGATGGGTCACCGGAGACGCGCAATATTCCGGGCCTAACAAACCTGGCGATGCAGTGATCACCTATTATCAAAAGAAGCGTCACATCTTCGGTGACCTCACTATGGAAGTCTTCGGCCCCGACGGCAAATCGCTCGGCACCATTCCGAGCAGCAAGCGCCGCGGATTGAACCGCGTGACGTGGTCGATGCGTCTCAACGCGCCGCGCGTCCCGACCGCCGCCAGCGCGCTGTTCAGCGCGGCGTATGGTCCACGCGTTCTTCCCGGCACTTACACCGTGAAGATGACGAAGGACAAGAACGTCTACACAACGCAATTGCGACTGATCCCCGATCCGCGCACGACCGCAACGACCACGGATCTTCAGGCGCAGTTCGATCTGTCGATGAAGCTTTACAACCTGCTCAACGACATGACCTACTCAGTGGATCGCATCAACGGCGTTCGCACGGGACTCGAAGACCGCGCGTCGAAGCTTCCGGCGAACGATGCGGTTGCCAAACGACTGCGGACGGCGTCGGCGCAGGTCGACGAAATCCGCAGGAAGATCGTAGCGACGAAGGAAGGCGGCATGATCACCGGCGAAGAACGCCTCCGCGAAAACCTCGGCGACCTTTACGGCAACGTCGTTTTCTACGAGGGGCGTCCGACACGCATGCAGCAGATGCGCACCGACGCGCTGACGCGCGAGCTGGCGGACGTGTCGAAGGACTTCGACGCATGGATCGCGAAGGAGCTTCCGCGGATCAACTCCGACCTCGCGCGCAAGAAGCTCGACACGATTCAGCCGATCTCGCGTGAGCAGTGGGACAAGCCGGCAGTATCCGCGCCGTGACCTGGAACGACGTACGACGTCTCGCCGCCGCGCTGCCACGTGTGGTGGAAGGGACGTCGTACGGCACACCCGCGTTTCGCATCGGCAAGAAATACTGGTTTCGCCTGAAGGAAGACGGCGAAACGATCGCGATTCGCATCAGCTTCGATGAGCGCGACATCCTGATGCGCGCGAAACCGAAGACGTTCTACATCACGGATCACTACCGCGCTTACCCCGCGGTGCTCGTGCGCCTGCCTGCAATCAAAGAACGCGAAATGAAAGATCTGCTGCAGCGCTCGTGGGATTTCACCGCTGCGAAACGCAAGCGGATTTAGGGAATCTCAAAGTTCGATTCGTTTGGATCTTTGGGGATTTTTACCCGATCGAAAAAGTCGGGTCCTAACTGAGACGTCAACGGACCCTTGCACTGCAGATAGGCGATCTGTTTTCCGGCCTTCTGCACGACAACGCCCTCTTTTTCCCAGCCTTTACCGATTCCGGTGAACACTGCGTACGTGTAATCGGCATTCGTGAACTTGAGATACGCGCCGCCACCGCCGGAGAACATCATCGTGCCCGACAAAAAAAAGTTCTTCGGGTGTTCGCGCGTCGCCGGAAACGTGAGCCCGGGAAATCGATACTGCAGATAGCCGGCATCTGCCGTGAGAGGCGACGAAGAACAGAGCGAGACGACTTTCTTCGTGGTCGTCGCGCAGGAGAAGACGACTTGTTCTTTGGCAGAACAGAGCGACGCGACTGCGAACAAGAGAGGCAGCATCATGACTTTCGACGAATCGAGTCGAAGATGATGTTCATCTGCGGCTCGTATTTCGACAACAGCGATGTTACCGCGGAGCCATTGACGAACAGCGCCTTTCCTGGCTCGAGCCACAGGATGACTTCACGCTCGGTGAGCGGAACCCCCTGCGAGTTGTGCGTGTAAATCAATTCTCCGGCAGGGACTCCGCTCGCATGCGTGAACACCCGCGACGATTGCAGCGCGAATCCCGACTTCGTCGTCTTCAGATTGTCGGCCAGCGTCGCGAGGCGCTGTTCCGGGGTCTGCGACGTGTCGAGGTCGCTGCGCAGCTCGATGAAGACATTCGTCTGCCAGTTGGCTTCCAGGACAGGACTCGAGAGAAGCAGCACGTTCTGCTCCGACACTTCCTCAGCGGTCCAGTCCGACGGATACTCGAATTGCACGCCGCGTTTTGCATCGACGTACTTTTTGGGCGGTGCCGCTTCGTGTCTCGTGCACGCGATTGTCACGCAAGCGAGGCCGATCAGCGCGATCGTTCTCATCCTCATTCGAAGAACGTTACCACGCCGGTTTCCAGCGAATACTCAGCGCCCACGACCAGGAGTCCATCCTTGCGAACCAACTCCTCGAGCAGCTCCGAGCCGTGGCGCAGGTGATCGACCGATGCGCGCACGTTCGCGCGCACTGCATCGCGCACGAGCAAGTTGAGATCCTGATCCCGGCGTCCGGTCAATAACGTCTCGACCGATGGCCGTACGCGATCGACGATCGAGCGAAGATTGCGCGATTGATTCGTCGCTCGGCCGAGCAGCTCTTCCAGCGTGGCGACGATGGCACCGCATTGCGAGTGGCCCATGACCACGACCAGCCGCGTTCCGAATCGCGCGGCCGCGAACTCGACGCTGCCGACCTGCGACGGCGCGACGATATTGCCTGC
>DATBSF010000475.1:0-8044 GCA_036559905.1 Thermoanaerobaculia bacterium | reverse complement strand
CGCCAAGGCGCCGCACTCCAGAGACATGCTTTACGATAGTTTGTTTGAGCCGCAATTTCCTGTGCGCGATGTTCGGCATCGCGATGACGCTTTTCAGTTGGTGGTCGCCGTGGGCGTGGCCCGCCGCCCCCGCCCTGGCGGTGATCCGGATTCTCGTCGGTACGCAGACGAGCTTCGCCGATTTGCCGTACGCCACGCGCGCGACGGTCTTCGTTGTGCTGATCGTGATCAACGTCGCCGCGTGGGCGCTCGCCGCGATGCTCGTTGCAATGCTCATTCAGCGCCTGACCGCGCGTCGCCGCTCGGTGGAGCCGGGTTGAACGAGCATCGTCGCGAGATTTTATCCTCTGTGCGAAACTGATCGACCCATGTCCTCCCGCGTCGCCTTCATCTCCCTCTTCCTCGGGCTCGCCGCAGGGATGCAGTCGGTGGACGTGCAGACGGATCCGGCCGTGAAGGCGCTTCGAATCCTGCTCGACGGCCGCGAAGTCGCAGCGCTCACGCAGCCGCCGTGGCATGCCGTGATCGACTTCGGGCGCGAGCTCGAGCCGCGGCCGCTGGTGGCAATCGGCTTCGATGAAAAGGGAAATGAGATCGGCCGCGCGACGCAGTTCCTGAACCTTCCACGCGCGGCCGCCGAGCTCGAGATCGTGCTGCAGTCCGACCGTATCGGCCCGACGGGTGCCGATCTTCGGTGGCAGCACCTGCAATTCAAGCAGCCGAAGAGCGCGACGATCTCGTTCGACAGAACACCACTTAAAATCGACAAGAATTATCATGCACAGTTTCCCAAGACGGATTGGAATCATCCGCATCTGATCGCAGCGGAGATGAAGTTTCGCGATGGAGTCGTCGCGCGGCGCGAGATCGTCATCGGCGGCGCAGTTGCCGATACCGCGCAATCGGAGCTGACGCCGGTTCTCGTGACGCAAGCGGCGCAGCAGCCTGAATCAGTCGAGAACTGTCTGCTCCTGGACGGACAGCCTGTGCGCACCGCTGCCGTCGAAAAGCCGAGCGCACTCGTGATCTTCGTACGCGATGTCGATCGCGCGGAGGCGGTACGGGCATTTGACCCGGCGCATCGAATGCCAGATTCGTACTTTTCGCGGAATTCGGTGCTGCGATCGGTCCCGCTCGACGCCGATACATTCATGAGATTTGTGTGGCCGATTCCCAAGAAATTCGCAGATTCTAGAAAACAAAGAGCCTCCGTGCTCTTCGATTCGTCGGTCGACGCGGGCGCATCCGCGGTCGGCCTGGTGTGGTTCTTGACGCGGCAGTACAACGACTCCTACGAAGAGCGACAGCTTTTCGCCGACGCTGTCGCTGTCGCGGGATTGCGCTGCATCGCCGAACGGAGGCGCCGCGCAGTCGTACTCGTCCTGAGCGAACGTCTGGACAGCAGTGCCAACACTCCGCGTGCGGTGCGGCATTATCTCGACACGATCGGCGTGCCGCTGTTCGTCTGGTCGCTTTCCGGACCGCGACCGGATCTCGCTGACAGCTGGGGCGCAGTCGAAGATGTGTCCTCGCTCGATGGATTGACGGCCGCCGCCGACAAACTCAAGTCGAATCTTGCCGCTCAGCGCATCGCGTGGGTCGACGTCGATCCGCTCAAGGCTCTCCGCCTGCGCGCCGACTCGCGTTGCGGGCTGGCGGCGGTTGCGCGCCGCGGGATGTGACGCGCGTCGTCGACGGTTTTTCGCGCGACGCGGCTGCGTTCACGAATTTCACGAAGCGCTTGAAGAGCGCCTCGCTCGTGTCGACCGGCTTCATCTCGCCCGAAAGTTCCTCGACGTAACGATTGGCAGCCAGCTCGAGGCGCGAGTCGCGTGTCAGCATCTGCACCATCATGTCGGACACTGCAAACTGCGTCGGCGGCGTGATGCGCAGCGAGCGCGCGGACGCGAGGATCGCTTTCTGCGTCTTCGGCGCGAGCTCACGCACCGAGCCGACCAGCGTCATCTCGATGTGCGATGACTGTGGCGTAATGATCGTCACGGCGTTCCGCGCCGGATCGAAATCGTCCGACGCGTTCACGATGCCGCACGTCGCCGGCAGAAACAGCCGGTCGCCGTTGTAAGGATCGAGCTCGGTGTAGATGTACGGTCGCAGCAATCGGCCCGAGTTGCAGGCGCTGATGATCACGTAGAACACGCCTTCCGGTTCCAGCCGCTCCTGCAGCGCGCCGACGGAAATGTAAGAGCGCTCCGCGGTCGGCGCGTAGCTCTTCTGAAGCTTCAGACCATTGCCGTTCGTGCCGTGCGTTTCGAGAACCAGCGTGTAGATGCGGCGATCGGGATGCGCGGCGTTGTATTGGTGGATCTGGTCGAGGATGCGACTCCAATCCGCGTCCTGAAAACAGGCGAAGCCGAGGGCCTGGTAGAAGCGGCAGTTGCCGGAGACGCTGAGATCGGGACTGAAGACCACGCCCACTCCGCGGCCGATGTCGCTCAATCGCGGTGCCGTGGCATCCGGCCAGGCGGTACCGAGGAGACGCAGACCCTCGTGATCGGCGTAAACGCCCTGTACGCCGAGAAGTAGCAGCAGAATCAAGAGAATCGGGAGTTTCCGGAGCATGGTCTGATTCACTAGCCATTCAAGATTCGCGCCCCTCACCCGGCCTTCGGCCACCCTCTCCCCGCTGCGCGGGGCGAGGGGTCTCACAATCGAGATCCTTCTCCCCGCTTGCGGGGAGAAGGTGCCCGAAGGGCGGATGAGGGGTTGCGCGCGACTCTTGCACCCCGCTTCCGCAACCTGGAGGTTGCAGTAGATGACGACGATCATCGGGCGCTTTTCCCCGCAGATATTCGCGCTTTTCCGCATCGTGGTGGGAGTGCTGTTCTCGTTCCACGGATTACAGAAGATTTTCGGCTGGCCGCCGATGCAACATGGGGGCGGCGGCGGATCGCTTCCACCCCTTCTCATTGTCAGCGGATGGATCGAACTGGTCGGCGGGCTCCTGATCGCGATCGGCCTATTCGCCGGTTGGGCCGCGTTCATCTGCTCCGGTGAGATGGCGGTCGCGTACTTCACGGTGCACGTAGCGAAGGGCGGTCCGATTCCGATCGTGAATCAGGGCGAGCTGGCGGCCGTCTATTCGTGGGTGTTCCTGTACATCGCGGCGCACGGCGCGGGCATGTGGAGCATCGACTCGATGATGCGGCGGCGAGTACCGGTCGTCACGACCTGACTCATTCGGCCATACAGACAGCGTGCGGCAGGTGGATCGTCGTGCCGCTTCGCAGGTAACGCACCTGGCAGTGATTCGTGTATGGCAACTCGACCCGAAGCTCCTGCCTTTCGATATTCTCGTGAGCGGCCGCATCCATCGGACATCCTGCGATCACGATCCACGCCGGGCCTGTGAGTGTGATCTCGACATTCGGCGGAAGGCGTTCGAGAGGAACGGGAGTCCCTACTTCACGCCAGTAATAGCCGAAGTTCAGCGTGACCCATCCGTTCGCGGCGAACACGCGCTCGTTTTTCTGCACTCGACTCGCCACGAACTGAACCGGCTTTCGCCAGTCTGGGCGTCCGTGATCGAAATACGCGCGGAGAGTCGCGCCATCAGCGGCGACCATGATCGCGCAGAGAAGCGCAGCTACCGCGGATCCGAGTCGAAAGCGGTTCAACGCGGACACTGCTGCACCGGCGAGAACGAACAGCGCGATCCAGGCTGGTAGCAGATGTCGAACAGCCGAAACATGCGGATGGATCTGCAGCACCATAATCTCGGCCGCGAGTCCGCCCACGAGCCAGACCACGATGGCGCGGCCTGCCGATGAAATTCGCAGCGCTATGAAACATCCTGTGAATGCGAGCAACCATAAAACGGCGGACCCGATGCTGATCGGCTCGACGCGCCAATCGCCTGTGCCGAGGACCTGAAGGCGATACGAAAACCAGAAAGTATTGAGTCGATCGCGCGGCGCGAACGCCGGTTCTCGCATCGCGGCAATGACGACTCGCACCCACGGCAAGTAGAGAATTGCGGCGGCGGCGATGATGATCGGCGATCGTCGCCACAGCTCGCGCATCGTCGTTTTGCGTTCGAGAAAAATCATCGCGATGCTCGCGATACCGGTGACGAGCGCAGCGAAATAGAGGGTGTAGGCCGCGAGCAGAATGAATGCGAACCACAAGAATGCCCATCGTTTTCGCTGCATCCGCTGATATTCGAGGAGCGCGCTGATTGCCGCCATCACCGCGAGCAGTCCGAGAGCGTATGGCCGGATTTCCTGTGAGTAGCGGATGTGAATCGGTGAAACGCTGAGCAGCAAACCTGCGATGGCTCCGGCGCCCCAACCGAAGATCCGAAAGCCGATGAACATGATGAGCGCGACGGTTGCAATTCCCGCGATCGCTCCAGGAACGCGGCGCGCGCATTCCGTCGCCGACATCGAAGTCATCAGGTGCTGCACGAGGTAATCGAGCGGCGGATGCACTTTGTCGCGCACCGCTTCGGCGAGTGTTTGGCGAAGCGGCAGACGTGACCACGACACCTCCGCGATTTCGTCGTTGTTCAGCCCGAAGCGGCACAAAGCGGTGATGCGCAGGACCGCGGCGAGAACGAGCACAGCGATGGCGATCGACCGCCGAAGCGTCATGACTTCGTGAGCTGACGCAGGGACGCTTTCAGCAAGGCGGAGAACTCGGCATCCGATCCGAGCTGCTTTCGCGCTGACTCGATCGCGCCTTCGGCATCCCTTGGGCGGTAGCCGAGGTTGACGAGGGCGGAGTGGACGTCGTCGTCGACTGAGAGTCGCGATGGTGCCGCCGCCTCCGCCCGCTCCGCCGCGGGGAAAGTCAGCTTGTCGCGCAGCTCGAGGCAGATGCGCTCGGAAGTCTTCTTGCCGACTCCCGGGATCGACGACAGCTTCCGCGTGTCGTTGCTCGCAATCGCCTCGGCGAGATCCGAAGCTTCGATGCCCGACAGAATCTTCTGCGCGAGCGTCGGGCCGATGCCGGAGATCGAGATCAACTTCTCGAACGCGAATTTTTCCTGGCTGGATGCGAATCCGTACAGCGCGAGCGCATCCTCGCGAACGTGCGTGTAGATCTCGAGCGCCGCTTCGCGCTGCCCCTCGAGCTTGTAGTACGTCTGCAGCGAGATGCGCACTTCATAGCCGACGCCATTGGTGAGGATCAGAGCCGTCGTTGCGTCGAGGTGTTTTAGCGAGCCCTGGAGGTAGCCGATCATGCTAACGCCGGCGCCATCGCGTCCCGCCCGGTGTGTCCTCCAGGATGATTCCCTGCCCGAGTAGCTCGTCGCGGATGCGGTCGGATTCCGCGAAGTTGCGCGCGCGGCGCGCGGCGTTGCGCGCATCGATCAGCTTCTCGATCGTCTCGTCGAGAGCCTCCTTGGCATGGGGAAAGATATCGAGCACTGGATGGACGCGCAGCAACGCCGTGCACAGTCCTTCGGCGTCACCGGACGTGATTCTTCCGGCGTCGATGGCGCTGTTCGCGTCGCGAATGAGTGTGAAGAGCGCGCCGAGCGCGCCGGCGGTGTTCAGATCGTCATCCATGGCCGTCTCGAAATCCATCAGAAAGCGGCCGATGAGCTGATCGGCGTGTCCGTCCGAATGTCTTGCGTCATGCGGCGCGGAGCCCGAGATTTCTTCGAGGCGCATGAAAAAGAGCCCGATGCGTTCGAGCGCGTTTCTGGCGTCATCGAGCGATTGCTCCGTGAAGTTCAGCTTCGTGCGATGCGGCACCGACAGCAGCGCGTAGCGCAACACGAGCGGATCGAAGTTCATGGCCTTGATCTCGGCGAGCGTGAAGATGTTGCCCAGCGACTTCGACATCTTCTGCTGATCGATGTTGAGGTGCTCGCCGTGCACCCAGTAGCGCACGAATGGTTTGGTAGTTGCACCTTCGCTTTGCGCGATCTCGTTTTCGTGATGCGGGAAAATCAGATCGACAGCGCCGGTGTGGATGTCGAAGGATTCGCCGAGAAGCTCCATCGACATCGCGGAGCACTCGAGGTGCCATCCCGGACGGCCTTCGCCCAACTTTGTATGCCATGACGGCTCTGAATCCTTCTTCGCTTTCCACAGGACGAAGTCGCGGACGCTCTCCTTGTCGTAGTGGTCGCCGTCGATGCGGCTGTAGCCGCTGGACGCGTCGACTTCGACCCGCGAGAGTTTTCCGTAATTGGGGAAGGACGCCACGCGAAAGTATGTCGAGCCGTCGGCGACATACGTGTGTCCGCGTGCGGTCAACCGTTCGACGAGCTCCACCATCTGCGGCACATAGCTCGTTGCCCGCGGGTAGGCGTCAGCCGGACGAATGCGAAGCTCGCGCAGCGACTCGTGAAAAGTCGTGATGTAGGGCGCGGAGTAGCTGTAAATGTCCTGGCCGGCGGCATTCGCGTTCTGGATGATGCGGTCGTCGACGTCGGTGATGTTCATGATCTGCGTGACTTTGTAGCCACGCCATTCGAGATAGCGGCGCAGGAGATCGCTCCACAAAAACGTCCGCATGTTGCCGATGTGCGGATGGCTGTAGACGGTCGGACCGCACGAGTACATCCGCACTTGTCCCGGCACGAGCGGGACGAAGGTCTCCTTCTCGCGCGTCAGCGTGTTGAACAACTTCAGCTCGGACACAGGGGGGCATTATAAAGTCCTGAGGACTGAGGACTGAGTGCTGAGTCGATCTGAGTTCTCGCAACGCTTTCGTGACCACGCAGTTTTCGGCATGGTCCACATGCGCGCATTGCCGGGTGCGCCCCTGTTTGGCGGGTCGCTGGACGCTGTAATCGAGGCGGCAATCGTTGATGCGCGCGGGCTTGCATCCGGTGGATGCGACGGCATCGTCTTCGAGAACTTCGGCGATCGGCCGTTCAGGAAGCATGTCGATGCCGAGACGATCGCGGCCATGACGCGCGCGATTGCCGAAGTCGTGCGAGAGATATCGATCTCGCACGGTGTAAATGTCCTGCGCAATGACGCCCACTCGGCGCTCGCGATTGCGGCCGCCACCGGCGCTGCGTTCATTCGCATCAATGTTCACATCGGCGTCATGGCGACCGATCAGGGCATCATCGAAGGCGAGGCCGCTGAGACCCTGAGACTGCGAGCGTCATTCGCTCCGGATGTTCTGATCTTCGCGGATCACATGGTCAAGCATGCGACGCCGGTGGCTCCGGTGGACGAGGCGCAGATGGCGAGAGACCTGCGCGAGCGCGGACTCGCCGATGCGGTCATCATCAGCGGACGCGAGACTGGTGCGCCCGCGGATATCGATCGTCTCGCGAAAACGCGCGAGGCGATCGACGCGCCGATCCTCATCGGAAGCGGATTGACCGCCGAGAACGCAGCCGTCTACGCCGAAGCGGATGGCGCGATCGTCGGGACGAGCGTGAAGCGCGACGGCAGCATCGAGATGCCGGTCGATCCCGCGAGAGTCGAGCGTGTCGTGCGTGCGTTCAGACAGCGCGCCGGCCGGTGACGAGCTGAAAGATCAGAACGATCACCGCGATCACGATCAGCAGGTGAATGAGACCTCCGCCGACGTGCATCGTGAAGCCGGCCAGCCAGAGAACCACAAGAACGACGATGATGATCCAAAGTAGATTGCCCATATCGCGGACTCCACGGTGCCACTTGTGTGCCATGCTGAGTCGTCTTGGGAAGGAAAGAAATCAGGGTCGTTCGCGTCCCGCGGTGGATTACGGTCCTGCTGTGGGTGGCGGTTTCGGCCGCGATGGCCGTCGCGATTTACTTTCTTTCGGGTCACGCCTATCGCCGCGAGTCGTCTCTTGCGGACATCGGGGCGATGCTGCGGCGCTACGATCATGGCGCCGCGAGCAGCAGCGCGATCCTCGCTATTCTCGCCCCGGCGATCGGCGATATCCTCTTTTTTCTGCCCTGGGGGGCGCTGGCGTTCCTGTCGCTCGATGGGCCCAATCGTTCGCGCAAATCGATTTACGGCGTCACAGTCGCGCTAGGCGTGGCATTTGCGTTGGCGCTCACTGCGTGGCAGACAGTGCTGCCGACGCGCGTCACGGGAGTCGTCGATTGTTTGTGGGGTGCGG
>DATBSF010000474.1:0-11573 GCA_036559905.1 Thermoanaerobaculia bacterium | reverse complement strand
AGCTGGCGGCGGTCGCGTGGGTGATCCTGGCGTTCGGCGATGGATTCGCCACGCTGATCGGCCGCGCGGTTCCGATCGCGCCGCTGCCATGGAATCGCATCAAGAGCTGGGGCGGCTTCCTCGCGTTCGTGGTCGCTGCCGGGATCGCCGGCATCGGCATCGCGATGTTTTTCGGCGAGCCCTCGCTCGCGATGGTGGCCGCAGCGGTGATCGTGGCGGCGATCGTCGAGTCGCTGCCGCTGGGCATCGACGACAACATCAGCGTTCCTGCCGCGGCCGCCGCGACGCTGGCCGTTCTTTCGATTCAGCCGATGGTCGGCGAGATCATTCATCCGCCGATTCCGTGGCCATGGATGGTCCTCAACACCATCCTCGCCATCCTCGGCTACGCCCTGCGCACGGTCGATCTCTCCGGCTGCATCACCGGCTGGATCCTCGGCGCAGTCGTGATCCTCGGCGGTGGACCGCCGATGTACGTCGCGCTTCTCGCGTTCTTCATCGTCGGCACCGCATGCACCCGACTCGGCTACGCGCGCAAGGCTCGCGCGGGACTGGCGCAGGAGAAGGGCGGGCGGAGAGGGGCGGGACACGCGTTTGCGAATGTCGGCGTCGCCGCGATCTGCTCCATTGCCGTCTGGCGCGGCCTCGGTCTCGTGCCGCTGTTCATGGGAATCACATCGCTCGCGACCGCGGCCGCCGACACAGCCGGCTCCGAAATCGGACAACTGATCGGAAAACGCGCGTTCAATCCGTTGACCTTCCGCCGCGTCGAACGCGGAACGGACGGAGCGATGTCGCTCGAAGGGACTCTCGCGGGCATTATCGGCGCACTGATCGTAGCGATCGCGGGCGTTGCGATGGCGGTGCACCATCTGCGTCCCGGTTTTGTCGGAACGGTGACGATCGAAAAAGGGCGAGCCATCGCGGTCGTCACGATCGCCGCCGTCCTCGGCTCTTACATCGAAAGCATTGTGGGCAGCGTGACGCGCAACGTGCCGAACCACGTCATGAACTTCATCAACACTGTAGTCGGCGCCATCCTGTTCTGGATCGCGTGGAACTTCATTCCGATTTTCGGATTCGAGTTTTGAAACGCGTCGTGATCATCGGCCGCCCGAACGTCGGAAAGTCGACGCTCTTCAACCGCCTTGTCGGATCGCGCCGCGCGCTCATTCACGATCTTCCCGGAATGACGCGCGATCGGCTCACTACGATCGCGAGTCTCGATGACGGCCGCCGTTACGAGCTGACGGACACGGGGGGTCTCGAATATGGCGACTCGCCTTTGTCGGCATACGCACCGGAGATTCGTGCGCAGACGACGCGGGCCGTCGATGCCGCCGATTTGATTCTCTTCGTCGTCGATGGCGCGGCCGGCGTGATGGCGGAGGATCGCGACATCGCCAACGAGCTGCGTCGCAATGCTGCTCGTGTGCTGATGCTGGTCAACAAGACCGACCGTCGCGATGTCGGCGAGAACTCACCCGAGTTTTACGAGCTCGGTTTCGAGGAGCTCATCCCGATCTCCGCCGAGCACGGAGCAGGCGTTGACGAAGTCGTCGATGCGATCGCCGAGATCGTGCCGGAGGAATCGGGCGAGGAACAGCCGGAAGCCGACGAACCGGTCCGCATCGCGATCATCGGCCGTCCGAATGTCGGAAAATCCTCGCTGCTGAATCGCCTCACGAATGAAGAGCGATCTGTCGTCTCTCCGATTTCAGGAACGACGCGTGACGCGATCGACTCCGAGATCGAACGCAACGGCCGGCGCTATCTGATCATCGACACCGCCGGCATTCGGCGGAAGGGAAAGACACACGACGAAGCCGAGAAGTTGGCGGTCGTCTCCGCGCGCAAGGCGATCGAGCGCGCCGAAATCGGCTTGGTGATGATCGATCCGGTCGAAGGCGTAGCGGCGCAGGATGCAACCGTCGCCGGGTATGCGGAAGAGGCCGGCAAGGCTGCGTTGATCCTCGTGAACAAATGGGATGTCGGCGAGCATACGCAGATCGATGCGAAGAAATTCGAGGAGTCGATCCGCTTCAAATTGAAGTTCCTCGCGTACGCGCCCGTGCAATTCATCTCGGCCAAAACAGGACGTGGCGTCGAAAAGATTTTTCCGCGCATCGACACGATCATCGAAGGCTATCGAAAGCGATTTCGCACGTCGGAGCTCAATCAAATCCTCGAGCGCGCGCTCGCGCAACATGGACCTCCCGCGGTGAAAGGTCGTCCGCGGCGCTTCTACTACGCGACACAATTGAAAACGCAGCCGCCGACGATCGCGATTTTCTCGAATAGCGACGAGCCGCTGCATTTTTCATATCGCCGCTATCTCGAAAATTCTTTTCGCGACGCGCTCGGACTGGTCGGATGTCCGATCCATCTCGTCATCCGCGCGCGAAAAGGTATGAAACGCGGTTGACATTCAACGCTCGTCAGAGCAGAGTCTTCCCGAAACCCGGCAGCTCAAACAAAAAAAGGAGGAGCACCTATGCAACTGCACCACAGTGGCCGGCGGTACGTTCGCTTGATCATGACTTTCACTGCGGGGCTCTGGATGTTTGCCATAGCGGCTCTCGCCCAGCAGTCGACCGGCGGCAACATCCTCGGCAGAGCAACCGACAAAAGCGGAGGCTCGTTGCCTGGCGTGTCGGTAACGATTACAGGTCAAACAGCGCCGCTCACGTTCGTGACGGATTCCCAGGGTCAGTTCCGCTTCCTGAATCTCTCGCCCGGCAAGTACAACCTCACCGCCGACCTCGAAGGGTTCTCAAAGATTCAAAAGCAGATCGATGTCGCTATCGGCAGCACCACTGAGGTCAATCTCAGACTCGATCCGGCAGTGCGCGAGACGATTACCGTTTCGGCCGCATCGCCGGTCATCGATCGCCGCCAGGTCAGCACCGGAGCGAGCATCGAACAGATCGAGCTGAAGGAAGTGCCGACCGCGCGTGATCCGTGGGTCGTGCTGCAGTCCGTTCCGGGCGTGCTCGTCGATCGCGTCAACGTCGGCGGCAACAAGAGCGGCCAGCAGTCTAACTTCGTCGGCAAGGGCGTCGAGCGCAATCAGACGGTATGGAACATCGACGGCGTGACGAGCACCGACATGTCGGGCGGCGGCGGCGCCGCCGGTTTCTATCTCGACTTCGATGCGTTCCAGGAATTCAAAGTGACGACCGGCAGCGCGGACCCCGCCGTGCAGACGCCGGGCGTTCAGCTGAACCTCGTCACGAAGCGCGGCACGAATGAGTTCAAGGGTTCGGGGCGCTATTACTGGACGGGACACCAGTTGCAGACCGATCCGAAAGTTCCTGCCGAAGGCGCGACGTATCCGACGCCGCTGAAGTCGGTCAATTCGATCAATCAGATCAGCGAAGTCGGCGCCGAGATCGGCGGACCGATCATCAATGATCGGCTGTGGGTCTGGGGTTCATATTCGCGCAATCCGATCAACACCGTTGTCGCGGGCAACAGCGTGCTGTTCCAGAAAACGGATCTGTGGAACTACAACGCGAAGTTCAACGGCCAGATCACGCCGCAGAACGCCGGCTTCCTGGCGTACATGTACAGCAACAAGACCGTCGCGCATCGTGCGATCGGTCCGTCGCGACCCGTGGAAACTTCGTACAACCAAACTGGTCCCGGCTGGCAGTACACACTCGAAGACACGCACAACCTGAGCTCCAGCATGTTCCTCACCGGACGGTTTGGCGCAATCGTGAACGGCTATCACCTCTCTCCGGTTGGCGGACGCGAAACGCAGATGTCTTACGACGTCAACGGAATCCCACGCGGATCGTACTGGCCCTTCGATCAGTCGATGCCGCAGCGCCAGGCGAATCTCGACGGCTCGAAGTTCTTCAACTTCGGCAATCTCAATCACGAACTGAAATTCGGTTTCGGCTATCGCCGCACACCGGTCAGTTCATACTCCGCGGCGCCCGGCAATCAGGTCGTGGCACGTTTCGACTTCGGAGAAGCCGAGATCACGCGCGCGGCCAGGCCGTCGTACGGTTCGAACTATCGAAACTTCTACGCGGGCGACACAATCACGGCCGGCAATCTCACGCTCAACGCCGGCTTCCGTTACGACGTCCAGCGCGCGAAGAACAACGCGAACTCCGTCGAAGCAAACGGCCTCTTCCCCGAAATTCTGCCGGCTGCCAGCTATCCCGGAGACACGCGATCGCTCGAATGGAAATCGATCGCGCCGCGCCTCTCGGCCACCTACGCCCTCGGCACTTCCAAACAGACGCTGCTGCGCGCGAGTTACGCCCGCTACGCCGATCAGATCAGTGCCGGCGCGGTCGGCGCGAACAATCCGTTCTATCTGATCCAGTACGTCTGGTTCTACTGGGATGACCTGAACAAGAACAAGCTCGTCGACCGCGGCGAGTTGACAGACTTCGATGTCGCGACGAACGTCGATCCGAAGAACCCCGCGGCGCCGTTCTCGGTCGGCCGCGTCGACTACGGCATGAAGCCGCCCAAGACCGACGAATTTGTCCTGGGCGTCGAGCGCGAGATCGGCTCAGCTTTCGCCGTCGGTCTCGATTACACCTATCGCAAACGCACCGATCTTCTGTGGACCGTCTTCGAGAAGACGCGCGGAGCGGGCGACTTCTACACCGCAGCCGATTACGTTCTCTCGACCAGCTCGCGCGTTCCGCCCCAGAGCGGCACGTTCCCCAACGGCCAGGCTTACAACGTTCCGATCTACGTTCTGAAGGCTGGCGTTCCGACGCCGACGTTCAAAGTCGCGACCAACCGTCCCGACTACAACATCAAGTACAGCGGTCTCGAGCTGACTGCCACCAAGCGCATGCAGAACAATTGGATGATGCGCGGCAACATCACATTCACCGACTGGAAGCAGCACGTGGGACCCAACGGTGTGCCGAACGGCCAGCCGACTCCGATTCTGTCGGGATCGAGCTGCGCGACGTGCATCGGCACAACCACGTTTGCTTCAAGCGGCACCTCGAACGGGTATGTCAACTCACGCTGGTCTGCCGCCCTAAACGGCGTCTATCAGTTCCCACATCAGATCTCCTTCGGCATGGCGCTGATCGGCCGCCAGGGATACGTCATCCCATACCGCCGCGTTCTCAACACGCGCGATGGCTTCGGCAGCCAGAGCATTCTCGTCTCCGGCTTCGATCAATTCCGTCTGCCGAATGTCTACAACCTCGATCTGCGGCTCGCGAAAACATTCAACTTCTATCGCGGCACAGGCGTCGAGCTGTCGGCCGATGTCTTCAACGCGCTGAACCAGCAGACGGTTCTATGGCGCGACTACCGTCTGCGCGTCGCAGATGGAAAATCGTTCTCCGGCGGTCAGAACACGATCCAGGAGTTGCAGAGCCCGCGCATCGTTCGCGTGGGCGCCCGCCTCAGCTTCTAAGAGATCTCGAGCGCCGGCCCTCAGTACGGGTCGGCGCTCATTTTCCCCTCCACCACGTCGAGCGTTCGATCTCCGGTCGCCGGCCGGTGCACGAAGTCGATCGTGTCTCCGGCGGTGAACTTCCACACTTTGAGGCCGAGGTAGGTGAGGGGTTTGCCTTGCTCGAGGACGGCGGCGGGATGGTCGACTACCAGCAGATACGCGGCGCCCGGTCCGTACACTTTTCCTTTCAGATCGGGCGTCACGATGATGGACGTCTGCTCATCCACTCCGATTCCGTCGATGCGTTTTCCGGAAAACGATCGCGCGAGAAAAACGACGAGACGGCCGAAGCGATCGCGCTGATGAAAATGCGTGTCGGTGATCGTGGCCCGCAGCGCACGCCAGCGGAAGAAATCGGATGACAGACTCACGTCGCGATGGAAGGGATCGGTCAGAACGTCTTTCGACGCCGCGCTGACATCGGGACATGCGTCGTACGCAATGTCGCCCTGAATCGCGAGGCCTGCGCTGTTGCCGCCGACGCCGCCGCCGCGTTGAAAAACGCGCTGGACGGCGCGATGCACGCGCGTCCCCTTGACCCAACGGATGTAGTTGCATTGATCGCCGCCGGCGAACCAGACGATCTCTGCATTGCGAACGGCGCGTTCCACGTCGCGGCGATTCGCGGAATCGCGATCGGTGATCACATACGACTGCGCCGAATCAACGCCGTGCAGATCCATGAAGATCGGATTGAGTCCCTGGTCCCCAGAGGCGCGGATGATGACGACATCGAGCTTCGCGTCGCAGCTCGTGCAGCCGCGGATCGCGTCGACCATCGCCTGCAGTCCCGACGGCTCAGCGCTGCTGCCCGCCAGATCCAGAACAGGGCCGTGAAGTTTCGGATGAACGTCAGCAGGATTCCCGGCGAGATAAACCGCCAGTGCGGCAATGATGATCACTTAAGGTACCTCGCCAGGAATTCGTAGATCTCTTTCCGCGACTGTTTCGCGGTCGCAGTGTCGATGCGATTGAACGTGTGACCACCCGGCACTGCCTGATAAATCTTGTATTCGAACTTCTTCCCAGCTGCTTTCAGCGCGTCGATCAGATGCTCGACTTCCATGACATTGACGTCTTCGTCATTCGTGTTCGTGTGGATCAGCAGGGGAGTCTTCAATTCTGAAGCATGGAAGTAAGGCGATCGGTTGCGATACTCCATCGGATTGTCGACCGCCTCTTTGCCGATGAACTCCTTGAAGGTGTTGCGATAGCCCTGACTCTTGTAGCCCATGCGCTGCACGAGATCGCTCACCGGAACGCCGGCATACGCGGCCTGATACGCATCGGGCCACTTGAAGATGTTCATCAGCGTCTGATAGCCGCCATGACTCCAGCCCATGATGCCGATGCGTTTCGGGTCGATGCTGCTGAGGTTCTCGACCGCCCAGTCGCGGGCTGCTTTCACGTCATCGAGCTCCAGGCCGCCGTAATCGATCTGGTCGTATAAGTCGCCGCCGTATCCCGTCGAGCCGCGATATTCCGGGGCGACGATTACGTAACCCTCATCGATCAGCTCGCGGACGATGTGCGCATAGAACGTGTTGAAGTTGCTATGCACCCCGCCGTGAATGAAAATGATGAGCGGCGCCTTGGCGCGAAGGTTCTTCGGCGCGAAGACATACGCCGGAAGGATCATCGGATTGCCGGCGCCCTGTCCCGTCGGATTCGTCGTGCGTTCCGGTTTGCTCGTGTACTGAATCTTGTCGATGGACGCGACGTCGCCGATCTTGAAATACCAGAGGAGATCGTCGGTCCTCTTTACGACTTCCTCGAATGCCCGATCGGTTCCTCGGTCGTGCGAAGCCAGCGCCTTGGCCGTCGCGGGTGGATCGGGCGCCTGTGCCATCGCGGTTGCCGCAAACAAAATTGTGAACAGAATTGCAGATGTTTTGCGCATGAGCGGGATGTTACACTGACCGAAAATGACACGTCGGCTGACGATCCTGTTGGCGATAGCTGTTTTTTGCGCGCCGGTCTACGCCGTCGACCTCGGCAGAGCGCAGGGAGCGATGACGATCGATGGCACCCGCATCGATCTCACCTATGCCTACGCAGTCGATCATCAGGTCAACGACATTACGCATCGCAAGGACGATCGCCGCGTCGTCCTCACCGACAAACCAATCCCCGACGATTTCAAACTCGGCGACATCGACAACGGTTTCCCGGAGGGCGTGCTGGGACTCGTGTTCTGCGTCACCCATGCCGACAAGGTCTCGCACGTTCTGCTGCAGCACGCGAGGGGAATGTACGACGCCTCGTACTTCGAGGAAGACCCGAACTACACCTTCAAGCCGCTGAAAGGTGATCGCAGCACGGTCGCCGGCAACGTTTCGTCGCGCAGAATCAAAACGAACACGATGACGTTTTCGTTCGACGTCGATTTCAGCGCCGCGATGAAGTAAGGAGTCTGGAGTGCGGCGGCTTGCCGCCGCTCTGAGACAGCGGCAGCTTGCTGCCGCGGCAAGCCGCGGCGATGAAAGCGGTGCCAAGGCACCGCACTCCAGAAGCTAGTGCAGGAACATTGGCATGCCCATCACATCGGCAACCTTCGGCCGATACGCGGCGGCGTCATAAAAACGATCGACATCGACGCGCTTCTTCGCTTCGCCGCTGAGGTCCAGCGGCACCGCGGTGTAGCGCCCGTCCACCACCGCCACCATCTTTCCCGCATCTCCTCGGCGCAGCAGATCGGCGGCCAGGCTTCCGAAATTGTTCGCGACCAACTGGTCCAGTGAATCCGGCGCTCCGGAGCGCATCAGATATGCCAGTCGCTGGTAGATGGCTTTATCGTGCGTCTTGCTCTCGAGAAAATCGCTGACGATTTCGCCGATGCCGCCGAGGCGCCGATTTCCGTAGGCGTCGGGAGTGCCGGTGGCAATCATCTCTCCGCCAACAACGGTCGCACCTTCTGAGATCGCCACAACTGCGTAGTTGCTCGGATTGTCGCTCTTGTCTTTCGCGAGGAGGCAGTACAACTTCTCACAGTCGAAGGGCACTTCAGCGATCACCGCGCGATCGACGCCTGCCAGATACGAAGAAAGCAAGCATGTCTCGCCGGAGTAACGACCGAAGAGCTCGACGACCAGGAATCGCTCGTGCGATCCGGCGCTCGTGCGAAGATCGTTGATGAACATCACCGATCGCGTGACGGCAGTAGAGAAGCCGAGGCAGTAATCGGTGCCGTAGACGTCGTTGTCCATCGTCTTCGGCATCGCGATGAGCGGCACGCCTTCCTGATGCAGACGCCTCGCGAAGTTGAGCGTTCCATCGCCGCCCAGCGCGACGATCGCGTCGAGCTTCAGGAAGTCGATGACGCGCATCGCGGCGCCGGTCAGATCGTAGCGCCCGCGCTTGTCGGCCGGACCGAGCTGCGACGCGAGATGCGGCGGAATGTCCTCCGGTTTGGTGATCGACGGATTGACTCGCGACGTGTGCAGTCGCGTCCCACCGGAGCGATCGATCGCACGCGTGTTGCGCCGGGTCAGCGGCGAGATCCATGCCGAATTGTCCGCTAACGGATCGGGAATGATGTTGAGCAGCGAGGACCAGCCGCGGCGGAGGCCGATGACCTCGTGGCCCTCGTCCTCGAATCGGTAGACGAACGACTTGATCGCGGCATTCAGCCCGGGAACGTCACCGCCACCTGTGAGGATACCGACTCGCTTCATCGCATGCGTCGCTGGGCCTTCTCTTCACCTTCCGGAAAGAAAACGACTTTCAGCGCCTCATGCTTGTCGAACTTCGCCATGCCCTCGTGAAAATCCCGCAGCGTGTCGTACGTCGCCTGAACCACCCATTCGACGTCGAGTCCCGATCGCAGCAGTGCCAGCATGCGCTGCCAAGTTCCGTACATCCGGCGCCCGATGATGCCCTGCAGTCGCACGCCTTTGAAGATCACGTTGCGCGTGTAGTCGTCGATCGTGACGGCGTGACCGGCGGGGAGTCCCAGGAGGGAGAGTGTGCCTCCCATCTTGACAACGTCGAGACCGAAGTTGATCGCCGCCGGCGAGCCGGACATTTCGAAGACCACGTCGACGCCTTCGCCGCCGGTGATTGCCGCGACTGCCTGCTTCACTTTCGCGGCGTCCGTCGTCCGAACATTGAATTCGTGGAGGTTCTTGAAGTTGCGCTTTGCGGCCCAGCGGCGAGCGGTCTCCAGAGCGTGATCGCTAACGTCCGTCACCACGACTGTGCTTGCACCGCTGTGTTCCGCGATCGCGGCGGCCATCGCGCCGATCGGTCCGAATCCGGTGATCGCGACGGTCGCGCCGGCGAGATCGCAGACCTGCGTGGCGTGCACGGCGTTGCCGAGGGCGTCGAGGAACGCTCCGACGCGGAGAGGAACGTACGGACCGAGTTTGATGACGTTCGACGCCGGCACTTTGACGAACTCCGCGAATGCGCCATCGCCATGGAGTCCGAGGATCTTCGTGCGCGCGCAGATATGGCCGTTCCCGGAGCGGCACTGCGAGCATTCGCCGCACACGACGTGCATCTCGGCCGAAACGTAGTCGCCGACCGCGAGGTTCTCGCGTTGCGCGCGCTCGCCGAAGCGCTCGATGAATCCGCAGAATTCGTGGCCGTAGATCCGCGGCAGCTTCATGGAATCGCGGATTGACGGATCCCAGTGGTAGATGTGCTTGTCCGTCCCGCAGATCGCGGCGGCCGCGACGCGAATCAGAACTTCATCGGGACCCGGAACTGGTACCGGACAATCGCGAATCTCTGTTCCGGATGCACCGTCAACTGGAGAGGACTTGACGACGGCCTGCATGGCGAGCGGCGGCGGATGCTATCACGTGACGTACCCAGCGTCGCATCAAACGGAGCGCACTGAAGCGTTGCGGACCGATCACCGGCTGTGCAGTGCGCGGCAATTCACGAGCGAAAGTCCCGACTGCATCGAGCATCCCGGGCGCATCGCGTTCCCACAGATCCTTGTGCAGTCCGCCGTTCACGCGAAGGATCTTCTTCGACGCATTGCACGACGCGTACAGCGCGTCGGCCATCCAGCACGGGCATGCCGGGTCTTCCGTGCCGTGAAGAATCAGCAGCGGCACGCAGAGATCGCGGATCGCGCGCAGCGTATCGAAGCCACTTCCGCTGATGAGATGCATCGGCACGCGAGGAAACGCGATCTTTGCGACGTCCGGCAATGAGGTAAAGGTCGATTGCAGAATCAGTCCGTCGAACGGGTAGCGAGGAATCACCTGGGCCGCGATCGCTCCCCCGAGCGAGAATCCGTACAGAATCGTCGGAAGATTCTTCGGACGGATCTGCTCGTGATATCGCGCTGCCGCCAAAGTATCTTCGATGACTCCGCTCATCGTCGCCGTGCCGGAGCTCCGGCCGTAGCCGCGGTAGTCGAACAACAGAACATTGATGCCGCTGTCGAGAAGATGCGGCATGAGGTGCGCGGGATTGGTCAGATTTCCGGTGTTGCCGTGACAGTAGAGCGCCGACGCGACCGGATTCTTCGAGCGCAGATACCAGGCGTACAGCCTTTCGCCGTCGTCAGTCTCGATCCACACTTCCTCCGACTGATCGCGCGGGATTCCGTAGTCTTCGGGATTCCAGGTCGAAACCGGAACGCGACTCGGATTGAAGAGTTGCATCATCCGGAAAACGCGGCGCGCAACGTCAAGGACGACGACGGCACCGGCGCCAATGAGAATGGGTAGGGAAAACTTCTTGATCCGCCTCACACGCTCTCTCTGCACTGCTAACAAGAATAGCAAAGATGAGCCCGTGTTAAATTCCCGTTGTGCCACGCTTTGTCGACAGCCGGACGCGAGTCCGCTATCAGGAGACGGACCAGATGGGGATCGTCCATCACGCGAACTACATCGTGTGGTTCGAGATCGGACGCACCGACCTTTGTCGCGCGACGGGCATCACATATCGCGAGATCGAGAATCGCGGCCTCATTCTCGTCGTCACGGAAGTGAACTGCCGCTACCGAGCGCCATACCGCTACGACGACGATGTTCTGATCCGGACTTTTGTGACCGAGGCTCTGACGCGTGCGATGACGTTCGGATATGAGCTGCGCGACGGCAGCGGCGAGCGCCTGCACGCGACCGGGTACAGCAAGCATGTTTGGGTCGACCGCGAGAGC
>DATBSF010000473.1:0-4982 GCA_036559905.1 Thermoanaerobaculia bacterium | reverse complement strand
ATCCTTCCAAAGCGAGCGATCGGCATTGAAGCGCGCCAGCTCGGCGCGCGCCTTGCGCTGTTCGTTCTCGCAGCCGCGCAGGATCTCCGGATAGCGCTTGTCGATTTCGTCGTGATACCAGTCGCTTTCCAGAAATCCGGTGGCGATGATCGCGACGTCGGGCCGCACGCGCTCGACATCGAGCGTGTATCGCATCGGCGAGTACATCTGCCAGTCGTTCGTAATCAACAGCGGCTTGGCGTCCATCGCACGCAGCGCGTTCGCGACGTAATCGCTCGCGACCCAGAAGTCTCTGCGGTTGCGGAGCGGAAACGCGACGACCAGCGCGAGAAGCGGAACGATCAGCATCGCGTACGCGGCCGCCGGCTTCCGTTCCGCAAGAATCCGCCCGCCATACGCGAACGCCAAAACCAGCGCGAGAAATGTTGGGATCGCGTAGGCGTCCTGATCGGCCTTCACGGGATAGACAAGAATCCAGGCGACATTTGCGGCGATCAGCAACGCGACGTACCAGAACAGCGTTCGCTGACGGCGCCAGAGTGCGACCAGGCCGGCTGCCGCGATCGCGAGCGCGGTCGGAATCTGGGGTGGCCCGAGCTCGTGAATGAGAAAGCCGAAATAGCGATCGATCTGCGCCGACACCGAGCTGCCAGCGGACGACAAGTACGCGCGATACGCCTTGCCGGTCATGTGGTCCCACACCTGATGCAGCGTCCGCGGATTTCCCCAGTTCATCGCGGGATCGTGCGACGCGGCGATGGGGATATAAGCGTAGATGAGCAGTCCGGCAATCAAAAGCACGGCTGCGATCAGCGCCACGCGCGAACGCCAGAACGCGAGGCCGGCGGTCCGCGTGATCAGAACCGCGATTGCGATCGCGCCGAGACCGATCGTCACGTGATGGACGCCGAGTGCGAGGCCGAAAAGCAGCGCGGCGACGTAGAGCGTTGTCGAGTGGCGCGTGCGAGCCCACGACAACATCAGCCAAGCGATCGCCGCCATCATCGCCGTGTTCAACGCATACACCTCGGTCTCCACCGCGTATCGCCAGACGGTCTTGGAGAACGCGAGGAGGAGGCCGGAGGCGATCGCGACGAGCATCGCGACGGTGTCGGAAAGCATGACGGCCGCCGGCGCTTCGATCCGCTTTTGCTTTTTTTTCGTTTTCGGCGGTTGCACAACTGCAGCCCCTGCGACCGTCACCATCTCGTGGGACGCCAGCGCCGCGAACACCGCGGCTGCCGCCGAGAAAAACGCGCTCGCGAGATTTGCGCGCCAGGCGACCGAATGCATCGGAAGCAGCGTGAAGAAATGCGTCAGGAGCACGAACAGCGGGAAACCGGGCGGGTGGGCATTGCCGAGCGACCAGGCGGCGTCGGTCAGCTCGCCGCTGTCGATCAGTCCGACGGTCGGCGCGAGCGTGAAGAGATAGGTCGCCAGGGCGATGACGAACACGATCAGCGCGATGGCCGCGCGACGATTCACCACCGATAGAAGCCTTCGCCGGTTTTTTTCCCGAGCTTTCCTTCGCGAACCATGCGTCGAAGAATCTCGGGCGGCTCGAATCGCGGGCCGAGGTTGGCGGCGAGGTACTCGGCGATTCCGAGGCGGACGTCGAGGCCGACGAGATCGGAGAGCCGGAGCGGTCCCATCGGATGGTTGTACCCGAGCTCCATCGCGCGATCGATATCCTCGGCGCTCGCGACGTTGTCCTCCAGCATGCGCATCGCTTCGAGACCAATCGCGACGCCCAGGCGCGACGTCGCGAAACCCGGCCTGTCGCGCACGATCACGGGCTCCTTCCCCATTCTTTGGGCGACCTCGCGAATCTGCGCGACGGTGTCGTCCGATGTTCGCTCACCGCGCACGATCTCGATCAGCTTCATTGCGTGTGGCGGATTGAAAAAATGCATGCCCGCAAAACGGTCACGGCGCTCCACCGAACCGGCGAGCTGCGTGATCGAAATTGATGAGGTGTTGGAGGCGAGGATCGTCTCCTCGCTGCAGAAGAGGTCCGCCTGCGAAAAAAGATTCTGCTTGAGATCGAGATCTTCCGGCACGGCCTCGATGATCAGATCCGCCTGCCGCACGGCGGGCTCGAGATCGTTGGCCAGTTGAATTCGCTTCGATGCGGCCTCGGCCGCCGATGCGTCGACTTTCCCCTTTTCCACGCCTTTTCGCAGCGTCGACTCGATGTTGGCCTTTGCGGCGTCGAGCGCGCCGGAGTCGACGTCGTGAATGACGGTGTCATAACCGGCAAGAGCCGAAAGATAGGCGATTCCGCGGCCCATCGTCCCTGTGCCGAGGACCGAGACCTGTCGAATCATCGGCGGGGACTATACGATGACGGCGAAGGAGGACGCCATGGGCATGGTCAAGGAATTCAAAGAATTCGCACTGAAGGGAAATGTGATCGATCTGGCGGTGGCGGTCGTGATCGGCGCCGCGTTCGGAAAGATCGTCAGCTCGCTCGTCGACGACATCATCATGCCGCCGATCGGCGCGCTGATCGGCAACCACGACTTGTCCAATTACTTCGTGACGCTCTCGCCGGGGCACTACGAAACCCTCGCGCAGGCGAAAGCTGCCGGAGCAGCCACAATGAACTACGGACTGTTCATCAACGCGGTCTTCATGTTCCTGATCGTCGCGCTCGCAATCTTTCTGGTCATCCGCTCTGTGAACAAGATGACGCGGAAGCCGGCCGAGGCGGTCAGTCCGAACATGCGCGATTGCCCGGAATGCCTGTCACCGATTCCGATCGACGCGCGGCGCTGCAAGTTCTGCTCGCAGCCGATCGTTGCTAGACCGAGCGCATCGCCAGCCTAGGAAGTTTATCCTGAGGCGCGCAGCGCCGAAGGATCTCCGGTGGCGCCGCGAAGCTCGGGGCGGTAAACAAGTTCCGTTTTCGAATCGGCCCGAGGTCCCTCCCCTTCGCTTCGCTCAGGGTCGGGATAAACTGGGGTTACACCGAGCGCATCGCCAGCTTGAGGATCTCGCGATGCGTGAAGAAGTTCACCGCCGGATCGTCGAGGTGAAATGTGTACGTGAATTTCTCCTCGTTATCTGCGATGAAAGTGAACTTGAAGTAGCGGTTCTCGGTGCCGTCGCCAAATTCCTTGATGCTCGATGAATAGCCGTCGTCCGGCTCGACCTTCAGCACGCGATACAGCTTGTGCGCGCTGATCGGTAGATCTTCGGGCGGATAGTGGATGAACTGGATGGCGTAGATCGATTTCGGATCGACCTCCCGCTCCGGATACATCTCCGCCATCCCCTCGGTCGACGCCCCTGTGAACCACGTCTCTTCTTCCTTGAACAACACGAGGTTCGCGGAGTTCTCCGTCATCGGAAGAATCGCGCGGTCGAGATGGATGTGCTGCTCGGGATCGCCGGCATCGCGGAGCTGCGACAGCAGATCGATCAGATACTGGATGCCTTCTTTCGTGCCGGTGAGCGCGACTTCGTCGTCCTCATCGGAGATCCAGACGTCGAGCCATGCGTTTTTCGGGAGCTTGACGCGGCTCTCCAGCGTGTCGAACGTGATCGGGGCGAAGCCGAGGCGCGTGGCGGCGACTTTGAGGAAATCGTTGCAGTGCGGGTCTTCGACGAGATGCTGGCGGGCGTACTCGATGGCCGCTTCGTAGGCGCGCTTGCGCCCGAAGTCATGCGTCAGATCGAAGGGGCGAATGATCTGATCGAGGAGTTGGGTGTAACGCTCGGCCGGTTTGGACATGACGCTCGACGATCAGAACAAGATCGTAACGACACTATCATATTCCTCCCGCCCACCCGCCCGGTTGGGACGTTGGGATGTTGGGATGTTGGGACGTTGGGATGTGACGGATGGGACATCCCAACATCCCATCATCCCAACATCCCAACTCAATCGGCAGCCGCCCGCACCGGAACAATCGTCATCTCCGTCTTTTCCGTCATGCGGATCGCGACGATTTTCGCCGGCACGCCAAGCTGTTCCTCGGTCAGCAATCTGTGGAGGTCGTCGACGCTGCCGACCGACTTCTCGCCGTACGCGATGATGATGTCTCCCTCCCGTAGACCTGCGCGCTCGGCAGGACTCCCCTTCTCGATCGACATCGCGAGCACGCCCGACTCGTTGGGCAGGTCGTAGAAGCGCACGACGCGCCGATGCAGCGCGACGTTCTGTCCAGCGACGCCGATGTAGCCGCGCGTGATGTGGCCGTCGCGGATCAATCGGCCGGCGACGAACTTCGCGGTGTTGATGCCGATCGCGAAGCAGATTCCCTGCGCCGGCAGAATGACGGCGGTGTTCACGCCGATGACATCGCCGCGCGAATTGACGAGCGGGCCGCCGGAGTTGCCGGGGTTGAGCGCCGCGTCGGTCTGGATGACGCTGTCGATGAGACGTCCGCTCTTCGCGCGCATCGTGCGCCCCAGCGCGCTGACGACGCCGGCGGTGACGGTGCATTGGAATCCGTATGGATTTCCGACCGCCACGACCACCTGTCCCGGGCGGATCGCATCCGAATCGCCGAAGTTGCCCGCGATCTGATTGGGCGCCGAGATGCGGATGACCGCCAGATCGGTGTGCGGATCGTCGCCGACGACCGTTGCGCCGTAGCGCGAGCCATCGAGCAGCGTGACGTCGACCTGCGAGGATCCGCTCACGACGTGGCTGTTCGTGAGAATGAATCCGTCGGGCGTGAAGAAGAATCCCGAGCCGCCACCGCGCTGCTCGCCGCGGCGCGACTGCTGTCGCACTTCGATGTTGACGACCGAGGGGGTGATGCGGGCTGCGGCGGAGCTGACTGCGTGGGAGTATGCGTCGAGGAGTTCGGTGTCGTTCATGAGTTCACCATGAACAACAAACAGCTATTCCCTATCCGCTCTTCCGTTCGCGTGTCTTCCAGTCCTTCTCGATGTCCTTGAGGAAGCTGGCCATGTCATCCGCGTGCTCTTCTTCGACGGCCAGAATCGATTCCAGCATCCGCCGCGTGGTG
>DATBSF010000472.1:0-2686 GCA_036559905.1 Thermoanaerobaculia bacterium | reverse complement strand
GGCTGGCGGCTGACCGCGGAAACGCTCCAGCAGGCATGCCGTGGAGAGGGGCCGCGTCGCCGTCTGCTGATCTTGAACGATCCGAACAATCCGACCGGTCTGACCTTTCGCGCAGCGGAGCTCGAGAGATTGGCCGATGTCGCTCGCGCACATGAGGTTGTCGTGCTATCGGATGAGATCTACGGCGAGCTCGATCATTCCGCGACCCATCACTCGATCGCAGACTTCTATCCGGAGGGGACGATCATCAGCGCGGGGTTGAGCAAGTGGTGCGGGGCGGGCGGATGGCGGCTGGGAACGTTTTGCTTTCCTTCATCGCTGCGCTGGCTGCTCGATGCGATGACGAGCGTGGCGAGCGAGACCTACACGTCGGTCAGTGCCCCGATCCAATATGCGGCGGTGACCGCATACCGGCAGAGCGCAGAGATCGCGACCTATGTCTCCGACGCCCGCAGAATTCTTCGCGCACTCGGACGGTCGGTCAGCCGGCGACTGCAATCGGCCGGAGTCGACGTCCACCCAGCCGAAGGAGGCTTCTACCTGTTTCCCGATTTCGGTCCGCGCGCACGCGGTGTCGCGAGCAGCGCGGAATTCTGCGATCGCCTTCTCGCCGAGACAGGAGTGGCGCTGCTGCCCGGCTCCGATTTCGGCCGGCCACCTGACGAAGTGACCTGCAGAATGGCCTACGTCGATTTCGATGGCGGCCTCGCGCTCGCCGCGGCCCAACGAATCCCGGCGCAGGAAGAGCTGTCGCAGGAGTTTGCCCAGGATCATTGCGCCGACGTGCTGGAAGCAGTCGACATCCTCTGCAGGTGGTTGTGAACGTTCTCCTTTCGATACTGATCGCTGCCTGCGCGGCGGTCGATCCTTACGATCTCGTCATCGCGAATGGAAGAGTCATCGATCCGGAAACAGGACGCAGCGAGATCGCGAACGTCGGAATCCGCGGGGAACGGGTGGCAACGATCTCCGCGAGCGCGCTGACCGGCCGCCGCGTCATCGATGCTCGCGGACTGGTCGTGGCGCCCGGTTTCATTGACATACTCTCGTCGACGAAAGCGGATCGCGAAACGCACATGCAGAAAATCCGCGACGGGGTCACCACGACCTTTGGCATGCACGGCGGCCCGCTCGATCCCGCCGGCTATCAGAAGCAGATGAGCGCCATCGGTCCGTTAGTCAATTATGGCGCGGCAGTGGGAGACCGCACGCTTCGCACCGCAGCCGGAGTCACCGATCCTTACAAGGCCGCGAATCCGCAGCAAATTGAGCGCATGAAGGAACTGGCGCAGGGAGCCATTTGCAAAGGGGCGGCGGGGATCGGTTTCGGCATCAATTACGCCCCCGGCGAATCGTACGAGGAGGTGTACGCCCTCTTTGAGACCGCCGCCCGAAACGGGGTTCCCTGTCATCTCCACGCCCGCCACAAGGGAAATGTATTTCCGGAGACGATGAGTCTGGCGGTCATGGAAGTGATCAGCATGGCCGCGGCGACGGGCGCGCAGGCGGAGCTGGTCCATCTGATCTCATCGACGGTCGGATCGGCTCCGCTGTCGATTCGTCTCGTCGAAGGAGCGGCGCGCAACGGCGTGAAGGTCGGCTTCGACTTTCACGTCTGGACGCGTAATGAAACCACGCTGCAATCGGCGCTCTATGACGAAGGATGGCAGGAGCGCTTCGGCGGGATCAGTTACGACCAGCTTTATGTCGCCGCGACGCAGGAGCGGCTGACCGAGGCTCGCTTCGAAGAGTTGCGCAAGCAGAAGATGCCGGTCGAGGTCCAGACCGAATTCATCAAGGACGACGAAATCGAAATGGCCGTCCGCAGCCCCCTCGGCATCGTCGCCAGCGACGGCGGCGGTCTCGACGACGGGCGCGGACATCCGCGCAGCGTCGGAACGTTCGCGCGCTTTCTGCGGCTGTACGTGCGGGAGAAAAAACTCCTCTCCCTCCAGGAAGCCCTTCGTCGGATCACGTTGATGCCGGCACAACGCCTCGAGAATTCGATTCCGCGCATGAAGCGCAAGGGGAGGTTGCAGGAGGGAAGCGATGCCGACATCACGGTCTTCGATCCGGAAGCGATCGCCGAGCGGGCGACGTATGAGTCGCCGGCGCGACCGTCGGTGGGCGTGCGACACGTGGTGGTGAACGGCGTCCTTGTGCTGCACGACGGAACGATCGTGGATGGCGTCGCGCCGGGGCAGTGGATGCGGCATCCGTGCTCGCGCTGACCAACTGCGATGGACTTGCCGCCGGTCTTCGCAGTCTGAAGAGGACCACGAAAGCAGATTCGCGTCCGTGAACTTATCGAGTTCCGCGACGTCAGTGAACACATCCACCATCGCCTCGTCATGGAAACGGCGCATCAGAACATCAATGTCCACGTCCTATCGCAGCGGCGGGCGCGGAGCGCGATCGGGATCTCGGTACCGAGCTACGCCGCTCCAACCATCACACCCGGTTCGACGACCCCAGTTGATCGCGTCTTCACGGTGCGGTTTTTGAATGGGAATCGGAACATGAAGTCAAAGAACACGATCTGTCTTTGGTTCGACAAAGACGCGGTTGACGCGGCGCGCTTCTACGCCGCCACGTTTCCCAGTAGTAAAGTGACCGCTGTTCACGAGGCGCCCGCTGACTACCCGGGCGGTAAGAAGGGCGATGTGCTGACAGTGGAGTTCACCGT
>DATBSF010000471.1:0-10344 GCA_036559905.1 Thermoanaerobaculia bacterium | reverse complement strand
AGATCCGCTATTCCGCCGAGCAGCAACATGCGATCGACTCGATCAAGGCGACGCTCAGCACGTTCGCGCCGTTTCTCCTCGAAGGCGTCACTGGCAGCGGAAAAACGGAAGTCTACGTGGAGGTGATGCGGGAGGCGGTGCGGCGGGGACAGCAGGCGCTGCTGCTCGTTCCCGAAATCTCGCTGACGCCGGTGTTCGCTGCGCGATTGAAAGAGCGGTTCGGCGAGCGCATCGCGATCCTCCACAGCAGCCTCTCGCCGAGCGAGCGCTACGATCAGTGGTGGCGGGCGCGCAGAGGGGAGGTGGACGTCGCGATCGGCCCGCGATCGGCGCTGTTCACGCCGTTCCATCAGCTCGGAGTCATCGTCGTCGACGAGGAAGGCGACGGCGCCTACAAGCAGGATGAAACGCCGCGGTACAACGCACGCGATCTGGCAGTCGTCCGCGCACAGCTCCGCAACATCCCCATCGTCCTCGGTTCTGCCACGCCATCGCTCGAGAGTCGCGAGAATGCCGCCCGCGGGAAATACACGCTGCTTCGCATGACGCATCGCGTCGAAGCGCGGCCCCTTCCCGAAGCCGAAGTGATCGATCTGCGGAAGGAGCGGGCGGAAAAGGAGGATCGCGGGTTCGTCATCTTCAGCAAGCCGATGAAAGAAATCCTTCGACAGACTTTCGATGCCGGCGAGCAGGCGATCATCCTGATCAATCGCAGAGGTTACGCTCCATATTTGTTGTGTAGAGAATGTGGCGAAGACTTCCGATGTCGCGACTGCAGCGTCACGATGACGGTGCACCGCCGCGCAGGTCTCCTCATCTGCCACTACTGCGGATCGAGAAAATCGATCCCGCCGAAGTGTCCCATTTGCGGCGGCGAAGTCCTGCAGCCGATCGGCTTCGGTACGGAGAAGGTCGAGGAGCGCTTCCGGCGCGATTTCCCGACGGTAACCGCTGACGTGCTCGATCGCGACTCCACGCGCCGCAAGGGCTCGCTCGTGCGCATTCTCGACCGTTTCCGCACCGGAGAGACGCAGGCGTTGATCGGAACGCAGATGCTCAGCAAGGGCCATCATTTCCCGAATGTCACGCTCACCGCCGTCCTCAACGCCGACTCCATCCTCGGCTATCCCGATTTCCGATCTGCAGAGAAGACTTTTTATCTGCTGACGCAAGTCGCAGGGCGGGCGGGGCGAGGGGAGCGGCGGGGGCGGGTGGTGATCCAAAGCGCGTTTCCGACGCACTACGCGATCCAGCACGCGCTCCGGCACGACTACGAGTCGTTCTACGAGGCGGAGATCCAGTTCCGCCGCACATTTCACTACCCGCCGGTCACCTCGATGATCGCAATCCTCTTCCGCGGTGCGAAAGCGAACGATGTTGAACGCGCGGCGTCCACATGCGGCCGCATGCTCGAGGAAGCCATCGCGCCGCTCGCGGGCACGCGGATGCAGGGCCCTGCGCCGGCGCCGCTATCGCGGATCAAAGGCGTTTATCGTTTTCAAATTCTGCTGCGATCGCCGCATCGCGTGGCGTTACGTCGCGCGGTCGAATCGGTCATGGTCGGTCGCAAATGGAACGTCGATGTCGCGATCGATGTCGATCCCATCAATATTCTGTAGTCGCTGGATCGCACTGTGCATCGAAATGACTCGGAGGTTTTCGATGCAGACTCGCACGATTCCGCCCGATCGATACAAGACATTTTTCGACTCGCTCAGCCGCATTTATCAGGGATCGAGCGCCACGCTCGAGTTCGTAGCCGAGGATCTCGGCGCGCAGCATGAGATCGACGATCAGCCGTTGAGCGGCGTCAGCTACGACAAAAGCGGCCTCGAGCTCCACTTCGTCGGGCGCGACGGCAGGCACCTGACCCATCGCATCGAGCGTCCGAAGCGCGTTCAGCTCGAAGAGGGCGATGATGGACTCGTTGAAGCCCTGGAGATCGAATCGGACGGAGATCCGCGCGCGATCGTGCGATTTCATCCGCCGGTCGCGTCGAGACTGCTCGCGTCCGGTAACCATTGAGACACTCGCTCCGCTAATCAGGACAGCAGCACGGCTTGCCCTACGGATGAGCTGCGACGTAACTCGCACCCCAATCGATCCTTATGCCGCTGAGCACGCCTTCCGGAATATGGTGGCGCCGTTGCAATAGTCGTCTCTGTGGTCCAACGAACAGCATTGACGCATCCCCTCGAGACGGTCGTGCAACCGATCTTCGAGATCGAGAACGACGACCGATCGCTGCATGCAATCGAATGCCTCACGCGCGGCCCGCACGGGTCAGCATTCGAAGAGGCGCCGCGGCTGTTCGAATACATCCGCCGGCGGCATCTGGAGCCCGAGATGGATCGCGTCTGCATCGCCCAGGCTCTCCGCGCTGCCGGCGATGGTGGAACGCATCGCATTTCGGTGAACGTCCATCCGGTGACGCTGGCCAGGCAACGTGACTTCGCAGCGTTTCTCAAGCGCGAGAGCGCGGCCGTCGGGATCGCAACGGATCGACTGATCGTCGAGATCGGAGAACAGGCGCCGGCCACCGATGTCTCGTCGTTTCTGCGTTCGGTTTGCGAGCTGCGCGACAACGGCGTGCACATCGCGATCGATGATGTCGGCTCGAATCACGCGAATTACCGGAGCATCCTCGACTGCCGGCCGGAGTATCTGAAGATCGATCGCTACTTCATCGAGGGAGTCGCCGACGATCCCGCGCGTCAGGCCGTCGTCCGATCCATCTGCGACCTCGGCTCCTTCTTCGAAGCGCGGATCGTGGCGGAAGGCGTCGAGCGCGTCGAAGACCACGAGGTCCTGGCCGCGATGGGCATTCGGCTATTTCAGGGATTTCTCTACGCGCGGCCGATGCATCCGGATCGACGGGATCACGGAGCGAGCGTCGCGCGTGTGTGGCTGAACTATCTGTCCCTCTCCCGACGGGAGAGGGTGGCGCGAAGCGCCGGGTGAGGGGCGCGTTAGTAACGCATCAGTGCCGAGCTCCGCGCCCCTCATCCGCCGCTTCGCGGCACCTTCTCCCGATGGGAGAAGGACACTTTATCCGACGAGATAGAAACTCACGTGGATGTCGATGCCGAGGGCGCCGGCGGCGATGAGGAGGTCGGCGGGAAAGCGGGCGCTGCGTGTTGCGATCTCGTTCTGCGGAATTCCGAAGTCGAGAACGATCTCCTCGATTCCGCCGAAACGCACCAGCCGAAGGATCTCGCCGTGCTGATCCCGAATAAAGTCGAGTGCGTATTCGATCTGCTTTTCCGGCGAGTCGTCGGTATCGCTCACGACGACGTTGAATCCTGATCCCGTCTGCACGCCGCGACTCGCGGGCCGGCGGCGCTGGCCTTTGCGATAGACCGTCGCAGGCCGAAACGGGCTGTCGCTGAGAAAAGCGTCGACATCGAACTTCCTTCCGGTCGCCCGCAGCACGCAGCCCGGCATGTCAGGCCATCCGCTGTTCGCGCAGCGGCTCCTGCAGTACGACGAGACCTTCCAGCAATCGCTCGTCGACATTCGGATCGGCCGCGCGCGCCAGTGTGGTCAGGCGATGGACATGATTGATGACGACCAGCAGCGCGCCGTACAGCGCCTCACCCTTCGATCGCTCGAGTGTCTGGAATGGATAGCGGCGCCCGAACAGATTCGCGTCGAGGGAACCGAGGGACGAGACAGCGTGGTTGATCGACCAGGTGATGCGCGCTCCGATTTCCGACGGCGCGTGATTGGTCGCGCGCGAGAATTTCGCGGCGTCGGCGAGACGATCGATCGAGCGACAGATCGCGCGCAGCTCGATGTCGGCGGCTTCGCCGGACGGCGGCGATCCAATGGCGGCAATCAGTTTGTCGATGCGGCGGCGAAGCTCGATATCGAGCTTCTCGATGATCCAGCCGAGTGGAGGAATGTGTCGCATCCGTTCGTTCTTGCCCCAGGTTTCGAGCAGAGGCTTCGAGGCGACCTTTTCAGTGGGTTCAGTTGCTAGTGTGCTGTTCATTTGTTAGCGTGCGCCGCGATGAGCAGCGATCCTTCGCAGTTCGACGAGCCCATCGCCGCCATCCGCCGCCAGATTGAAGAGCTGACGGCCGCTGAGGGTGATCCGGGCCTGATCGAGGAGCTGCAGCGGAAGTTGACCAAGGTTGCCAGTGAAATCTACTCCAAATTGACGCCCTGGCAGAAAACACTTGTCGCGCGCCACCCGCAGCGCCCCTACACACTCGACTTCATCGCGTTCCTTTTCGGGGAGTGGGAGGAGATCCACGGCGACCGGAAATTCGGGGACGATCCGGCGATCGTGGCCGGATTCGCGCGCTTTCGCAACCAGCCGTGTGCAGTCATCGGACATCAGAAAGGGCGCAACACGAAGGAAAAGATCGTTCGCAACTTCGGTCAGCCGCGTCCCGAAGGGTTTCGCAAGGCGCTGCGCGTGATGAAGCTGGCCGAAAAATTCAAAGTGCCGGTCTTCACCTTCATCGACACACAGGGCGCGTATCCGGGCGTGGGGGCGGAAGAGCGCGGACAGGCGGAGGCGATCGCGACGAACCTGCGCGAGATGGCGGCGCTGCAGGTGCCGGTGATCGTCAGCGTCGTAGGGGAGGGCGGGAGTGGGGGAGCGCTCGCGATTGCAGTCGGCGATCGCGTCTACATGCTGGAGCACGCGGTGTACTCCGTGATCTCGCCGGAAGGCTGCGCCGCGATTCTGTGGAAGAACGCCGCAGCCGCGCCGGAAGCCGCGGCCGCGATGAAAATCACAGCGCAGGATCTCAAGAGGCTCGGCGTGATCGACGAGATCGTTCCGGAGCCGCCGGGAGGCGCGCACGGCGACGCAAAACGCGCGGCGGAGCTGCTCGAACCGTTCCTCGATCGCGGACTGCGCGAGCTGCAGAAGTTGAAACCATCTCTACTCCTTGAAGAACGCTTCGAGAAGTTCCGTAAAATGGGGGTGTTCGAGAAAGGTTGACGGTTAACGGAACCGCTAACCGTTAACCGTTAACCTGATGATTTACGACAACTGGCTCCTCCCGACCGCAGCTGCCGCTAACCGGCTTCCAATTCACCCCGTCCTCGGCAACATCCTTACGCGCCGCGGTGTCACGACCGCCGACGACTACCGTCGCTTCATCGCTCCGACTCTCGCCGATCTGCACGATCCCGCCGGAATTCACGGCATCGGTCCGGCGTGTGAGCGGATCGAGCGCGCGGTCCGCGATCGCGAGACGATCCTCATCTACGGCGACTACGACGTCGACGGCGTCACTTCGATCGTTCTGCTCCAGACCGTTCTGCGGCTGATCGGCGCAGACGCGGCGCACGTCGTTCCGCAGCGCCTCGTCGATGGCTACGGGCTCAAGCTCGAAGTTCTCGAGCGCGTCCTCGCCGAGAAAGCAGTGAAGCTCGTGATCACCGTTGACTGCGGGATCACGAGTGTCGAGCCGGTCCGTCGCGCGATCGATCGCGGGATCGACGTCATCATCACCGATCACCACCTACCGCCCGGCGTGTTGCCCGAAGCCGCGGCGGTGCTCAATCCGAAGCAGCCCGGTTGCGACTATCCGTTCAAAGAGCTCGCGGGCGTGGGCGTGGCCTTCAAACTCTGTTGCGAGCTGGTTCGCCGCGCGGGAAAGAAAATCTCGACGGAGTCGCTGTTGAAAATCGCCGCGATCGGAACGGTCGCCGACGTTGCTCCACTCATCGGCGAGAACCGGACGATCGCGTGGCTCGGCTTGAACGGCCTCTCCGACCCCCGCAACCGCGGCCTCCGCGCCCTCATCCGCCGCCTCGGCATGCTCGGAAGGCCTCTACGAGCTGTAGACATCGGCTTCCGCATCGGACCGCGCATCAACGCCGCCGGGCGGCTGGCCTCCGCGGAGACTGCGATCGATCTCTTCTCCGCCGAGACAGACGAAATCGCATGGAATCTCTGCGCCGAGCTCGATCGGATGAACGCCGAACGGCAGGCAGTGGAGCTAGAGGTGCGCACGGCGGCGGAAGAGCAGGTGACTGAAAGTCGCGTTCTCATCCTGGCGGGCGACAATTGGCACAAAGGCGTGATCGGGTTAGCCGCGGGACGCATCGCGCAGAAATACCATCGTCCGACTCTCGTGATTTCGGTCGACGGCGAAACCGCGGTTGGCTCCGCCCGCAGCATTCCGACCATCGACCTTCACGCGCAGCTCGAGTCTGTCTCCGATGTCTTCACACATTTCGGCGGACACGAATTCGCGTGCGGCTTTTCTCTCGAGGCATCTCGCGTTCCTGAACTGCGACGCCGTTTGGGCGAGGCATTCGACGGCCTCGATGGCGAGCTTTTTCGACGCGAGGCGCAAATCGATGACGCGCTCACATTCGCAGACATCGATCGCGCGTTTCTCGACGCTCACGAATTGTTACAACCCTTCGGCGCCGGAAATCCGCAGCCGCTGTTCCTCGCGCGCGATGTCCGCGTCGCATCGCGGCGAGAGTTCGGTGAAGGCTGCTTTGAGCTGAGCCTGGAGGATGCGACCGGCCGCGCGGTCGCAGTGCTGTGGCCGTCCGCGAAGGCGCTCGATCCCTTCTTCTCGAACGGGGGGCGCTCCGACATCGTCTTTCAAATCGAGCCCGACACTTATGCTGCTTGGGGATCGCGTCTCACAGTCGTCGATGCGCGGAATTCCATTGACCAGTAAGGAGTTGCGACTCGCGTGCAGCGCACGATTCGCTTCCTTCGCGTAGCGCTTCCCATCGCGTTTTTCGGGTTCATTCTGCTGATCGCGCTCAGCTGGAATCGCGCTCGGATCGCGAAGGACAAAGCGATCACGCAGCCGGTGACCTCGACGATCCGGCCTGACGAAAAATCGCCCAATATCGAATCGAAATCGTTCGAGGACACGCAGACCATCGCGGGCCGTGTTGCGTCGCGCATTCGCGCAAAACGCGTCGTCGCGTTTCAGTCGGGTTGGAACACGCTCGAAGGCGTTCAGCTGACGATTTATCGTCCGACGGGCCGGACCTACGAGCTCGTCTGCCCGACGGCGCAATTCAACAGCGAGACGAAAGAAGCCGACGCAAAAGGAGGCGTGAAGGTCACGTCGAGCGATGGCGTCGAGATCACGACCGCCGAGATTCACTTCGACGGGAACCGGCTGACGAATCACATTCCGGTGCAATTCAAGATCGATCGGTGGAACGGAAATGCCGGCGCGCTCGATCTCGACGTGCAATCAGAACAGCTTCGTCTCTACGACAAACTCGACGCCGCGATGCCGCCGGTCCATCCGGCCGAAGGGGCGATGAGCCTCAAGTCGCAGGAAGGCGTTTTCAACCGCCGCGAAAACAGCGCGACTTTCACGACCGACGTGGTGATGACACACGACACGAGCCGCCTGTCCGGCGATCGCGTCGTCGCGCACCTCAGCCCCGATCGCAAGGCGCTGACGGGCGTAGAGGGGCAAGGACACATCAACATCACGACGGTGGATGAAGCAGCCGGCAGCGGCCGGAAAGAAATCGTGTGCGACCGCTTCTGGAGCGACGTGCTCAACGGAGAGATCACCGCGATCAACGCCGCCGGCGACCAGGCGCCGGTGCATGCGGTCATCGACGGCCCGCCGAAGCGCGACCTGGTCGCGAAAACCGTTCGCGTCGCGCTGGCGAACAAGCAGGTGAACCAGATGCGCGCGGATTCCGGCGTCGTCCTGAAAGAGCTCGGGGACCAGCCGCGCGAGATGACCGGCGATCAACTGATCGTGAATTTCAATCCGCTGTCGCACCGCGCGACCACCGCCAGCGTCGACGGCAACTTCCATTACAAAGATCCGAAGAATCAGGCCAGCGCGGTGCGTGCGACTTACGACATCGTCGGCGATCACGTGATCCTGACTGCCACGCCTGGTTACGATCCAACCGTTACAACCGAAGGCCAGACACTGAAAGCGAAATTGATCGATTTCTCGCCGCGCGCCGGAACTGCGAAGGCGACCGGCGAGGTCATCGCGCAGATCGTCTCGCGCCAGAACGGTCCGTCAGCCGACAGCACCGCAATGTTTCCGGCCGGCAAACCGGTTTTCGTGAATTCGGATTCCGTCACGATGCGGCAGGCGACAAAGCTGGCGGTCTTCTCGGGTCACGTCCGCGCATGGCAGGACACCAACACGCTCTTCGCGGATGAGATGCAGGTGCAGGGAATGGGAGATCAGATCACCGCGCGCGGCAACGTGCGCACTTCGCTCTACAACACTGCCTCCGCAACGGAACAGAGGAAGACGCCGATGCTCACGCGCAGCGATCACCTTGCGGCGCACAAAGTGGAGCGAAAGATCGAGCTTCTCGGCAACGTCAAGATCGATGACGAGCAGCGGCATCTCACCGCGGAGAAGGCGACCTTCTTTTTCGACGCCTCGCGAAAGATCGAGCGCATCGAAGCGGAGAACAAGATCGTGCTGCTGGAGCAACCGGTCGGACGCAAAGGAACAGGCGACAAAGCCACGTACTTCGTCAACCGCCGCGTGATCTACATGAACGGATCGCCCGCGACCGTCTCGAGCCCGAATGGAAGCGTCAGCGGCGACCAGATTGCAATCGACCTCGCGCGGAACAAAGTTGAGATCATGAGCCCGACTTCTGCGACGAAGGGGACTTACAAGCCGCAGTAGGGTAAATTCACACGCTGATGACGACGGTCCTCCCATTTACAACCGATCGAGAGCGTCCGGGCGAGCCACTTCGTCTGGCGGCCGACCATCTCGTCAAGGTTTACAAAGGACGCCGCGTTGTTCGCGACGTATCGGTCGACATCCGCCAGGGTGAAATCGTCGGACTCCTCGGTCCGAACGGTGCCGGAAAGACGACGACCTTCTACATGATCGTCGGACTCGTGCGGCCCGATGACGGCCGCGTGATCCTCGGCAACGAAGAAATCACCATGTTGCCGATGTATCTCCGCGCGCAGCGTGGAATCAGTTATCTGCCGCAGGAGCCGTCGGTGTTTCGCAAGCTGACGGTCGAAGAAAATCTGCTGGCAGTATTCGAAACGATGGATCTGCCGCTGGCGGAACGCGAGCGCCGTACGAAGGCTCTTCTCGAGGAATTTGGAATCACACACATCGCGCGCAACAGGGCTTATTCGCTCTCCGGCGGCGAGCGGCGGCGCGTGGAAATCGCTAGGGCTCTGGCAATTAACCCGGCATTCATCTTGCTAGATGAACCTTTTGCAGGAATCGATCCTATTGCGGTTTTCGAGATTCAGAGAATCGTCTCGCAACTTCGTGCGCGAGGGATCGGCATCCTGATCACCGATCACAACGTGCGTGAAACTTTGAAGATCACCGACCGCGCCTATATCATCAAAGAAGGCGAAATCTTTCGTCAGGGAGTCCCCGAGAGTCTCTCGGCAGATGCGGAGGTCCGGCGAATTTACCTCGGTGAGTCGTTCAACCTGAGCTAACGCCGCCCGCACCCATGGCACTCGAACAGAAACTCCATCTCAAACTCTCTCAGAAGCTGATCATGACGCCTTCGCTGCAGCAGGCGATCAAGCTGCTGCAGTTGTCCAAGCTCGAGCTTCAGGAAGTGCTCAATCAGGAGCTGCTCGAAAATCCGCTGCTCGAGGAGACGGCCGAAGAGGTCAAGACCGAAGAGCAGGAAACGAAGACCGAGAACGAAGAAGAGAAAAAAGTCGAGACGCAGGAGAAGGAGAAGGATTCCTTCGACGAGATCGACTACGACGCCTACTTCCAGGACTACATCGAGTACGGCTACAACCCGCGGATGAACGAGGAGCACGATGAGTTCCCCATCGAGAACACGCTCACGCGTCCGCCGAATCTGACCGACCACCTCACGTGGCAGTTGATGATGAGCGACGCCTCGCCCAGGACGAAGGAGATCGGGCAGTTCATCATCGGGAACATCGACGAAGACGGCTATCTGCGCGCGTCGAACGAAGAAATCATGGCCTCCGGCAAGTACGAGGCTGGCGAAGTGGCGGCTGCCCTCAAGGCGATTCAGTCGCTCGATCCGATCGGTGTCGGCGCCCGCGATCTGCGCGAATGCCTGCTTCTTCAACTCGAGTTCCTGGAAGTCGATGAGCCCCTGGTCGACACGATCATCCGCGATCACTGGGAGATGTTCATGCAGCGCCACTTCGTGCAGCTCGCGAAGGTCATCGGCATCGACCTCAAGACGCTGGAAGGCATCGTGGAGGTCATCAAGCATCTCGATCCGAAGCCGGGGCGGAAATACTCGAACGAACGCGCGATCTATGTCGAGCCCGATGTCTACATCCAGAAGGTCGGCGACGAGTACGTCATCGTCCTCAACGAAGACGGCATGCCGAAACTGCGCATCAACGGCAGCTATCGCGCGATGCTC
>DATBSF010000470.1:0-8563 GCA_036559905.1 Thermoanaerobaculia bacterium | reverse complement strand
GCTCGGCATCCGAACGACGTACGCCCAGTACTGATGCGCAATCTCATGCGCGAAGCGTTCGTTGATCCCCTGCGAAAAGAACTGATCGACGTCGCTCGCGATCGGAGTGAACGCCTCGTTGGTGATGAACATCGTCCCGGGCGGTGCCTGACCGAAACCGTAGGCATTCACCTGAATGATGTTGAACTCGTTGAAGGGAAACGGGCCGAGAAAGTATTCGTAGTAGTCGATCAGCGCGAAGGCAAGAGCGGTCAGTTGCTTCGCGGCGTTCTGATTCGGGAGGCCATAGGTCGCGACTCTGACAGTTCTTTCGCCGCGCTTGTCGTCATACATCGTGTACTTGCCTGCCTGGACCATCGTGAACTGCACCGGTTTCTCGATGACGCTCTCGACGACGTTGTAATCGCCCTCCTCGCCGCGCCTGACCGTCGTGCCGGGAGTAATCGGAACAAACGGTTTCCTGACCCTGGCGACCGAATGCACGGTGAACGCACATCCCGCCAATTGCCTCGGCAACGGGAACCACGGCTCCCCGAGGCCGAGCTGCCAGGCGTTGTCGCCACCCTCGCGAACGAGAAAATCTCCGTCGATGGAAAACTTCAGTTTCAGAACCGGCGATGGTGAAGGCGGGATCTCGACGACCAGGTCGTTGCGCGCGTGATCGAAAGCGAGCTCGTGGCCCTGCTCGTCCGTGACGCGGCGCATGCTGAACTTCCGCGCGGCAGCGCCGAGTTTGACGATCGCCTCATCGCGCATGAAGAATCGCAGGACGTTCTCGGCGGAATTCGCGCGCGCAATCGTTTCCGTGACGTCGAGTTTCACATTGTCGCCATCGGCGACCAGCCCGTAATCGAGCGCGATGAGCGCAAACGGAGGCGGCGGTGTCACGCTGCGGTCATGTCCCACCGGCTGGATGGACAAGGTTCCAGGACGCAATCGGTCGTCGAGACGACGGTCGCCAATCGCCGTGTACGGCGGGTGCACCGTGTATAGCGCTTCGTCGTGATCTTCGTAATCGTCGTATTCATATCCGAGACGATCGCGACTCGCAGACAGTTCGGCGCGAACGAATTTTCCGGCAGGGAACGAAAACTTCTGTACCGCGAGCTCGTGGGAGCGCGGCGCAATCCAGAGGCGACTGAAGACGGCCTCGTGTTCCTTGAAGGGATTCGTGAGCGCGGCGCTGCTCGCACCGGTCAATGCCGCCATCTGCACGCCGCCCGCGACGATCAGCAGATCGCTGAAATCGTCGCTCAGAACAATCCGCGACGCCTCGGGCGTCATCTTGAGATGCGCAACGGCGCGCACGTTGTGCGTGACGACCGGAAACTCCGCGGTTTCGGTCGTCTCATATTCCAACGAGCCCTTTCCGCTGAAGAAGAATCCGACTTGTTCGGAACCTGCGAAGACCGGCGCCGCAGATCCCGACGTCATCGTCAACTTGAGATGGCCGATGGAAAAGCCGGTCTTATCGACTGACTTTGCGTCGCCGAGTCGAAGGTGGTCGGCATTCTCGATGAAGGCGGGAAGCGATGCGCCCTGTGCGATGGCACAGGCGAGCGCCAGAGAAACGAGAATACTGAATCGCATGGAAAGGCGATTCTAAACTAGCCGTCGAACGCCACGCCGCCGATCGGACGTCCGCTCCGCGCGGGATCGATCCGCGGCTCGAGGAGCTCGCGCAGGTTCGTCGTCTCGATGAACATGTGGCGATGGCGGACGCAGTGCACCGCGATCGAGAAGAACAGCATCGCGACGACGGCAAAGAAGACGATCGAAGCCGGCGTGGTCGCAGGCATCGGCGCGAACGACGCCGTAACGAAGAGCTCCTGCATCACGATCAACAGAAACAGCGGCAGCGGGAAGAAGACCAGGGCTGACAGGAAGCGGCTCGCCTGCACGCGGAAGTACGGGCGCAGCGCCAGGAAACTCAGCGCGACGAAGTAACCGAGCATGAGCACAGCCGCAAAATGCATCTCGCCGATATCGCCGCTGATCGGAATGCGCCGCCGCGTCAGACCGAGCATGCGCACCTGCAGGACAACCACCCATGCCAGCGAGACGACCGCCGCGCCAACCGAGAAGACCGCGAGAAATGCGCCGAAGAGATTGCGGGCTGCCAGGAGCGCCGCCATCCGGATGAGGATCGCCGAGACCGCCAATGCCGCGACGAGCGCGATCACGATGGCCCATCCGGCCGACGGTCCACTCGACATCGCGGGGCCGTGCACCGCGATGAAGGCGATCGGCCCGCCTTGAATCTGCTGCGTCATGCTCGTGGCAGCCGCCAGTGCCAGAAAGACACAAAAGACGGTGCCGACGTAGAAGAGCGGCTTCGGCATGACACGATCTTACCGCTATGCCTGCCGCATGGAAATGATGTGATCCAGCCGGATCTCCACCCGCCCCTCCGGCGCATCGAATTTGACGAATTCGGCACCGTTCGATGAGTAGACATCGGCGATGGTTCCGGTCTCCCGCTGCGTCACACCTTCCAGATCGAACTCCAGCTCCACGCGCTTCTTATGCATGGCCGCCTCTTCCAGCATGTCGTGGTAGTCGCACGAAATCGGTTGGTATCGGTCTTCCGACATTCGATTCCCTCCGTGCCCCGCTATTACACGATCGATGCCGAGCGCTGTGGTAGGATTCTGACTCTGTTTTCCCCATGACCGTCGAGAGTTCGATCTTCCGGATCTCCTCTCTGGCAGCGGCGATGCCATTAGCCTTTGCCCTGCTGCTTCTGGCGATTCTGATCATCTCGTTTCGATCGCGCGCCGTCGTTTTTTGTCAGTACCTGCAGACAATGACCGGCGTCAAGCTGCGCCCTTCCGACGTGCGCCGCGTCTATAAGGAAGGCGGCGCGGATGCCGTGCGCGCCTACTTCCTCGACCTGATCATCCGAGAGGACCTCAGACAAGGCCCGATCGAGATTCCGGGCGAGGAAGAGCGAGCTGTCGAAGTCGAGCAGGTCGCGAACGAATAGCTAGGGAACCTAGTGCTCGCAGTAAACGCGAGCGCGCGCGGCCACATAACTCGCATCCACCGGCTTGAGCAGTGTCTCATCGGCAGCCGCCGCGTATGCACGCAGCTCCGGACTCGGGTCGCTGACAATGATCACGCCGCCGCTGACGGTTGATCGATTGCTGCGCAAATACTCGAGAGCGGCCAGCCCACGTTTGTTTTTCAAATCGACACCGAGGACGACGATCTTGAACGGGCGCTCGCGAAGCATTTGCACTGCGTCAGGGCCGTCGGTCGCGTACGTCACCGTGAAGTGTTTCTGATCGAGCGTCGCGATCAGCGATTTTCGGAACGCATCGTCGTCATGGATGAGCAACGCCGGACAACTCGGGGTGACCGTCATGAGTTCACGACACGCCGCAAGGAGCGTTCCAGCGCTTGAAACGTGTCGTCACCAAAACAGGCGAAGATGACGTGGTCCGGCCGATCGTCACGCGCGACTTCGCGGACCGCAATTTCGGCGGCCTGGTCGATTGGAAATCCGTACGCGCCGCAACTGATCGCGGGAAAAGCGATCGAACGTACTCCGTTGCCGGCCGCCAGATCGAGGCTGTTGCGGTAACACGCCGCAAGCAACTCCCTCTCTCCGAAGTCTCCGCCGCGCCAGATCGGACCAACGGTGTGGATCACATACTTTGCAGGAAGCCGGTAGCCACGCGTGATGCGCGCCTGCCCGGTCGGGCACCCGCCGATCCGCCGGCACTCCTCGAGCAGCTCACGCCCGGCAGCGCGATGAATGGCACCGTCGACTCCGCCGCCGCCGAGGAGAGTCGTATTGGCGGCGTTGACGATCGCGTCGACTTCGAGCTTCGTGATGTCGGCCTGCCGAACTTCGATCTTCGTCATCGCCCGAGCTTGGCGACGATGTCGTATTCCGCTTTCGTCGCGGGCTGCACCGACAATCGCGTTCCTTTTTGAACGACGACCATCTTCTCGAGGCCCTTCGTTTTCTTCAGCGTCTCGAGCGGGACGATCTCACGGAACTTCTTCACGAAGCGGATCTCGACCATCGACCAGTTGGAATCTTTCGGCTCGGGGCGCGGATCCTGGCTCACTTCGGCGAGTCCCGTCACGCCAGACGGTTCGGCGCTGGACGCGTAGAAGAGGACTTTGTCGCCGACGTGCATGGCGCGAATGAAATTGCGCGCTTGAAAGTTGCGGACGCCATCCCAGTTCGTGGTGCCGTCACGCTCGAGATCGTCGATGCTGTATGCGGAAGGCTCGACCTTCATCAACCAATAATTCATGCGCGCCGATTCTATTCTGGAGTGCGGCGGCTTGCCGCCGCTTTCTCGCCGGCAGCCTGCTGCTGGCGGCCGCGGCAAGCCGCGGCCGTGAAAGCAGTGCCAGGACACCGCTTTCCAAAGGCTTCTAGCGCGGCGTGAACACGGCGATGTGATTCGTCCGATTGTCAGTCATGCTGATGAAAGCGTAATAGCGCGCAGTGTGATTCGCCGGCTCGACCTCGATGATCGCCGGCAATGGCATACACGCGGTATGCAGCCCCGGATAACACCACCCCGCAAACCTCGGCTGCAAATCCACCTCGGCATAAAACGGATAAGTCGGATGGTCGAAGTCGCGGCGATCGACGCGGACGTGGATCTCGCCAACCGCCCCCTGCGCGAGAAAGAATCCGCGAATCAGCCGCACCGCAACTTCCATCGTGCCGGTCGAATCCCAATCGTAAACGCGCAGCGTGTAGCGCTGCGCAAATCCGAAGAGATGAAAGTGTTCCGGGCTCGACGGGTCCGCCTCACTCAGGATCGGATCGACAGGCAGCGGCATGAATGTCGACTTGCCGGTGATCACGTCGCGCTCGCGCACGATCGGCAGCGGCGTTGTCGCTACACTGCCATCCGGAGCGGCAGCCGTCGCGATTGCCGCGACGGGCACGCTACCGTTGATGAACACGAATCGCCCTTTCGCGATGACGGGCGCCTCCCACGGTCTCAATTGAAGAAGCTGAGGTTGGCTCTGACCGATGACCGGACCATCCGCGGACGCCGCCGGGTAGTACGTGATCGGCGACAGATTGGACCAGACATCGAGTGCTGTTCCGAATGTCGAGCTGTTTGCTCCCTGAATCGGTTTGAGATTGAGAAGCGGAACGAGGATTTTGTCGAACTGCGAAAGGTCCTGAGCGCCCGCACTAGTTGCGAACGCGGCCAGGATAAACGCGCAACGCAGCGGAGAGAATATCGATCGAGGTTCGAAGGTCATCTTCCTTCAATACGTAGGCGATTCGAACCTCGTTGATGCCGAGCGGCGACGCATAGAAGCCATTGGCGGGCGCGACCATGACCGTTGCGCCGTCGTGTTGAAAGTCCGTCAGGAGCCAGGCGGCGAAGCGTTCAGCGTCATCGACCGGCAACTTCACGACGCAATAAAACGCGCCTTCCGGCTTCTGCAGAAAGACTCCGGGAATTGCAGTAAGGCCGTTGAAGAGCACATCTCGGCGTCGTTGATATTCGGCGACCACATCGCGGGTGTATGCGTCGCCAAGGGAATCGGCTCCGACAGCGATGAATTGCGCGAGACCAGGCGGCGAAAGACGGCCCTGCGCCATCCGAAGGCACGCATCGTAGATTTCCGCGCTGCGCGTGACGAGCGATCCGAGGCGGATGCCGCACGCGCTGTAGCGTTTGGAAAGGCTGTCGACGACGATCACGAAGTCTTCGCAGCCTTCGAGCTCGAGCGCGCTGATCGCGCGCTTTCCGTCGTAGACGAATTCGCGGTAGACCTCGTCGCTGATGAGAAAGAGTCCGTTGTCACGGCAGAACTCCGCGACCATCTCGAGCTCTTCACGCGAGTAAACCGTTCCGGTCGGATTGTTCGGATTGCAGATGATGACGACCCGCGAGCGCGGCGTGAGCGCGCGATCCCACACATCGCGTCGCGGCACATGGAATCCGTCGCGGCCGCGGCTCGTCACCGGCACGATGTTGAGTCCGGCCATCGTCGAGAATGATCGATAGTTCGCGTAGAACGGCTCGACGACCATCAGATCGTCGCCTTCATTCGCGCACGCGATCAGCGAGAAGAGGATCGCTTCGCTGCCGCCGGTCGTCGCGAGAATCTGATTCGTGTCGAGCGCAACGCCGAGACGGCGCTCGAAGTAACGCTGCAGCGAACGCAGAAAGTCGGGAGTGCCGGTCGACGGCGAGTATTCGAGGACTTTGTCATCCATCAGCTTGAGACGATCGCGCATGCAGGCCGGCGTCTCGATGTCGGGCTGTCCGATGTTGAGGTGATAGACCTTCGTTCCGCGCGCTTCAGCGGCGTCGGCCAGCGGCGCGAGCTTGCGGATCGGCGAGGCCGGCATCCGAAGCGCGCGCTCCGAGAGCGAAAAAACCTGGTCCGACTGGGTGATCACATCCCGTTAAAGTGCGAACGGCATGCCTTTCTTCCAAGGTTCGGTCGACACCGCCGCAATCACCGATCCAAACAGAAGGTACAGGCCGATCTCCCCGCTGTGGTTCCAGGCCGGGAACGACATCAGCCAGCCGAGGAGCAGCAGCGTCGCCGCAAACGCCAGTTGCGCCACACGATGCGCACTCGGCGTGAACATTCGCAAGTACGCCAGAACCGCTACCACAGCGTACACGCAGGCAAGGATGAGCATCCGCCCGGCTTCCATGCGCCCGACGCCCGTCACACGAGGGAGAAGGGCCATGATCGCCGCGAGGAGGATATCGATGGAAAGACGTTTCATTTCCAGCACCTCAGTGTATTAGTTAGCTAATACAGTAGGTCTGTCGCTGGGATTTGTCAAGGGAGCCGGTAGATCAGGATCGAGTAGCCCGCCCGCCCGACCAATTTCGCGTGGTGCTGATCGAGGTAAGTCTGCCAGTAGCGGCGCGCGGGTTCGACGTCGGCGTTCACGCCCTTGAGCGCCGAGACGCTGATCACGAAGTCGTGCGCGTTCGGATCGGGCGTCTCCACCGGGTCCATCCCGTAGCCGTACGGAAGGTTGTGATACGCGATGCCGTAGAAGCGCGGATCGGCGGTACCGAAGTAAACGAGGTTGATCGGATCGGGATGCGTTTTCGCCCATTCGCTCAGGCGTTTGAGGTCCTGGCCCCAGTCGAAGTTGGAATCGATCAGCTTTTCGTAACCGCGCGATGGACCGCCGGCGATCAGGTTCATGTAGGCGAGATGGTTTCCCCAGAAAAAGACTGCCGGGAGCGCGGTCAACACGCACGCAAGCGCGAGCAGAGAACGGCGCCAGGGCGCCGCACTCCAGAGGCATCCGGCGATCACATACAGATATGGATAGATCGGGAGAATGTGACGGTGTCCGATGTTGAGGCTTCCAGCCATCGACACGGCCAGATAGATGATGATCGGCCACAACAGAAATGGGAGGGCCGATGTGCGCCGGCTGCGCAGCGCGATCAAACCCGCAAGGATCGTGAGGATCGACGCTTCCGGCGTCTTGTATAGGAAGGTATACAGAAAATACGTCGGAAATCCGCGATGCGATCCTTCGCCGTTCAGATACGCCCATCGCGCGTAGGAATTGCGTTCCGTCAGCGCCAGGCCGTAGAGGTAGGCCTCCGGCAGAAGGTGGAGATCGTTCGCGAACAACACCGTCCGGCCTAACATGCCGATCGGAACCGTCGATCGCATCCGCTGGATCGCCGATTCGGGCGGGCCGTCGGGATATTGCGCGAGCAGCGACTTCGCGGCGTACCAGTCGTCGACGACCATCGTGATCGCGCGCGGGCGTTCGGGCGTCGCGCGATAGCGGAATCCGTAAGCGGCCCAGACGATGATGATGGTGGCAACCGCGGCGCAGCCGAGCGCGATCAAGGCCTTTCGATTTCGCACGTGAAGAAAAAGCACCGCCAGCATCGGGATCAACAGGAGCCCGGAGAATTTCGCGATCATCGCGAGCCCGCAGAAAAGCGAAAAGGCGGCGATGTTGATCGCGCTCGCACTTCGGCTGCATCGCCAGAAGAAGTAGATCGCCGCGGTCATCAGGGCCGCAACGCCGACGTCGGTCGTGATCAGCCCGCCGTGCGCGATGAAGTTCGGATCGAACGCGAACAGTCCCACCCCCACCGCCCCACCCCACCACCCCCACACCTCCCCCGCCCACGCGAAGATCACGATGCCGAGGAGAAGCGGGAAGAGCAGCATCGTGAGGCGCCCGCGCGTGAAGAGCGCTTCCGCATCGTTGAAGAATGCGCTGCGAGGAATGCGAACCGTCGGCGGAGTATCGGCGAACTCCGGACGGCGGCCGTAGAACAGCTCGTGCGCGAACGTCCACTGTGCATTCGGGACTTCGATCGCGTTGGTCCACGCCGTCTCCATCTTCGGAGTCGAGTGCCAGATGTTTTCCTTCAGGATCGATAGCGCTGCGAGCTCTTTGATCAGCGGCGGATGCTCGTCGTTCAACCGATAGTCGTGAAGTTTCAGGTAGGTGTAGCCGGCGGCAAGATGCGGGAGCTCGTCGGAGGTTGGGGACGTTTCTTTGATGTCGCCGATTGCGAGGATGATGAATGCGAGCACTAATCCTGAGCCGAAGGCGAAG
>DATBSF010000469.1:0-15880 GCA_036559905.1 Thermoanaerobaculia bacterium | reverse complement strand
CGACCTCGCCAGGATCATCGAGACCCTCGGCGAAGAAACTGACGGCGAAGTCGATGAAGAGAAGAACAGCGATGAGCCGGAGATCGACGAGACCGACTCCGGAATCGTCCGCCTCGCGAATCAGCTCATCATCGAGGCTTTCCAACGCGGAGCGTCGGATATTCACGTCGAGCCTGACGGATCGAAACTCCCGTGCGGCATCCGTCTGCGCATCGACGGCGACTGCGTGAAGTTCATGGAAATCCCGGGCGTTCACCGTAACGCTCTCGTCCAGCGGTTGAAAATCATGGCGAAGCTCGACATTTCCGAGCGCCGCAAGCCGCAGGACGGAAAGATCCGCTTCAAGTGGTCAAAGGGCGTCATCGAGCTGCGCGTCGCGACCATTCCGACCGCGAATCAGAACGAAGACGTCGTCATGCGTATCCTCGCCGGCTCGAAGCCGCTGCCGCTCGACAAGATGGGCTTCAGCGAAAAGAACCTCGCGAATTTCAAGACGATCGTGCAGAAGCCATACGGAATCTGTCTGGTGGTCGGCCCGACCGGTTCCGGAAAAACTACGACGCTGCACTCGGCACTCGGATTCATCAATACCGAGGACATGAAGATCTGGACGGCAGAGGACCCGGTCGAAATCACGCAGCGCGGATTGCGTCAGGTGCAGGTGCAGCCAAAGATCGAATTCACATTCGCCTCTGCCATGCGCTCGTTCCTGCGCGCCGATCCTGACGTGATCATGGTCGGCGAAATGCGCGATCACGAGACGGCTGCCATCGGCATCGAAGCATCGCTCACCGGCCATCTCGTCTTCTCGACGCTGCACACGAACTCGGCGCCGGAAACGATCACGCGTCTTCTGGACATGGAGATCGATCCCTTCAACTTCGCCGACGCGCTCCTCGGCATCATGGCGCAGCGCCTGATTCGAACGTTGTGCGCGAAATGCAAAGAGGGCTATCACCCGAGCGAAGAAGAATGGGACGAGATCATGGAGATTTACGGCCGCGATTATTTCGGCGGCCTCGGTATCAAATACTCGCCCGACTACACGCTGTACAACCCGAACCCGAAGGGCTGCTCCGCCTGCAACAACACCGGATACAAGGGACGCATGGGTGTGCACGAGTTGCTGGTTGGAACGGATGAGGTCAAGCGCGCGGTTCAGCGTCGGGCGCCGATCGATGAATTGCGCGCGCTGGCTTTGAAGCAGGGGATGCGGACGCTGCTGCAGGACGCGATGGAAAAGGCGCTGCGCGGCATCACCGACATCAAGCAGGCGAGATCGATTGCGGTGAAGTGATTGCCCCTCACCCGGCCTCCGGGATCTCGCGCTGAGACCCTTCGCGCCGCGTGAGCGGGGAGAAGGTGGCGCGAAGCGCCGGATGAGGGGTTATTGCGAGCTGCAGAGCGCGACAATCTTGCTCGTAAATTCATCGACATCGAACGGTTTCGAAATGACGAGCTTGACGATTCCCGTGTCGAGCTTTGTGAGAGCCTGAGCCGAAACCGCCGAGACCACGGCGACCGGCGTCCGGATCTGATTCTTCCGGACGAAATCGATGATCTCGAAACCATTCACTTCGGGAACCATCAGATCGAGGATCAAAACCGAGTAGTCGCCGCTTCGGATTTTTTCGATGGCCTGCTTTCCGTCGTTGGCGACGTCGATGTCGATGCCGCGCCGCTGCAGGAGTTTGCCGACGAGTCTCCGAATCGCCGGATCGTCCTCGACGATCAGCGCGCGATGGCGTCTTGTGACTTCAGGTGTCGTCGTCATGAACAATTCGTTACAGAGCCAACTTTTGATGCCGAAGAGCGTCTTACCTTACAAGATGAGACGGCCCGCTGCGATTTTGATCCTTCTGCTGCTGACGAGCTGCCGCTTCTACGACACAGGAAAACGCGTTGCCACCGCTGCCGTGCTGCATTCACTTCTACAACTGCAGACCCACGCGCCGCTCACGCAGAGCGTGGCGCGTCCTGCGGTTGCGACGCCGGACCGCGCGAGCCGTCTCATCGCTCCTGTCAAAATGGTGCGTTGCCGCCAGACCATCGTAGTCACCGCAGCCGATCCGCTGCGAGCTTCTCTCTGATTCCATACTAGCTCTACATGCAAGAATGTCGGCATGCCGGAGCTTCCGGAAGTCGAGATGTATGCGCGCTACTTCGCGCGCCACGCACTCGGACAGCCCGTCACCCGCATCCGCGTCCTCGACCCTCGCATCCTCGGCACGCGATCGTTGCGGCCGCTTGTCGGGCATGCATTCCGCGGAGTCCGACGTCACGGCAAGCATCTCTTCGCCGATGCGGAGGACGTATGGCTGCGGCTGCATTTCGGGATGACGGGCGATCTCGCGTACTACCGCGATGAGCCGCCGCGATTCTCGCGGGTGATTTTCGATTTCGACAACGGGGCACATCTGGCGTACGAAGATGCGCGGCTCTTCGGCGTGGTCGACATCGTCCGCTCGCCGGAGGAGTTCATTCGCGACTACGGGCTCGGACCCGATCCGCTCGATCCGCAATTCACCCTTCGCGAGTTTCGCAAGCTCCTGCACAAGCGGCGCGGCAGGATCAAGGCGCTGCTGCTTTCGCAGGACATCATCGCGGGCATCGGAAATCTCTACGCCGATGAAGCGCTCTTCCGCGCGGGGATCGATCCGCGTCGTACCGTCGATCGAATGTCGGACGCGGAGGTGAAGACGCTGTACAAGCAGATCCGCAGCGTTCTTCAGGAGACGATCGACTTCAAATCACGCGATCGCGACTATCCCGCGCGTTTCCTAATCCAGCATCGCGAAGATGGCGACCGCTGTCCCCGCTGTGGCGGCACGATCCGGCGCACGATAGTTGCAACACGCACGACGTACTACTGCGCGAAACATCAGAGGTAACGCATGACAACTCGAGAGATCATCAACTCGGTCGCAGATCAGAAATGGATTGAAGACTCGACCGAGCCGCTGCAGAAAGCAGTTCACGGGGTGTTCGTCGGCGATGCCGGGCGCGACATCAAAAACTTTCTTCACGGAACATGGCTCGGACATCCGCTGCACCCGGTGCTGACGGCCATTCCCGTCGGCGCATGGACGGTGGCACTGGCGCTCGATGCGCTCGAAGGAATGAGCGGACGGAAGGAATGCGGATCGGCGGCTGATCTCGCGATCGGTGTCGGATTGATCGGTGCGGTCGGATCCGCGGTCACCGGCATCACCGACTGGTCGGAGACCAACGGTTCAGCGCGCAGAGTCGGATTGCTTCACGGACTCCTCAACGTCGCGGCCACGACGCTGTACACGACGTCGTTCGTCATGCGGAAACGCAAGCGCTCGCGGCAGAGCGGCATCGCGATGTCGATGCTCGGCTATGCCGTCGCCAGCACCGCCGCATACCTCGGCGGCCATCTGGCTTTCGGCGAGCAGATCGGCGTCGATCACACCGCGACCGCGGATGCGGGAAACCCGAAGAAATTCACGCGCGTGATGGCGGACGACGAATTGAAGGAGAACAAGCCGACGCGCGTCGATGCGAACGGCGTCGCGATTCTTCTGGTCCGCCGCAAAGGTGAGATCTACGCGCTGACGGAGACATGTCCGCACCTGGGCGGTCCGCTCTCCGAAGGCAAACTGGTCGGCGACGCGATTCAATGCCCCTGGCACAAATCGGAGCTGGCTCTCGAAGACGGACACGTGGTGAACGGTCCGACTGCCTATCCAGCGCGCTGCTTCGATGTCCGAGTGCGCGCCGGGCAAATCGAGGTTCGAGCACAGCGCGAATAGTTCGCGTTATGATTCGCGCATGCCTGCATGGTTGAAGATCGTGTTGATCGTGATCGGTGTATTTGTCGTGATCCTGATCGGTCTGGGCGTCGCCGGTTACCTCTACTTCACTCAACACAAGGAAGAATGGATGAAAGCCGGCGCCGCTGCGAAGCAGGAAGGCGAGGCGTTCGCGGCGGGCAAGGACGGCTCCCAGTGCGTCGACGAAGGTTTGAAACGGCTCAGCGCTTGCGCCGGATTGTCGTGTGAGATCACGGCACGCGCCTTCGTGCAGAGCTGCATGACGAAGGCCGCCCCGGCGCCGCAGCTTTGCGCGGGTGTTCCGAAGCGATCGGAAATCATCCGCTCCGCGAAGTGGGCGATCGACGAATGCGGGCGTCGTGGCATGTCAGGCAGTCAGCCGTGCGGGCGCTTGATGCAGGAAGTGCAGCGCTACTGCGAAAAGGATTGAGCGGCACCGGAAACCGATAACGCGCGATTCGGTGTGCGCAGCAGCGACGCGTGAAATTGCTCGAGCGCCTCTTTCCGTCGGCCGGCTTTCAGAAGCAATTCGCCATACAACTCATTCGCCGGCTTGAAATCGTCCGGCGGACCGGAGGGCACGCCTAAAGCGTCCTCTTCCTTGATCGCGCGCTGCGCGAATTCAAGAGCCTCTTTCATCTGACCGCGGGCGGCCGCCAGGAGCGCGCGCAGCTCATCCGGTTCCGGCGCCGTCACGTCGTAGTGATCGTCGTCCTTCTTCGCGTCGGCGTTTCTGATCTCGCGCTCGGCGTCATCGAAACGCTTCTCTGCGATTGCTCGCAGCGCGCGTCCGACCGGGCCCTTGAACTCGAAGGCGCTCCATTGGCCGGTTTCGACGGCGTAGCGCACCTGCATCGTCTCGCGAATGCCGCGCGAGTGGTCGTTGTCACCGTCGACTTCGCTCAGCAGGCGCTTGGCGTCGGCGGCGCGGTGCTGCTGCAGATAGATGTACTGCAACCATGACAGGCTGTGGTGGTCCGGCTGTTTCCACTCCTTCGAGAGCGCGTATGCGGCTTCATTCGATCGCGCGGCGTCGTCCCACATCCCGAGCTGCAGAAAAATGTGCGATGGCATGTGCAGCGCGTGTGGCGCCGACGACGCGACTTTCGAATAGCGTCGCGCTGCGCGCAATCCGAGCGGCGCGTGGACGGGGTCGTCGTACGCGTGGATCAGATAGTGGAGAACGCCGGGATGATCGCGATGCGTCGGCAACAGATCCTCGAGGATCGCCGCCGCGCGCATCGATCTCCGCTCGTCGAGCTGGTGCCACGCGCGGGAGCCGAGGATCGAGAGGGCCCAGAAGACTTGCGCTTCGGCGTCATTCGGATTGTCTTTCGCGACGCGCTCCATGGCGTGCTCGTACGCCTGATCGCGCGTCGTCTTGTCGCCCTTGCCGAATAGCGCGTCCAGTGCATCGATGTATCCGCGCTCGCGCGGCGTCGCTGTCAGCGGTTTGACCAGCGCCAGCACGCGGCGTCCTTCAGCGACATCGACTTGATTCCAGATCGGATGGTTGTAAGTCATCGCCTCGCCCCACCAGGCGAGCACGAATTTCGGATCGATCTTTTCCGCCTCGACGAAAGCCTGCTTCGCCTGCGGATACGCGAAGTTGTGCAGCAGCAGCACGCCGCGCAGAAACGCCGATTGCGCTTCCGGCTTTCCGGAGTTTGGAAACGCGATCGTGCCGAGTTGCTCCTGGGCTTGCGCGGCGGTGGTCAGCAGCAGCACCAGCAGAAGTTTGCGCATGCCGCGATTATAGTGACGCGGTGCGCATGCGCATCGGCACGAGCGGCTACAGCTACAAGGAATGGAAGGGAAGTTTCTATCCCGAGGATCTTCCGGCGGCGAAGATGCTGGAGTTTTATGCGGGCCGTTTCGACACGGTGGAGATCAACAACACGTTTTATCGCATGCCCGAAGCGAAGATGCTCGACAAGTGGGCGACGCAGGTTCCGGACGGATTCACATTCGTACTGAAAGCGCCGCAGCGCATCACGCATCGCCAGAGACTCTCCGGATCGGAAGAAGACGTCCGATACCTGTTCGAGGCGGCATCGACGCTAGGCACGAAACTCGGCCCGGTGCTGTTTCAGTTGCCGCCATTTTTCAAGAAAGACTCGGAAAAACTCCGTGCCTTCCTCGGCGTGCTCCCGCCGAAATGTCCGGTGGCCTTCGAGTTTCGACACGACTCGTGGTGCGACGACGAGGTCTACTCGATCCTCCGTGAGCGTGATGTGCCGATCTGTCTCTCCGACACCGATGAAGTGATCGACCCGAACGTGCTCGTGATTCCGACGGCCTCGTGGGGATACCTGCGGCTGCGCAGGACCGAGTACACCGAGAGTGCGATTTCCGACTGGGCGCAGCGCATCGCGAAGCAGCCGTGGCGCGAGGCCTATGTTTTTTTCAAACACGAAGATGAGGGCCGCGGCCCGCGATTTGCCGAGCAGTTCCGCGCTGCGTGGTACGCTTCCGCTCCGTGACGTTTCTTCGCAGCGTCGCCGTCTTTTACCTCCTCTCCGTCCTCAAATTCTTGAGCCGGATTTTTTACAAACAGGACTTCGCGTTCATCGGCGATACGCCGAAGGATCCGTGGGACAACATCCGTCTGGTCGTCTTTCTCAATCACACCAGCCTGTTCGAGCCGGTGTTTCTCGGCTCCGTGCCCGCCCGTTTCATCTGGCGCCTCGCCCGACACGGAGTCATTCCGGCCGCCGACAAGACCACCGGGCGCCCGCTGGTCGGATTGGTCTTCAAATTCGTCGCGCACAACGTCATCCCGATCACACGGCAGCGCGATCACACCTGGTTCGAAGTGTTGAACAAGATCGATCCGAAGTCGATGGTGGTGATCGCGCCGGAGGGGAGGATGAAGCGGGCCACCGGACTCGATGCGAACGGAAATCCGATGACGGTGCGCGGCGGCGTCGCCGACGTTCTCCAGGCGATCGAGCAAGGACGCATGCTGATCGCGTACAGCGGCGGGCTGCATCACGTCCAGGTGCCCGGTCACATCCCGAATGTCTTCACGAAGGTGCGACTGCGCGTCGAGAACGTCGACATCGCAGGGTACATCGCGGAACAGATGGCGAAGGGCGGCGCGGAGCAGTTCAAGCGCAACGTGATGCGGGATCTCGAGCAGCGGCGCGACACCTACTGCGTCGAGGACGAGATGCCCAGGGCAGTTTCGAAATCGGCGAGCGGCATTGGCTCGCTGAACAGGAATCCCTGAATGTATTCACAGCCCGCGTCGTCGAGAAACGCGAGCTGCTCTTCGGTCTCGATCTCTTCCGCGATCACTTCCATATCGAGAGCGTGCGCCAGATCGATGATCGCTTTCGTGATCGCCTGACAGCGCTTGTTGTCGGCCAGACCCTTGACGAACGTGCCGGGGATTTTGAGGCCGTCGAGTTTGAAGTCCATCAGATGCGTGATCGACGAATGGCCGGTGCCGAAATCATCGAGCCAGATGCAGATGTCGCGCTCGCGAAGTTGTTCGAGCATCCGCTGCGCGTGCTTCGGCTTCTGGATGGTGGCCGTCTCTGTGATTTCGAGGCTGAGCCTGGAAACGTCGCCGCCGAGTTTCTGCAGGCGTTTCGCGATCGAGCCCTCTTCGAATTCGCGCGGCGATAGGTTCACGTGCAGACGGACGCCGTTCCAGGAAGCGGAGTCGTGAAACGCGCGCTGCACCATCCACGAATCGAGTCTCCAGAGGTCCGGGCCATCCTCGGCGCCCACGGCGATCGGTTCGCCGCTGCGGATTTCTCCTGTTCGGCGCTGTGCCCGCAGCAGCGCCTCGGCCGCCACAATCTTGCGCGAGCGCAGCTCGTGAATCGGCTGATAGAAAAGCACGAGCTGTTTCTGATTCAGCGCACGGCGCACGCCGGCCTGCGGGGCGGCCTTCTTCGCCATGCCGGATTCATCTACAAGGGCCGCGCCACTTGACATTTGTCTACTACAGACGTAGTTTATCCAACGTACAATGAAGAAGACGATGCGCCTCAGCCGGTTCGAGCTCGAGATCCTCGAATTCCTCTGGAAAATGGGGGAATCGTCCGTGCGCGAGTTGCAGGAAGCGATTCCGGTCGAGAGCCGGCCGGCCTACACGACCGTGCAGACGATCGTCCAGCGCCTGGAGCAGAAAGGCGCCGTGCGCCGCACGCGCAAGGTCGGCAACGCGCTGATGTTTGAGGCTGTGGTCAGCCGCAGGTCCGCGTATCGCCGGATGATCGACGAGCTGCTGGCTCTCTTTGGCGGATCGGCGCAGCCCCTGGTCGCGCATCTTCTCGATACAGGCAAGTTGACGCTCGAAGACCTCAAAGCGCTGGAGAAGAAAAAGCGGGGAGGTCCGCGATGAGCGCGGTCGTGACGCATTTGTGGACCTCGACGCTGGTCCTTCTTCTCGCGCTGATTGCCGCGCGATTCCTGCCGCTGTCGGCACGCACGCGATACGCGGTGCTGCTTTTCGGCTTATTCAAATTCGCGTTGCCGGCAACAGTCGTGACCGCGCCGCTCCACGCGATCTTCGGCCGTGAGTCCGTCGGGACGATCTCGATCGCATGGATCGATGCGCGGATGCCTCTCGGTCCTCTGGCGGCTTCGCCGGCAAGCAACTGGCCGATGATTCTGGGCATCGGCTGGATCGTTCCGGCGGTCGCGCTCGCGGCGGCCTGGTTGATTGCGCGCCAGCGGATCGAGATATCGGCGCTGCGCGGCGCCGCTCCCGCGTCACCGCGAGAACGCGCGGCGCTGGACGCCGCACGGCGTCAGTTGCGGATGCGGCGCGCGGTCGATGTGCTGCGATCGCCGATCTGCGAGGCGCCGGTCGTCATGCGCATCATTCGTCCGATCATCGTCCTCCCCGACGGCGGGTGCGATTCGCTCGACCCGGTGGAGCTGGAGGCGCTGCTGCGTCACGAGTGCGCCCACGTTGCGCGGGCCGATAACGCGTTTGTGCTCCTCGAATCGGCGATGGTTGCGGCCTTTTGGTTTCATCCGCTCATCTGGGTCGCGCAGCGCGCGATCGCGTCGGCGCGCGAACAGGCATGCGACGAAACCGCGGCGTCGACTCCTGACGCGCTCGACACCTACATCTCCGCTCTCTCAAAAATCTGCAACGCCGCACTGGCGCCGGCGACCGCCGGCGTCTCGTGCATGGCAAGCGCACATCTGAAAGAAAGGCTGGACCATCTCATGCGTTATGACTCGCACCGCGCTCTCTCCCACCGCCTCGTCCTGATCCTGGCGGCGATCGTCGTCGCAGGCGTCACTCTGGCGAGCGACATCAAACCGAGCGGCGACGCTTCGAAGTATCCGTACAACCTCTTCATCGAAGTCCATCCCGGCGACGATCCCGACTCGCTGGTGTTCTACGGCCGGATCGTCGACGCCACCACCAATCGGCTTTTTGCGCAGCCGAATGTCGCGTTCAAACGCGGTGGGAGTGCAAAGATTCGAACGGGAAGCAATGACGGCGTGAGCGATCGCGAGGCTGAAATCGATGTCCGCGATCTCGGAAGCTCGATCGCCGTCGCAATGCGTATGTTGAAGGACGGCGCGATCATTCAGGAATCGAACTATCACGTCACTCCGAGCGCAGAGAGAAAGCGGGAGTACACCGGCGCGGCCATCAGCCTCAATCTCAAAGATGCCGACATCAAGGATGTGCTGCGAACGTTCAGCAAACTCACCGGGACGAAGATCGAATATTCCGACTCACTCGAAGGTAAGGTGACGATCAACGTTCGCGAGATGCCGTGGGATGAAGCCTTCGAGGCGATCCTTCGCGAGCAGCATCTCACCTGGGAGATGCAGGGGAAGACGATCACGATCAAGCAGAAGTAGCGATCAGTGCCGCAGGAGGCGCCACGTGGCGAACGCGATTCCGGCGAGGGCCAGCAGGATCGTCCACTTGTTCTCTCTGGCCACTGACCAGAGGGACGCCTCTTTCCGCAATCTCTCAGCTTCCGTCATCCCCATCCGCATCTTCTGATCGCGCAGATTGCGGATCGTGTCTCCGACTTCCCGCTCGAATTCCGGAAGCAGCTTGGGAGTATCGCTCGGCGCGACAGCCATGCCGCGCTGCGTGTCGATCTTCACCAGATTCGAAGGAACAGGTGTCACGATTTTTTCGCCGCGATCGTTCGTGGTGACGTCGTATGCGCCCTGATCAAAGTAAAGAACGGTGGGGCCGAGGCTGGAGTTCTTGACGAAGAGGACGTGTTCCGCGCCGGGATGGAACGCCGGAATCCCGATCGTCGATTGATGCACTCCGCCGACCTCACCGCCCGGAGTGACGATCGTCATCTCGGGCATGGGATTGCCTTTCATCGTCCGTTCGACTGCGAAGGTCGTGTACGTGACAATCCACTTTCCGGACGGGTCGAACCTCGCCTCCTGGCGCAAACATTTGCCGAGGATGATGGAGGCTGCGTGGTCGACTTTGTCGTCGAAAGTCGCCGCCACCGCCATGCTCGCGTTGACCGCCGGTACGATGAGGATTACCGCCGTCGCAGCGAGAGCGCGGATGAGGTTATTTGAAGGCATCTATGCCAATCAGAAGCAATCGATGGGCCAGTCTATTTCGGAATATTCACCTCAATTTCAGCTGACCTCGGTCCAGCCGTGCCATTCGATTGCGATCGTCACAAGGCGGTACGCGCTCTTCGTTCCTTTTTGCGGGACGGGTCCATCGCGGACGTTGCATCCTGCGGAAACGGCCCCTGGATTAGAAGCCATTTTCCGCTGCGATCGGCGCGCCGGCGTCCTGGATCGTGCCGGTGCCGCCGTTCGTGCCAGTAAACGTGAGAGTCACTTGAATCGGCCCGGTCGTCTGACCGGGAAAACCGCTGACGCTGCGCGGCCTGAGCCGAGCACACAAGAATGGCGGCGCACAAACTGCGACGAAGAGTCATCCGCTACACAGCATGAATTTGCGCAGTACAGTTACTAAGAAAGGCAGCGAATAAGAAAATCGCGGACGACGGCCATCGATTCGGGTGTCACGTAGTGTCCCATCGCGAATTCGTGGTACTCCGGGTGTACACCGTGCTGCTCGAGCATCCGTCGCGCGCGGCGGGCGGCGAGGACGGGAATCATGTCGTCCTGGGTGCCGTGGATCATCAGTACTGGAATGTCGGAATTGAACGGCGGCGGGTCCTGCTCGTTCAGCGCTCCGCTCATGACGACGATGCCCGCGAGCTTATGGTGCGTGCGGAAGCCGACGTCGAGCGACATCATCCCGCCCTGTGAGAATCCGCTCAGGACGATCTTGCCGGGAGGCGTCGGAAAACGCGCGACCGCCTCGTCGATGAACTTCGACAGCAGCTCGCGAGATCGCACGAACGAGTTGTGTTCCGCGGGCCAGCCCTCGAACCACGTGTAGCCGAACGTGAAGCCGGGGGAGGGCTCGAAAGGCTCCGGAGCGTTCGGAAATATGAAACGATAATTATTGTCGATTAATGGTGCGATATCGACGAGGTCGTTGGCGTCCGCCCCCCGCCCATGCAGGATGAAGACGAGCGGCAGCTCCGCGTCGTCCGGTTTGCCGCTGGGGACGCTAAGTGCGTAGCGGAGTGAAAGATCGGCGGGCATCCGAAGGTTAGTGTGCGCCAATGGCGCGCCTTCGCACGAAATCCGTCGCCCTGATTTCTCGAAGGAAGACCGCCGGCGCGCTTCCAAACGGAGGTGCGTCGACGACTCGCGCGAACATCGCGGTCGCCGAGCCGTCTCGGTTCAAGACGGAAGCGATCGGCGGTTCCATTGGAAACGCAGGTTCGATCTGCCGGCCATCTTTGATCCTGAAACCGAACGGGTGACCATCGGTCCAGAAGCTCACCAGCCAGCTGTCGCGGAGCGGAACGTACGACACGACGTTCGCCTCGGTCAACACGAGAACATTGCCGAGGGGGTTGCCGTTTGAGTCGAGGCGCTGTAGAGCAGAGCCGACGCCGACCATATATTCGTGTCCATTCCAGCTCAGCGACAGGCGGGATGGATTGATGTCGAACAGTTTTCGATCCATGAATGCGATCGAGCCGTCGGCGTTCACCAGCGTCATGTTCATGCCTTTTCCGCCACTGGAAACAATCAGGAAGTGCTCACCATCGGAAGCCGCCGCGACAGTCTGCGAGTCGATGTCGGAAAACTGAATGGACTGCGGCGCGAGATTCACGCCGGCGCGGCTGATCAAGGTTGCGCGTTTTCCGCTAGCGAAGAGCCACGCGGTTTCACTGCCGGCGAGCGTTGTAACCCAGGCGTTGGTGTAGGGAGGCGCATCGGCGGGCGATGTCGAACCATCAGGATGCATGATCAGCGCTCGATATCGCGAAGGCACGTCCTCGGGCCAGACCACCAGGATGTCACTGCCGACAGTCGCCACTCGAAAGTCTCCGATGGTCGCCTGTCCGGCAAGAATGTGCGTATCGCCGCGGGACACCCCGTCGTCACGCGAATACAGGAGGAGACTTTTTCCGTTTGCCGCGTCGAACTCTTCCCAGAAGACGACATGGTGATCGCCGGCCGCCGCAATCACTGCGCCGGACTGTGATTGAGGCGCGAGCGAGATCGGCTCCCGGCTCGCCGGCGACCCATCGGCGGCGATGCGAGATAACAGAAGGGGAGCTGTCCTCTGATTCGTGTTGTACCCCATGGCCGCGTAAAAGCTTCCCGAGTTTGCAATCAGCGCTGCGGGCAGCATCGCGTTACCTTGTGTTGTCAGCGGCTGAATCTGCAGCGCTTTGGCCGAGAGATTCGAATCGATGGGCAGCGTGTACAACGTCGTCGGGCAGATCGTCCCCTCATAACCACCGCAGGGGTTGGTCAAAGACAGAAGCGCAAGATGTTGTGAACCGTTCCATGCGATCGCCTGGAGCGCATGTGGATTGTCGAAGACACGTGCTGGTGAGCTCATCGTCCCGTTGGTCGACAACGTGCTCGCCCAGAGTGAAGAGACGCTGGTCCATGCGACGAGGTAGCGATTGCCGTCAAAGTCGGCCGCGATTTCAAGTGGCCGGAAGAAGGGACGATCGGCAGAGACTTCGAAGAGCTGCTGGCCGGCATTGTCGACGCGTGCGGCCACCACCTGTTCGCCACGGACACCAGCAAAGAGAAATCCATTCGGATCGGCGGCAACGACGTTCAACTGCGGAGCATCGATCGAGTCGCGAATCACGTTGGATTCACTGTCGATGATTGTGAATGTCGAGCTGAACGACGCGTCCCACGAGATGGCGCAGCGCGACGCGCTACATTTCAGTCCACCAGCAAGACGTCCATCTGCGATCAGATGCGGGGTGCCTCCGATGCGTTCGCCATAGGTCTTCGAGCCCGCCGACCACACGACGACCGCACCAGCATCTGTGCGATCAGCGAACGCTCTGTCGATCCATCGCTCTTCGACCAAGAGGCGCGATGTCTCGGGTCGCGGCCGGCCGTTCGCATCGATGAGAACCGAGCGGAGTGCTGAAGGAATGTACGTGAACGACCCGCCCGCGTAATACCCTCGCCGAATCCATACCGCCAGTAGATCGGTGCCTTCCGGGACAAGGCCCGCAAGCTGCTCGCCATTTGGACTCGCTGAAACGCGAAATTCCGCGACTCGGCGTTCAGGACCCAGGATCAATCCTGGCGCAATCTCGACGGCTTGCCCGTAAACTGCTGAGCTGACTAGGAAGAGAAGAAGTGAGAGACGGGTCATCGAGGCGTTGGAAAGAGTGCGGCCGTCACGGTTCATACCACATTTCGCTATACAATTGTTTGTTCCCAACGAGGTGAACCCGTGCACATCAACGACTTACTGAAGATTGCCGCCGAGCGGCGCGCATCCGACCTCCACATCAAGGTCGGTTCGCACCCCGTCATCCGCGTGGACGGCGATCTGGTCCCGCTCGTCGAGCTCAAGCGTCTGATGCAGGAAGACACGATCGCGATGGCCTTCTCGATCATGTCCTCACGCCAGAAGGAAAAGTTCAAAAATAACTACGAAATCGACATCGCCTACTCCGTCCCCGGCCTCGGCCGCTTCCGCTGCAACATCTTCCAGCAGCGCGGCACGGTCGGCATGGTCCTCCGCGTCATCCCGGTCAAGATCCTTTCGATTCGCGAACTGATGCTTCCGACGGTTTTGGAAAAGATCGCCGAAGAGCGCCGCGGTCTGATTCTCTGCACCGGAACGACCGGCTCCGGAAAATCGACGACCCTAGCCGCGATGGTCGACTACATCAACACGCATCGCACCGAGCACATCATGACGGTCGAGGACCCGATCGAGTTCCTCCATCGCGACAAGAAATCGATCGTCAACCAACGCGAAGTCGAAGTCGACACGAAGTCGTTCTCGCAGGCGCTGCGATCGGCACTGCGTCAGGACCCCGATGTCATCCTCGTCGGCGAAATGCGCGACTACGAAACGATCGAGACCGCGCTGACGGCTGCCGAAACCGGCCACCTCGTCTTCTCGACGCTGCACACGATGGACGCGACGGAAACCGTCAACCGCATCATCTCGGTTTTCCCGCCCCACCAGCAGAAGCAGATTCGCCTGCAGCTGGCGGCCGTGCTCAAAGCGGTCGTCTCGCTGCGACTTCTCCCGCGCGCCGACGGTCTCGGCCGCGTACCGGCTGCCGAAGTTCTGATCTCGACCGCGTACATTCGGGATTGCATCGAGAACAAGGAGAAGACGAAGCTGATCAAGGACGCGATCGCGCAAGGCACGTCGCAGTACGGCATGCAGACATTCGATCAGTCGCTGTACATGCTCTACAAGAACGGTCTCATCTCGCTCGACGAAGCGCTGCGGCGCGCGTCGAATCCCGACGAGTTCCGGCTCAAGCTGCAGGGCATTCAGTCGACCTCGGACATCTCGAAGGAAGAGATGGAGTCGAAGCTGTCGGTTGCCAGCGAACAGGATCCGTTCTCGGAAGACTCGCCGTTCGACTTCTCGAACCAGGTCTAATTGTTCGCGGCTGCGCTGTCGGTAGTTTTCTTTCTCTCGGGCGCAGCTTCGCTCCTGTTCGAGACGCTCTGGTTCCGCGACTGCGGCCTCGTCTTCGGCAATAGCGCGTGGGCCTCGGCGGTCGTCCTCGCCAGCTTCATGGCGGGACTCGGAATCGGCAATGTGCTGTCGCCGCGACTGCTGCGCAGGTTCCAGCAGCCGCTGCGGCTCTACGGTTTTCTCGAGATCACGATCGCGATCTGCGGACTCGCGCTGGTCCTGACGCTTCCTCACGCACCGGCCTTGCTCGCACCGCTGTTCCGTCACCTGATCGATTCGCCGCTGCTGCACGCGGCGCGACTCCTCATCGCGTTTTTTCTGCTGTTGATTCCGTCGACCGTCATGGGGGCGACGCTGCCCACAGTCGTGAGCGCGCTTGCAAAGCACGATGCGAATTTTGGCCGCGTGCTCGGGCTGCTGTACGGATGCAACACGATGGGCGCTGTTGCGGGCGCGCTCGCCGGCGAGCTGTTTCTGATCCGGGCGGTGGGCGTGCGGGGGGCGGGAGTGGTGGCGGCGTGTTGCTCGCTTGCTGCGGGAATTGCAGCATTGGCGCTCTGGAGTGCGGTGCCTTGGCACCGCTCTGAGAGCGGCGGCAAGCCGCCGCACTCCAGACCGATGCGTCTCCTTCTCGCCGCGGCGCTCTCCGGATTCGCGCTTCTCGCGCTCGAAGTGATCTGGTTTCGTTTCGTGATCTTCTTCGTCGCGTCGACGAGCGTGGCGTTCGCGGTGATGCTCGCCGTCGTGTTGGCCGGGATCGGAATCGGCGCGCTGATCGCCTCGACGATCGCGTCGCGATTTCCCGATCTCGACATCGCCACGCCCGCGATCGCCGCCGCCTCGGCGATCGCGCTCATGCTCAGCTACAGCGGCTTCGTTCCGCTTCCGGGAAAGTACGACACGACATCGATCCTCATCGACGCGCTGCGTCTGATGCTTCCGGTGAGCGTTCTTTCTGGCGTTCTGTTCACGGTGATCGGGCGGGCGGTGGAGCGGGAAATTGGCGAGCAGTCACGCGCGGCCGCGCTGGTCACGTTCGCGAATACCGTCGGCGCCGCGATCGGACCGCTCGTCGCCGGGTTTCTTTTGA
>DATBSF010000468.1:0-8636 GCA_036559905.1 Thermoanaerobaculia bacterium | reverse complement strand
GCGCAGATAGCTCTCGCGTTCGCGGCGATCGATTGAAGTCTGAATGGACCTCTGCAGCTCGCGATCGACGGTGGCTCTGCCGAGGTCGCGCTGGATCCAGTCGACGAGGAGCTCGATGCGTTCGATCGGATTCACGGTCTCGAGCAGAAGCTGTTTTTCTTCGAGTGGGAAATTGACGAAGGACGACAACAGGTCTGCGAATGTATCCGGCCCTTCCGTGATGTTCATTCGCAGGATGTTCAGCAGCTCGTTCGAGTATTTCGAGTCGCTCTCCACCAACTTTTCGAAGAGCGACATGGCCTTGTTCATCAGGTGTTCGGTCTTGGCGGTTTTCGGAATCGGACGCGGGGCGATCTCGCGAAGCTTTCCTTCGAAGTATGGCTCGCTCTGCAGCATCTGCACGAGCTCGACGCGCTGCCGGCCCTGGAGGAAGAGTTGATATCGATCGGATGAAAGCGGGAGTCGCTGAACGATCGCCGCGAGCACTCCGATCTGCGAGAGATCTTCAGGCCGCGGATTCTCCTTGTCGCCGCTCTTCTGACAGAACGCCGCGATCAGATTCTGGTCTTCGGGAAGACTCTTCAGGAGCCGCACATTGCGATCGATTCCGACCTGCAGCGAGAGCACGCCGCCCGGGAAGAGCACTGAAGACACGAGGGGAATGATCGGGAGCCGGTTGGGTATCTCCAGATCGATCCACTCTGTGGGGCTTGTTACCGGCGGCTTTCGTGTGGGTTGCGCCATCGTGAGCTACACTGATTGTGACCGCGCTCAACTACATCGGCATGCGAATTGTAGAAAATGCTGATGGGTTGAACAATCATTCTGATCCAATGAGCAGGCTCGATTCGACGTCAATCGTGTCGGATCCGACGTTGAAACGGGCGGATTTGCACTGTCACAGCCGTTTTTCCATCTTCAAGTATTTCCGTAGGGCCAATACACGAGACTGCTACAACGCGCCCGAAGACGTCTACAAGATCGCAAAAGAGCGAGGGATGAGCTACGTCACCCTCACCGATCACGACTCAATCGACGGTGCGCTCTACCTGCTCAACAAGCATCCTGATCTCAAGGATTTCTTCATCGGTGAAGAAGTCGAGACCTACTTCCCGGAGACCGGCCAGCGCATCCATGTGGGGGTGTGGGGGCTCACAGAGAAGCAGCATCGCGAGATCCAGCGCCTGCGCCCCAATATCCGCGAGCTCGTCCCCTTCATGAAGTCGGAGCGGCTGCTCTTCGGCGTCAATCATCTCTTCCAGAATTACCGGATGAAAAACGTCGCCGGACGCTATATCGCGGAGCTCCTCGAGATGTTCGACGTGTTCGAAGTGCTCAACGGCGCGATGGCGTCATTCCACAACAAAATGGTGCAGCAGCTCGTCACCGTGGTGGAGAAGGAGCATGGCCGGCGCATCTCGATGGTCGGCGGTTCCGACGCCCACACGCTCAAGCACGTCGCGAAAGTGCACACCGTTTCGAAGGGCGAGACGGTCGATGAGTTTCTCGCTAACGTCCGCGCCGGCGAATGCTTCGGCTGGGGCGAGGAGATGCGGTTCCGCGACCTGGTCGCCGACATCTACCTTCTGATCCTCGCCTATCACGGCGAGACCGGCGCCGACCTGCGATCGTCCGATTACAGCACGGCCGACAAGACGATTCAGCTCGCCGGGCGACTCGCGGCCATTCCGACCGCGATCTCCGGATTGCCGGCAGCCATCACATCGCTCAATTACCTGAAGCAGATCGTAATCACGAAGGGCATTTCGATGCGATGGGATCGGCTGCGCGACGAGATTCGACCGGGTAGGTAAGGCAGAAGGCAGAGGGCAGAAGGCAGAGGGCAGAAGGGTTCTGGCTTAGAAGTTCACTGCAAGGCCGCCGATGTACTTCCGGGTCTTCCCGTCGACATCGAGCGTGTCGAGCATGAATGGCGAGTTCGCGGAGTGCGCCATTTCCACTCCCAGCAGTACCTTCAGATCGAGCGGCAGATGCAGCGCCTGCGCGACGCGCACGTTGACGCGCTGCGTGCGGTATTCGATCCTGCCGTTCGGATTCGGCTCGTGCAGCTGTCGATACGAAACCGCCAGCGTCGTGCCGAACGGGTGGTAAGTCGATTCCACATCGCCGGTGACGTAGACCTTCTCCGCGCCGCCGACTGCCGGTGAGGCAGTGCCGGCGCTCGACGACATATCGATCAGGAAGTAGCGGCCGAGCTCTTTGCGATACGTGAGGCGAACATCGCGCCGGACGTCGCCGCTGTCGACGTAGAAGCCGTCCCAGAACTGCTGGAACCCGTCCGTGAAGATGACGCGCAGCGGCGAATCGGCGGCGCTGATCGTGGCGATCGCGGAAAGGCGATTGCGCACGTCGTCGCCCGACACGAATCCGAACGAATACGCGTAGCGCGGCAGCACGCGCGATTCGTCGGTCCAGACCACGATGCTCGGCATCATGTTCTGTCGCTGCTGATCGTAGACCTTGTACATTCCGGAGACGACGAAGGACGTGTCCTTCGACAACTTGAACTCGGCTCCGGTTCGCGGCGCCCACTCCGTCCCGTAGAGCCCGAGGCGGCTCGAAATGCCGTATTTGACGATGAAGGACGGCACGATCTCGAGATTTGCGTTGGCGGTGAGATCCGCCGTCCGGAACGTCGCGTTGGCGGTGTTGTGCAGACTCTCCTGCGTGACGCGGAGTGTGACGCCGACTTCGTTTCGCCGCGTCTGCACCACCGTGGTATTGCCGGCGATCTCGATCAGATCCGATCCCGGGTTGCCGACGAACAAATTCTGCTGCGCGAGGTAGCGGACTTCGACGCGTGCGTCGCCGTGCTCCCATTCGAGGTTGTGCGAGCTGATGTCGGCTTCGCGCTGACCGGGATTTTCATCGCGATAGAGCCACCAGCTCTTCATCGATCCGACGCGATACGAATCGGTGCCCGACGATCGAAGCTCCATCTGCACGTTACTCGACTGCGCGACTGCGCTGCCGAACGACGCGTCGTCAGACGGATCATCGATGCGATGAATGTTTCCTCGGAAGCCGAGCTGCCAGTTGTTTCCGATCCGGCTCTGCACGCCGAGAGAGGTCTGCGCGAATCCCGCCGCCGTCTGCTGATCGGCTACTCCGGTCATCGAGACCATTTCGCCCTTGAGGCGCGGGACCTGATAGTCGGCGACGGCGGGCGCCATCGCGACCGGCTGCGCCATCGCCATGTCGAGCTCGCGAAGAATGTCGGGCGGAAGCGATCCGCGAATTTCCCAAATCTCCTGATTCTTGCTCTTGGTCGCGTGCTTCTCATTCTCCAGCCGCATCGCGACTTTGATATCCGGGCGCGTCGGCACGATCATCGTGATCGTCGGCAGGAATCCCTGCTTGACCGCGATGACGCGGTAGACCGCCGCCGGAAGTTTCGGAAGCGCGAACGCCCCGTCCGTGCCGCTGAACGTCTGCATCGCTTCGAGCGTGTTGAGATTCAGCGCGATGACCAGCGCATGCTCGACCGGGTGCGTCGCCGCAGTGACGACTCCGAGGATATTCAGGACAGTCGGGAGGGGCAGAGGGTCAGGGCTAGCCGTGCTCGCCGTGGCGAGCGTGGCGCAGATCGCAATGGCGAAGTATCGGCGCAAAGCTCCCCTTTCTAACTGCAGGCCCGAGTCTACGGAGAGGCTGCAGGCCAAGTCAAACGCCAAACGGTATAAATGCATGCAAACCTTTGACCTTTTCCGTTTTCAGGGTAAACAACTGGAAAACTCCATGTCACACACGCACACGGTGGACACGCAGGAGGTTCGTTTTCGCGCGCTGATAAATCGGCGAGCCCATAAGGATCACCAGCGGATCACCCGGCGCGACGATGTCGCGGCTTAATAGAAAATCGTCGACGCGCTCGACGATTTGCTCGTGATACTCGCCCACATCGCGGAGCACGAACGGCTGCACCCCCCACAGGATGTTCATGCGCCGCGCGACCCAGCTCGATGGCGTCAGCGCGATGATCGGCTGCTTCGGACGGAACTTCGACATCAGCCGCGCAGCGAATCCGGTCTGCGTGAAAACAACGATGAATTTTGCGTCGAGCTGCTCGGCGGCGTAATTCGCTGCGCCCGCGAGCGCGTCGGTGAATTCGTCCATTTCGGAGACTTTGCGGAACGGTGCGCGCTCGACGCGCGTTGCACCTTCGCGATTTCGCTCAGCCGCCATGATGATGCGCGCCATCATCTGCACCGCCTCGGCCGGATAATTTCCTGAAGCCGTTTCGGCGGACAGCATCACAGCGTCGGAACCATCGAAGATTGCGTTCGCGACATCCGACGCTTCCGCGCGCGTCGGCCGCGAGCTGACCGTCATCGACTCGAGCATCTGCGTCGCGGTGATCGCGAATTTTCCCCAGCGGCTCGCGCTCGCAAGGATTTTTTTCTGCACGATCGGAACATCTTCCGGCGGAAGCTCGACGCCGAGGTCTCCGCGCGCGACCATGACGCCATCGGAGACTTCGAAAATGTCTTCGAGCGCGTCGATCGCCTGCGCCTTCTCGAGCTTTGCGATGACGTTGATCTCATCGCCGCCGAGTTTGTGCAGCAGCGCGCGCAGTTCTTCGATGTCGGTGCGGCGGCGAACGAATGACGCCGCGATGTAGTCGAGCTGGTGTTCGACCGCGAACTTCACGTCCTCGCGGTCTTTTTCCGTCACCGCCGGGATGCTCAGATCGGAGTCCGGAAAATTCATCCCCTTGCGCGACGAGATCGGGCCGCCGTGCAGCACGCGCGTCGTCACCTTCGTGTCGTCGATGGCAGTGACGACAAGCTCGACCAGGCCGTCGTTGATCATGATCCGATGTCCGACCTGCACTTCCTGCGGCAGATGTGTGAACGGAGTCGAAACGATCGACGCGTTGCCCTTCACCGGTTCGGTCGTGATGACGAACGTTGTTCCGTTCTGCAGTTGGATCACGCCGTCGACTTCGCCGATGCGCAGCTTCGGTCCCTGAATGTCGCCCATGATCGGAATGTATTTGCCGATGTCGGTGGCGGTGTGCCGGATGATCTCGATCAAACGGACGCGCTCCGGCGCCGTTCCGTGCGAGAAGTTGAGGCGGAAGACGTCGACGCCGCACGTCAGAAGGCGCTGAATCGTTTCCTCGGTCGAGCAGGCGGGTCCGAGGGTCGCGATGATTTTTGTGCGGCGCATCAGCGGGCGGCGAGCGCCGGCTGTAGCGTTCTTCCCAACACCTGCGCGATCGCGTCGACCTCACGCACGAGCTGCTCGAATGCATTCGGAAGAATCGCCTGCGGCCCATCCGACAGCGCTTCCTCCGGCTTGTGATGGACCTCGATGAGAACACCGTCGGCGCCCACTGCGATCGCGGCGCGCGACATCGGAAGCACTTTCGTTCGCTTCCCGGTGCCGTGGCTGGGATCAACCAGAATTGGGAGATGGCTCATTCGCTTGATCGCGGGCACCACAGAAAGATCCAGCGTGTTGCGCGTATGGTCCGCGAACGTCCGCACTCCCCGCTCGCACAAGATCACGTTGTAGTTGCCTTCCGACATGATGTACTCCGCAGAAAGCAGCAGCTCCTCGAGCGTCGCTGACATGCCGCGTTTCAGCAGCACGGGTTTGCGGGCGCGTCCCGCGGCTTTCAAAAGCGCGAAGTTCTGCATGTTGCGCGCGCCGATCTGGATGCAATCGGCGTAGCGATCGACGAGCTGCAGCGATTCCTGATCGATCGCCTCGGTGATGACCGGAATGTCGAATTCCTCGCGCACGCGGGCGAGGATCTCGAGGCCCGGCTCGCCCAATCCCTGAAACGAGTACGGCGAAGTGCGCGGTTTGTACGCGCCGCCGCGGAAGAGTTGTCCGCCGGCGCGCTTGATGGCCTCCGCAATCGTGCGCGTCTGCTCGAGCGATTCCACCGCGCACGGCCCACCCACCACGACCACCCCGTTGCCGCCGACATCCACGCCGCCGACGCTGATGATCGAGTCGTCCGGCTTGGCCTCGCGGCTCACCAGCTTGTACGGCTGTGTGACGAGGATCACTTCCTTGACGCCGGGGAAGTTCTCGACGTTTGCCGGATCCTTGGCCGCCTGCTGCCCTGTGATGCCGATCGCGGTCCGATGCGCTCCGGGGATCGGATGGGCTTTCAGGCCGAGGCGTTCGATGTGCCGAACGACGGCGTCAATCTGCTCCGCCGAGGCGGCGGCTTCCATCACGACCAGCATCGGAGAGCCAGTATAATCGACGCTCCAATGCGCAAATCACTCCTCGCCCTCGGCGCCGCCTTTCTCCTTTCCACTCAGGCATTCGCAACGTACTTCGTCGTCCTCAAAGACGGGACGCAATACCGCGCCAAAGCGAAGTGGACCATCGTCAATGGCAAGGCGATCATCGCGCTGGAAAGCGGCCAGTCGCTGCAGCTCGATCCCGGCGCGATCGATGTCGCGCGTTCGGAGGAAGTAACGAAATTCGGCGGTGGATCGGTGCTCGCGCAGCAGCAGACTCAGACCGCATCCACCAAGCAGCAAACCTCCGCCCTCGGTGCTGCCTTCAAACTGCGGAAGCTGCCGGGCGATCAGGCGGCAACGACGACGAATGTGCCGGCTCCAGCGCCCGTCACCGGCCCGGTCGTCAGCAACGAGGTCCTCAACAAATTCGAGTCGGCGTTCGAGAACGTCGGGATCTTCGAGCACGTGCTCACGGGTACCGGATTGCACTCGCTGCGTGCAGACCTCACTGTCGATAGCGAAGAGAAAGTGTTCAACGCGCTCACCGCGACGGCGTTCCTGATCATGCATAACGCCGGCGTGGCGGGCGTGCAGGTCGACATGGTGGAGCTCTTTATGAAGACAACCGTCGGGCAGGCAGCCGGTCGCTTCCAGATGACGCGCGCGGACGCGCAGGTTCTCGATTCAAAGTCGATGACGCCGCAGGATTACTTCGTACGAAAAGTCATCTACTGAACGACTGAGGCGGTCGCCTGGCCGCCATACACCATCACGTAGCGAAACGAACGCTCCTCGGGATCGGTGATTATCGTCTCGCCCGCCGCAAATACGAATCGTTCGACGGGGCCTTCGACCGCGATCAACTCGGAACGATCGTTGGCGAAACGCACGCTGATCGCGCGCGCGATGCGGTTGTCGTACGTGGTGGTGAACTGCACGCGTCCTCGGACGCCGCCGCCGAAGTCGTAAGCAGTCGCCGCGATCGATTTCGGCACGACGACCGGCACGCCGTTGATGGGAACGATTTCCGGGATGGCGGTCTTGAATCGAAAGGCGGCTTTCGGGGCGACGATCTGGCCCGCGGGCTTCGCAAGCTCGCCCGCTCTCGATGACAGGAAGTTCCAGCGGCCGATCGGCGGCCTCCCGATCAGCATTGGAGTCGTCATCGACGCCGGCGGAGGATCGCGAACGAGAAGATCGTCGCGCCACGCGCGCACGATGTTCCAGGCGCTTCCGGTCGGCTCGACGTTTTTGTAGTCGTCGGTGATGTCGATCGATGCGATGACGCCGCCGACGCCGTTCGCGCTGCGCGCCGCGATCACCAGACGATTGCCGCGATCGCGCGCGAGCTTGCTGACGTCGTAAACGTCGAGCGCCGCGGTCTCCCCCATCCGCCGCCCGCCCACCTGCGTGCCGTTGAAATAGAGGGTGTACTCGGGATCGACTGCGACCTTGATGCGCGCGAATTGCCTGTTTGGCGGCAGATCGAAGTTGTGCGTCGCGAAAAAGGCGACCGGAATGTTCCGGCTGATCTGGTGCCGCGCCCAGATCCATTGCGCGCGGCCGGTGATGTCGAAGAATTTGTGGGAGTAAAGAAGATAGAGGCGATCGAATGCCGCGACGAACGCGAAAATCACGAGGGCCGCGATCGTGAGACGGCGCAGCAGGCTATGATCGGATGCTTCCATGAAAGCGGTGATTGTAATTCCCGCGCGCTGGGCATCGACGCGCTTCCCGGGTAAACCGCTGGCGATGATCGCAGGCATCTCGCTCATTCAGCGGGTTTACGAGAGGGCGAAGCGGGCAAAACGCGCAAGCGCGGTCTTCGTCGCGACGGACGATCAGCGGATCGCGGATCACGTTGCGTCGTTTGGTGGAAAAGTCGTGCAGCCGAAGGGCGAGTTTCAGTCCGGGACGGATCGCATCGCCGCGTCTCTCCCTCTACTGGGTGGAGAATTCGACGCGGTCGTGAACGTCCAGGGCGACGAGCCCCTGGTCGAGCCCGACGCGATCGACGGAATCGTGGACGCTCTCGGCACCGCCGATATGGCGACGCTCGCCTGTCCCCTCGAGAGCGGAGAGCTCCGCTCTCGCGACATCGTGAAAGTCGTCACCGCGCTCGACGGAACGGCCCTCTATTTCTCTCGCGAGCCTCTCGCGGGCGCAGAGCGTCACGTCGGACTCTACGGCTACCAGACGCGGGTGCTGCGCGCGCTCGCGAAGCTCGAACCGTCACCGCTCGAACGCGCCGAATCGCTCGAACAGTTGCGAGCGCTGCAAAACGGTTTTAAAATCCGAGTGCTCCATACCGCTAAACCGCATCTCGGCGTTGACCGGCCCGAGGATGTGGTGCGCGTGGAGAAGGAGCTGGCGCATATGGCTGATCGGGAGGCAAATTCGTGAGCG
>DATBSF010000467.1:0-3393 GCA_036559905.1 Thermoanaerobaculia bacterium | reverse complement strand
GTGATCTCGTTAGGCCCGAACACTTCGTCGTAGCGCACGAGTCCCGGCAGAATCGCCATCCCCGAAGCGTCGGCCGAGGTCCAGCCCTCGGTCCGGCGGTTGTTGGTGTTCATGTCGAAGAACGCGCCCGATCCAGCCGTCCAGTTCGTGCCGTTGTAGAAAACGTGGTAAAGCTCGTAGAGCCAGTTGTTGGTCTTATCGACGATCAGAATGTGGCGGTCTTCATCGATGAAAACGTTTCCGGCAGGTCCGCCTTCGATCCATCCATACTGAGTGATCGCTTCGTCCGGGATCGGATAGAACGGAAACGGCGTGTCCATGTTGTTGTGATCGACGCCGTCGCTTTCGTCGGCGGTATCGAAGAACACCGTCTTCTTCGGTTGCGAACCATCGACGATGATGAAGGGGATGCCATAGAGCGTACCGTCGCCGACGTCGCCGCCCCAGTCGGGGTGCGTTTTCACTGCCGCGCCGATATGGTTGATGTACGTCGTCGAGTTGAGATCGACGGGCGCCGCGGTGATATCCGTGTTCCACCAGTTGTTCGCAGGAAAGAGTGGCAGCGGCACCGGAATCGGGCCCCCCTGAGTCGCGCCCAACGCAATTCCACACGATGCAGCGACAGCAATGGCGAGCGCGAGACGACGAAGCATGGCCCATTATCGCCGGATACTAAGCGGCGCTGTGAATCTCGTCCGACGGATCGCGGAAATACACGCGCGAAAGGTAATCCAGCGCCAGCGCGAGACCCTGGCGTTCGCGAATTGTGGCCAGCATCGGGGTTGCCACTGCGACGAAAAGAATCGCCGCGCCGGTCCAACTCGTGGCCACGAAGCCGAAGTACAGCGCCGCGATACCGAACAACATCGGGATGCGATCGGTGATCATCATGAACATCCACGTATCGCCATAGTTGCGCTGCAGAAGAAGCCTGCACGCGGAGCAGCGCTCGTTGATCTGGATTCCGCGACGGAAGAGCTCACCTTCGCCGCACCGAGGACATCGGCGGCGAAGACCGTTGAAAAGCGTGCGCAGCAATGGATCGCGTCGTCCCATGTGTATCAGAAATAACGAGTTTCGTGCGTCACGGGATTCCAGCAGCGAGCGGGATCGTCGCCGACTCGGCATGTCCGAGGTATTTCTTCATCAACTCGATCAGCTCACTGACCGCGAGTGGCTTGGCGACGTAGTCATCCACCTGGAATCGCGATAACGCCTCGGTACGATATTTCCGGTCGGTATAAAGCCCCGTCATGATGATGGCTTTCGCGCGCGACGTCGCCGGGTCCTGTTTCAGGATGCGACACATTTCGCGGCCGTCGAGCTTCGGCATCAATGCGTCCGACAGAATGAGATCGGGGTCGTACTGCCGTGCGAGCTGCAAACCCTCCTCACCGTCTCCACCCACAATGAAACCGTATCCGAGTGAAGTCACGACCGTCTTCACGATGAGCTGCACGTTCTCGTCGTCCTCGACCAGCAGAACGAGCGGGCGCTGGACCTCGAGCGGTTGAGCGTTGACTTCCATCGGAAAATGCCGATGCGATCCGATCATTCTGCGTTCGAAGAGCGAGGTCGGTGCGTCGCCCCAGAAGCGCTCGCGATAGCCCGCCGAAGCCCTGCAGAAACAACTCCGGCAATTCGGGCAAATCAGCGTGCGATCCGCTCCCACGCACGTGCACCAATCCGCCGAAGTCGCATCGAAGGCTTCCCAGCACGTCGCGCAACGAACCTCGTACCGCTCGGCGGCCGGCTTCTCCGCTACCGCTTCGGCGCGGGCGCTCGGATCGTCGGGTGGAGCGGCGAAGCGGTCGCGGCCACCAAGATGTTTTTGCAGCAGCTGCATCAGATCGTTGATGGCAACCGGCTTCACGAGGTACTCGTCGACATGAAATCGCTTCAACGCCTCGCTTTTGTATTTGGAGTCCGTGTAGAGACCCGTCATCGTGACCATCTTGCAATGCTTGCCTGCCGGCTCCCCCTTCAGGATCCGGCACATTTCGCGGCCATCGAGTTTCGGCATGAACGCGTCGGAGAGAATGAGATCGGGGTGAAAAGCACGCGCCACTTCTAATCCCTCCTGGCCATCGCTCGCGCCGACAAAGCCGTAGCCGAGTCGCTCACAGACGCCGAGCACGATGCGGTGGATGTCCCTATCGTCTTCGGCCAGCATGACCAGCGGACGTTTCACATGCTGCGGATCGGGATTTGCGAAGCTCTCATCCTGAGAACGCAGCGCGCCGGCTTTGAGCTGCAGGAAGCGTTGCGGAGCCTGGAGCCAGATGTTTTCGCGATACGAAGGATGCGTCTGACAGAAACACGACAGGCAAGTCGGACAAACGAGCGTCCGGCGTTTTGTGAGACAACTGCACCATTCCGCCTGCATCGCGTCGAAGGGCGCAGAGCACTTCGAGCAGAGGATCGAGTACGTCTCGTCGGCGGCCGCAATTTGCGCGGGCACTTCAACGACGGCTTCCACCGGCGGAAGGACAGGTGCCGGCGCCGGCCGAGGCGCAGGTTTCTCCGGCAACAACGACGGTCTTGTGGAACGCGCTTGCCGTGCGATCATCGTTTCGGGATCGCGCAGGGCCTCACGTGCGATCCGCGCGATTGCGGTCGCTTCGTACGGCCGCGCCGCCGACGCCGCTCGCGCGACGCTCGGAAGCTCGCCCTGGTCGACGGTCAACACGATCGGCAGCTTGGGACAATTTCTCGAGATCGATTCGTGCACTTTCTCGAATTCCGGGAGCCGGACGTCGATGAAGATCGCATGCGGCCGGAATCGAAAAACCTCATCGACCGCGTCGATCCACCGCGAAACGATTTCCAGTTCCACTCCAAGGGCTTTGAGTCGGTCGAAGACTCTGCCCGCATCGGCACGCCGGCTCTCCACCATCAGGATTCTCGGTCCGAGCGGTTGCGAAGCCGCAGGACGCGGCTTGGCTGGACGTCGAGCAGGTTGCGGTGCCGGTGCCACGGAAGGTTTCCGGGCCGCCGCCCGCGCAATCCTCAACTGCTGGCCGTATCTGTGTTCGAGCTCAGTGCGCACCTCCATCACCTTTCGCTCGGCTGCGCGCTTGACGGACTCCAGCTCCTCCCCCAGCCGCCGCTGCAGTTGTTCCCGCGCCTTGCGCTCGGCAGCCAGGTCTTCGATGACATCAGATCTTCTGCGCCCTCTCTTTCGCTGCTCCGATTCCTTCGCGATCTGAATGCTTCGCGCCACATCGCTCCGCCGAGTCCGCTTTCGCCGCTGGGGCCGTTGCCTGAGGATTGGCGTGAACGACACCTCAGTCGGCGGTTCGACGGCCACTTCGACGGGAGCGGCAATCAGCGCTCGCACCGGCGGGGCGAGCAATGCGATAGGCACGACTGCTCCGCGTCTGCGAGGAAGTG
>DATBSF010000466.1:0-15047 GCA_036559905.1 Thermoanaerobaculia bacterium | reverse complement strand
GCAGACCATCGAGAAGCCTGCGACGTTCCTCGGCATCGCGTTTTCGCCCGATGGAAAAAGCGTTTACGTCTCGGGCGGCAACGACGATGTGATCTACGCGTACGCGTGGCGCGAGAATCGCCTCGAGGACGAGCGCACGATTTCGCTCAAAGAAAAGGAGTCGCGTTATCCGGCAGGCCTCGCGCTTTCGCCGGACGGGCGATTTCTCTACATCGCGGAAAACGTCGCGGATGACATCGCAGTGCTCGACATCGCGTCGCAGCGCGTCATTCAGCGTTTGCCGACCGAGCATTATCCGTACGGAATAGCGGCGGCCTCGGACGGACGCGTGTATGTTTCCGCATGGGGTGGCGAGAGCGTCGCGATGTTTCGCGGCGAACCGGACGGACGCCTAACGCCGCTCGGCCGCATTGCGGTCGGCCGGCATCCGTCCGCGATCCTGCTGAGCCGCGACGGCCAGAGGTTGTACGTCGCGCTGGCCAGCCGCGATCGTGTCGCCGTCGTTGAAACCGCGTCGCTCAAGATGCATTTTCTCGACGATCCGCCGCCTGGCGGCGTTCGCGAGGGAAGTACGCCTAACGCGCTCGCGCTGTCGCCGGATGCATCGCCGTTGTTTGTGGCCGAGGCGGACAACAACGCGATTGCAGTTTTCGCAGAGAACAAACTCATCGGCCGCATTCCGACCGATTGGTATCCGGCGACCATCATCGCGCAGCGCAATCGCCTTTTGATTTTGAACGCGAAGGGCGGCGGCACGCACCCGAACCCGACCGGACCGACGCCGGAGAAATCGATCCGCGCCCCCGGTATCACCTACACGCTATCGACGATCGACGGCTCGATCCGCGTCGTCGATTTCTCGAAGGGACAACTGCCGGCGTGGTCGAAGCGCGTGGCCAGGGCGAATCATTGGACGGCGGCGGTCTCTCGCCGCATGCCGGCGTTCAAGCACGTCATCTACATCATCAAAGAGAACCGCACGTACGATCAGGTCCTCGGCGATCTGAAAGAGGGCGACGGCGATCCGTCGCTGCTGTTTTTCGGCCGCGATATCTCGCCCAATCACCATGCGCTCGCGGAGCGATTCGGAATCTTCGATCGCTTCTTCACGAATGCCGAGGTGAGCTCGCAGGGGCATGTGTGGTCGACGGCGGCGTATGTGACCGATTACACCGAGAAGACCGTTCCGACGGCATACGCGGACAAGCGGGCGGACGTCGACGAAGGTGAAGTCGACGAACCGGCGGAAGGCTATCTTTGGAATCGCGCGATCGCGAAGGGCATCAGCCTTCGCAATTACGGCGAGTTCGTGAATCCGGAAACGAAGAAGGTCAGGAAGGGCGAGCTTGCGCCCGACACCAGCCGCACGTATCCGTCCTACGACATGAAGATTCCGGATCAGAAACGCGCGGACGCGTGGATCGAAGAGTTCAACGAATACGTCCGCACGCGCACGCTTCCGGCGCTGGAGATCATGCACCTGCCTAACGATCACACTGCGGGTGGGCGGGCGGGGTTGTGCACGCCGCGCGCGTGCATGGCTGACAACGATCTCGCGTTAGGCCGCATCGTCGCGGCGCTTTCGAACTCTCCGTATTGGCGCGACACGATCATGTTCGTCCTCGAGGACGACGCGCAGGACGGCGCCGATCACGTCGACTCGCATCGCTCGGTCCTGCTCGTGATTTCGGCGTACAACCGCGCCGGCGTGCGGCATCGATTTCTGAACACCACTGATGTCGTCGCGACGATCGAGCGCATCCTCGAGCTGACGCCGATGTCGCAGTTCGACAAGTACGGCCGACCGCTCGACGACATCTTCAACGACAAGCCCGATCTCACGCCGTATGCCGCGATCACGCCGGCGGTTTCGCTCGATGAAAAGAATCCCGAGAAGGGTCCGGCCGCGACGAAGTCGTCATCGATCGATCTGAGCGCACCCGATCGAGTCAACGACGCCGAGTTCAATCAGATCCTGTGGGAGATGCTCAAGGGACCCGCGCCGATGCCCGCGAGACCGCATGCGCCGATTCCATGAGCACTCTAAGTTTATCCCGAGCGTGGGCGGGCTAAAGGGGCGGAGCGAGGGATCAACGGCGGCGCAGCTGCGGTCCCGCTACGGAGCCGATTCGAGGCGAAGTCGCGCGACTGTTCATCGATACAGTGTCGCTCCTTCGCGGCTCGCTACGCCCGTGGAAATTGCGCAGCTGCGCCTCGATTGATCCCTCGCTCCCGCCCCCTGTGCCCACACGCGCTCGGGATAAACTGCCCGATTCCATGAAGACAATCGGCATCCTGATCTTCGACGACGTCGAGGAGCTCGATTTCGCCGGCCCGTACGAAGTGTTCGGAATGGCCGCGCGCTTCGGCGCCGATTGCCGCACGCTGCTGATTGCCGAGGAGCAGCGAGAGGTCCGGTGCCGGCATGGGATGCGTGTCGCGCCCGACGCCACGATCGAAGCCGCGCCGGCGCTCGACATCCTCATCGTTCCTGGTGGACTCGGCGCGCGTACGCACGCGCGATCGAATCCGAAGCTCATTGACTTCGTGCGCAAGCAGACGCGCATGGTCGCGTCGGTTTGCACCGGCGCGTTGATCCTCTCGAACGCCGGCCTTCTCGACGGTATGACTGCCACCACCCATCACAGCGCATTCGAGTTGCTCCGCGAGAATCCGCGGATCGATGTGCGCGAAGGAACACGCTTCATCATCCACGATCGCGTCGCCACCTCGGCCGGCGTCAGCGCTGGAATCGATCTTGCGCTCGCGCTTGTCGCGCGCGAATGGGGTGCGGCGGTTTCGGCGAGAGTCGCCGCAAATATGGAGTGGGAAAAGAACGAAGTCTACGTTCGACGAGCGAGCGCGGAAGATGCGGACGCAGTTCTCGCGTGCATGCGCGAAGCATTCGCTCCGTACAAGAACGATTACACGAAGGGCGCGTACGAGGACACCGTGCCGGACTCGGTTGACGATCGCCTGAAAACAATGTCTGTTTTAGTAGCATTATATGATGACGAAATAATCGGTACGATTGCCTGCGCGAAACACGGCGCGGATGGCCATCTTCGCGGCATGGCGGTGCGCGCGGCGTGGCGTGGAAAGGGAGCGGCCGCAGCGCTGCTGCAGGCGGCGGAAGATGAGCTGCGCGTGCAGGGATGCCGCCGCGTGACGCTCGACACGACCGAACCATTGCAGCGCGCGATGCGCTTCTATGAGAAACATCGCTATCGCAAGACGGGGCGCATCACCGATTTTTTCGGGATGCCGCTGATCGAACACGCCAAAGATCTATAGAGAGGAGCGGTCATCATGGCGAAGTGTGACGTGTGCGGAAACGACTATGACAAATCGTTCGAGGTCAACGGCCCCCGGGGCCGTGGAACTTTCGACAGCTTCGAGTGTGCGATCCACAAGCTTGCGCCGAAATGCGAGCACTGCGGTTGCAGAGTGATCGGTCACGGGATCGAAGCCTCCGGCAAGGTGTACTGTTGCGCGAACTGTGCGCGCTTGTCAGGGACCGAAGGGGCGCGCGACCGGGTTTAGGACTCGGTCAGACCCAAAAGGCGAATCGGCAGATGATGGACTCGCTTTCCGGATCATCGAAGGGGAGCGTGCCGTCACGCCCTTCCTCATTTCGAACGGGCGCACGGCACGGCTGGAGTGAAGGCAGAAGTAAGACGACTACTTCTGCCTTCGGCTTCAGCCTTCGCAACTACTGTTGAATGTTCGCGCAGTAACCGTTGACGTGAGCCGCCACTCCCAGGCAGAAATTGCGGTCATTGGGATCACTGATGTTGTTGCAATACGCGTTGTTGCCGCTCGCCATCGCGTAGCAGAGCTGCTTCGTCGGATCTTCAGTGACGTAGTTGCAATAGCCCGTGTTCCGGCCCGACACGCCATAACAGAAATTGCGCATGTCAGGATCGGTGATGTCGCGGCAGTTCGACGGGTATTGCTGTGTGGACATGCCGTAGCAGGCGAGCTGCATATTCCGGTCGGTCATCGAAGTGCAGGGCGACTGCGACCGCAACGACAACCCACGGCACATCTGCCTGTCATTCGGGTCGCTGACGGTGTCGCAATTGGAGGCGAAGGGTCCGGCGATTCCATAGCAGGAGAGGAATTGGTCGCGACCCGACACGTAGGTGAACGGATTGCTCGCGCTCACCGTGCCCGGAACGCCAACGGCATCCCATGCGCTGTTCACAGTGTCGCCGGCGCCCATGCCGTAGATGTCGCGCGCTGCCTGCGCGGTCGCATTGCGCGCGCCGCGGAAGTTTGTGGACGAAGTCATGTAGTAGCGCAGCGCCCGATACCAGACGCGTTCTCCGACTTGCAGGCTGTAGGTGATATCTGGGCTGAACGCAGAGACGTAATTGCTGGTCTTTCCACGCGGGTGCGTACCGCCGGCGACCATCAGATAGAACGCCAGATTGGCGATCCCGGAGTTCGTGTGTACGCCGCCGCTGTCCTCGGAGCCGGTGAATCGATCCGGATAGAAGTCGCGGTCACCCGCGGCGGCGGGATCGTTCATGAAGCGAAGAGCGTCTCCGTCAGTAAACGGCGTGAAGGCGTCCTCACCGATCTTCCAGGTGTTGGCGCTGACCCCGCGAATCCATGCCTCGGCGGAGCTGCCCAGGATGTCGGAGGTCGCCTCGTTGAGGGCTCCCGACTCGTTCGCGTATGTCAGATTAGCGGTTCTTGACGTGACCGCGTGCGTCCATTCATGCGCGCAGATGTCCAGTGCCTGCGACAGCGGCGCGAACAGGAATCCGTCGCCATCGCCATAGACAACCTGGCCGCCGTTCCAGAAGGCATTGTTGAGTCCAGAGTCAAAGTGCGCCGTAGACACAAGATTCGCGCCGGCGTCATCCCACGAGTTCCGGCCGTGAACAAAGATGTAGTAGTCGTACGCGACGCCCGCGTTGTCATGCGCCGCGTCGACGGGAACGTCGCCGCTCGCCGGGCTCCCTTCCGTGAGAACGAGTCTGCCCGGAAGACTAGTGCCGTTGTCTGCCGAATATGTGAAGCGATACTTGATGCGTTTGTACTGCGGATCCCGCAGCACGAGATTCCCCGTCGTCGCGTCGGCATAGATGATGTCGAGCTGCGGTCCCTGCTTGTCGCGGTACGCCACGGTCGAACGCCACGCCAGATAAGCGTCGCTCTGATCGGTGACGACATAGACCAATTCGGCGGGCTGCACAAACTGCGGTGCTGTGACCCCCAATTGCGTTAATGCAGTCTGCAGCGCCGTGGAGGCTTCGACAGAGGCCTTCTTCGCCAAATCCTTGTCGGCCACGAAACGGCCGTTGATGGCGAATACATTGCCACTCGCATCGGCGTGGACGATGTATTCGGCACCGATGACCGGCAGCCCGCGCAGCGACTCACGCAACTTGAAATGGCTTTGCTTGAGTTTCTCGTCCGGAATGGTGGCCAGGACTTCGAAATCCTCCGTGCCGGTCATCTTCAGCAAATCCTTTTGCGCCTTCAGAAACTCTTTCGCAGCCGCCGCATCATTGCGAGCGAGTTTCCCGACAGAACCGGTCACGAAGGTCGGCACTCCCTTGCGGTCGCGGTCCTTGACGTCGGCGTCAGCCAGCGCCGTAGTGGCAAGCAGCAATATGGCAACGACAAATAGTGAGATGTGTCTCGGTATTCGAATCATCATCATTCCTCCCTTCGCAGAGGTACGACGACAAAAAGGGGGACACATTCCGATGCCGGAATGAAGGATCGACTTTTTTGTGTGGGGCCCGCTACTGGCCGACGAGAAGGAACGGGGCCCAGTAGATCTGAGCCGACTTTCCACTGACTGACAACCGTCGCGGAGCAGCCGGCAACGACGCCAGGTTCGCTGGGAGCATGGGCGGAAGGATCGTTTAACGTATTTCTCGCACGATGTCAGATCTCCACGCCCGGACCCGATTCAGAAGCTCCTGCGCAGGGCGATCGCCGCGTTGTGAAGCGAGCTGCAGCTCGTGCTCCGCATCGTCGAGGAATCCTTCTTCCGCAAGCAGAATGCCGCGGCGAGCCGGATCGTCCTGAAGATGTCGCTCCCATGCGCTCATTCGGTTGAGTGTGTCCGCGCTTGCGACGATGAACCGCGCTTCCGCCGCGGGAGGTCGAGGCTCTGTAATCCGCTCACCTCGCCGGCGGGCGGTGACCTGCCACGAATATGTTTTGCCTTGCGCGAGCGGTTTGTCCGGCCGCCACAACGTGTCATCCGAGGAGCCTCTCGCAACAACGGCTCCTGTGTCGGCGTCGACGACGGCGACAGTATAGGAAGAAGCGTCCGGCAAAGCGGTCCACCGAAATTCAGGCCGAGGATCGCGAACGACGGTCGCGATCGGCTTCAAAAGCGTAAAGGGAACGCTTGTCGATTCGCCTCCACGAAGCACCACTCTTCCCTCCAACAACGGCGAGAGAATCTCGGGCCTCGCGAGAGTTCCAGTTCGTCGCACCGCGTCGAGACGTCCCCTTAGCGCGTCTCCCTCCGCCGGCCGGGGAGAAGGTGCGACCAAGGGCTTTGGTAGGGGTGTCGGGACGCCTTCCCTGCGAAGGACCCAGCCGATACCGATCACCACGGCGATCACCGCCGCAGCAGCGAACGACAATCGCCACGTAAAGCCGGCTTCGATCGGCCGTACGCCCGCCGAAACCGATGCGACATTCTCGCGGACCCGATCGAGATCGTCCCGCTCGTCGCGACACAGACTGCAGTCGGCGACATGTTCCTGGAAAAGTTCACGCTCGATTGCTTCAGCTCGGCCGTCGACCCAGCGCTCCATCTCGTCGTAGGTCAGATGATCGCTTTCCCGGACGCCGGTTGGCGCCAGAGTGACTATTACACTGTCGGCGCTCTCGCCGCCGAGAGTCGAATGGCAGCGATCGCACGTCGCAAGGTGCGCGTCAATCCTGAGGAGCTCGTCGGGTGCGGCCGAGCGATCTCGATACCGGCCGATCTCTTCGGATGTCGGATGTGACGCGTTCATCGTCCGGTCCTTCCCCCTAACCTCGTGGTGGCGAGAACTGCTTTTGAAGACGCGGATTCGGGCACGACATTCTGATGCCCTTGAATTGTCGTCGTTTGTTCGCGGCGTTTGGAGATCCGCCACAGCCGTTCACGAGCGAGCCGCCGAAGTTTGATGACCTGCTGCTTCGAGGCGCCGAGGAGCTGACCGATTGTCAAATCGTTGAGAGGGAGCGCGGTCCACAACTCCGCCAGTTTCGGAGGCGGAATCTGCAATAACTCGGCAATTTCAGCGATCGTCGAGGTGCGCGTGTACGGCAGCAAACTCAGGATCTCGCGGCCCTGATTGTCTCGAAGACTCAGCAAGAGTGCGACTCGCTGCCGCAGCGGCAGCTCGCCGATGTCAGCCCAGAGCTGGCGCAGCGACATGCGCAGTTCGAGCCGCGCATCGATCGCGGCATCTCCGGCAACCTCGGCGCCGCCCAGCGGAAGCTCGGTTCCACGTTCGTCGAGTCCGATGATTCGCGCGATCGCTTGAAGTAGAGAATCCAATTCGAGCGGCTCCTGCGCCTCGTTCAGAATTTGCGCAACCAGCTGCGTGATCTGTGCTCGATTGGCAGCGGAGGGATCGCTTCGCGCTGAAAAACTGGAACTCTGCAGCCACTCTGCGGATCCGGCCGGGCGGCCGATCCAACGCGCGCGCCCGCAGACGAGTTGTCCCTGCGCCGCCTGCCAGAGCGCAAAGTCGGAATGGTGATTCAGGAGATAGCGGAGCTGATTTCGAAGCCTGTTTCGCGCGGGATAATTCTCTCGCAGCCGCTCATGGCAGCCGTTGTAAGCCGCGGTCGCTACGTAACGGCGGAAATCACGGATCGCGTGATTGGCAGGGTCTATTTTCGCTTCGCGAAGCCGTCGAATGAGGTGCATCACCGTTTCGGACACCAGATCCTCGGCATCGCGAGCTGACGGTCCGCGAAGGGCCGAGCCGACGATCCGTGAGATGAGCGGCTTCGCAAATTCCTGCACGATGCGGGCGAGACTGGTCTCGATTTCGGGGTCAGTTGTCGCGCTCAGGTACTCGCGAAGAAGGCGGTCACTGGCGTCTGGGATCATGAAAATGACGGAAGTGCGGAAACGGTATCACTTTACGACTCCGTCCTCCACTGCGGCATGCGATCCGGTTCGGACATAATCTGCGTCCATGTTGAAGCGCGCAGCGTTGCTCCTGTTCGTCGCCACCACCTCCCTCGCCCAAAAAGTCGATTTCGCCGAAATGCGCTGGCGCATGATCGGCCCGTTCCGCGGAGGACGCACTGTCGCCGCGGTCGGGGTGCGCGGACAACCGAACGTCTTCTACATCGGCGTCAACAACGGCGGCGTCTGGAAGACCACTGACGCCGGCCGCATCTGGACGCCGGTCTTCGACGAGCAGCCCACCGGCTCCATCGGCGCGATTGCGGTCGCCCCTTCGCACACGAACATTCTCTATGTCGGCAGCGGCGAAGGCCTGCAGAGGCCTGATCTTTCAACCGGCGACGGCATTTACAAATCCTCAGACGCCGGCAAGACCTGGGAGCATCTCGGACTCCGCGACGGACAGCAGATTCCGATGATCGCCGTCGATCCGCGCGATCCGAATCGCGTTCTGGTCGCCGTGTTAGGCCATCCGTACGGACCGAACGAAGAGCGCGGTATCTATCGATCGACCGACGGCGGCAGCTCGTTTCAGCGCGTCCTCTACAAAGATGAAAACACCGGCGGCATGGATGTCGCGATCGATCCTGCCAGTCCCGACACCGTCTACGCTGTGCTGTGGCAGGCGCGCCAGGGTCCGTGGGAAAACGCAGCGTGGACCGGACCTAACAGCGGTCTTTTCAAATCGACCGACGGCGGCACGACGTGGAAGCAATTGACCGCCGGACTCCCCGGCCCGAATGAAGGACTCGGCCGCATCGGCATCGAAGTCTCGCAAGCCGATACGAAGCGGCTCTACGCGGTCGTCGGCGCGACAAAAGGCGGCGGAATCTATCGCAGCGACGACGCCGGCGAATCGTGGCGGTTGATGAACACCGACAATCGCTTGTGGGGCCGCGACGGCGACTTCAACGAGATCCGATCCGATCCGAAAAACGCCGACGTCGTGTATGTCGCGAACGTGGTGACCTGGAAATCGATCGACGGCGGAAAAACGTGGGCGGCATTTCGAGGCGCACCGGGTGGCGACGACTACCATCGTCTGTGGATCAATCCCGATGATCCGAAGATCATCCTCAACGCTTCCGATCAGGGCGCAGTCATCACAGTCAACGGCGGCGAGACGTGGAGCTCCTGGTACAACCAGCCGAGCGCGCAGTTCTACCACGTCAATGCCGACAACGATTTTCCATATCGCGTGTGCGGCGGACAGCAGGAGAGCGGGTCGGCGTGCGTGCAGACGCGCAGCGACAACGGCCGCATCACGATGTGGGACTGGCACCCGGTCGGAATCGAAGAATATGGTTACGCCGTCCCCGACCCGCTGAACCCCGACATCATTTACGGCGGAAAGCTCGAGCGATTCGACCGCCGCACCGCGCAAGTGACGCAGATTGCGCCCAAGCCGCTTCGCGGCCCGAACTATCGCGTCGTGCGCACGCAGCCGGTGGTCTTCTCGCCTGCCGATCCGCACATTCTCTTTTTTGCGTCTAACACCGTTTGGAAAACGAGCAACGGCGGACAAAGCTGGACCGAGATCAGTCCCGATCTGACGCGTAAGACGTGGAATGTGCCGGCGAATGTCGGCGTCTACACGCCCAAGGTCAACGTGACGCAGCGCGGCGTTGTCTACGCGCTCGCTCCGTCGCCGCGCGACATCAATCGCATCTGGGCCGGCACGGACGACGGATTGATCCACGTGACCACCGACGGCGGAAAAACCTGGAGCGATGTCACGCCGCCGCAACTGACTCCGTGGTCGAAAGTCTCGATCATGGAAGCGTCGCATTCCGATCCGCTGACTGCGTACGCTGCCATCAATACATTCCGCCTCGACGATCTCCACCCGCACATCCTTCGCACGCGCGACGGCGGCAAAACGTGGATCGAGGTCGTGAGCGGCATTCCTGCGGGCGGAATCATTAACGTCGTTCGCGAAGATCCGAAAAAGCGCGGACTTCTTTTCGCGGGAAGCGAACAGGCCGTTTACGTCTCGTTCGACGACGGCGACCATTGGCAGTCATTGCGACTCAACATGCCGTGCTCGTCGATCCGCGATCTCGTGGTGCACGACGACGATCTAATCGCCGGAACGCACGGTCGCGGGTTCTGGGTGCTCGATAATCTGGAGCCGCTGCGGCAAACGGCCACCGGCGATGTATTTCTCTTCAAGCCCGCGCGCGCGTGGCGTTATCGCTGGAGCAAGTACACAGACACGCCGCTGCCGCCGGATGAACCTGCGGGACAAAATCCTCCAGACGGCGCCGTCATCGACTACGTCATCCTGAGCGCAGCGAAGGACCTCCGTCTCGAGATCCTCGATTCTGCCGGAAACCTCGTGCGCCGCTACTCGAACAGCGACGCATCGGAGACGCCGAAAGACACCGGTCAGGTTCCCTGGTACTGGATTCGTCCCGTGCGCGCGCTCGCCGCGACGCCCGGCATGCATCGATTCGTTTGGGATCTTCACTACACGCCGGCGCCTGGAACGCGTCCGACATATCCGATCTCCGCGGTTCCGTTCGATACCGCACCGTCGCCGTCTTCGCCATGGGTGATGCCGGGGACGTACACCGTCAAACTTACCGCCGACGGAAAATCGGTAACGCAACCGCTGGTCGTGAAAATGGATCCGCGCGTGAAGACCTCCGCGGAAGGATTGCAGCAGCAGTTCACGCTGTCGAAGCAAATCTACGACGACATCGTCTCGGCGACGGCGGCGCTGGAGCAGCTTCGCGGAATTCGAACGCGCGTCGCCGGCACACCGCTGGCTGCGAAAGGCGGCGCGCTGGAAGGCGTGGAGACCGAGGATTTCGGACCGCCACCGGCGGGCGGACGTCCTGATTCGTTCAACACCGTTCTCGGTTCGCTGCGGACGACTCTGTCTCTCCTGCAGCAGGGCGATGTGGCGCCTTCCGTGCAGTCGGTGGCGGTTGTCGCGGAGCGGCAGAAGGCCGTCGACGATCTCATGAAGAGGTGGAAAGAATTCCAGACGGAATCTAGTCCGCACTGACGTGGTAGACTAAATGTGGGTCCATGCTCCAGTCTGAACGGCGGCGCTTTCATCGAGTCATACTCGTACAGCCGATCCGCGCATTCGCGGGTGCGACACCAGTTCAGGTTGTGGATGCATCGATCGCCGGACTGCGCATTTTGCATCAGGCGCAACTTCCGCAGAGCGGCGCGACGTGCCGTGTAATGTTCCAGTCGGAGTTCGGCCCGATCAGCGTCGACTGCGAAGTCGTGCACACCGTCGAGCGCACGACGAACGAGCTGCAGACCGGCCTGCGCGTCCTGGCGGCCGATCGCCAGTCGCAGGAACGACTGCGCGAGATGATCGCCGTTCTGTCGACCAGCAAGCGCAATCGCAACGAGCATTAAAGGCAGAAGGCAGAAGGCAGAAAGCAGAAGTAAGATAGGCGGCGACCTTCTGCCTTCTGCCCTCTGCCTTATGAAATTCCTCGACCTCGTCATCATCGCCGTCTACGTCTCGACGATCCTCGGCATCGGCTTCTGGTGCCGGAAGCGGCAGAAGACAACGGCGCATTACTTCCTCGCGGGGCAGCACGTTCCGTGGTGGGCGATCTCCGCATCGATCGTCGCGACTGAGACATCTGCGATCAGCTTCGTCTCGGTTCCCGGCCTGGCATATTCGCGCGGCGGCGACTTCACGTTCCTGCAACTCGTACTCGGATACCTCGTCGGACGCGTAGTCATCTGCATTCTCTTCATCCCCGCCTATTTCCGGCAGAGCCTCATGACGGTCTATCAACTCCTGCAGGGCAAATTCGGATCGCAGGTGAAAAGCCTCGCCGCGACTCTGTTCATCGTGATGCGGACGATCGCGGATGGCGTCCGTCTGTTGCTCACATCGCTCGTGATGGCGACGGTCTGGAAATCGCTTTTTCCCCACGCGGGGACGACGACCACGATCGCGGGCTCGATCATCTTCATGGGTCTGCTGATGCTTCTCTTCACCGCCGCCGGCGGAATGGAAGCGGTGGTGTGGAGCGAAGTGCTGCAGCTGGGCATCTACCTCGCCGGCGCGACGACTGCCGCGATCCTCCTCATCAAGGGAATTCCGGGCGGGTTCGATCAGGCGCTGGCCATCGGTCATCAGGCGCACAAGTTCCGGATGTTCGACTTCTCGTTCGATCTGACGCGGCCTTATGTCTTCTGGGCCGGCATCATTGGCGGATGTTTCCTCACCGCGAGCACGCACGGCACCGATCAATACATGGTGCAGCGCTATCTCTGCACGACCAGCGCGCGCAAGGCTGCCGTCGCGCTGCTGATTTCCGGCGTCGTCGTCTTTCTGCAATTCGTGTTGTTCCTTTTCATCGGCGTTCTCCTCTTCGGCTTCTACCGGCCCGACAAGTTGTTGGGATATGCGTCGGGGTCACCGGCTGCTCCATTCATCACGGCCGATCAGGTCTTTCCGGATTTCATCATCAATCACGTGCCGGTCGGATTGTCGGGACTGATCGTTGCCGCCATTCTGGCTGCCGCGGTCTCCCCTTCGGTCAACTCGATTGCCGCCACCGCAGTCGCCGATCTCTATCAGCCGTTGGTTCGAGGGAAGAGCGATCAGCATTACCTTAAAGTTGGGCGTGTGCTGACAGTTGTCGCGGGCCTCGCGCAGATTGTGGTTGCACTGATGTTGATCGGCTCGACGGGATCGGCGGTCAACACCGCTCTCGCCGTCGCCTCCCTGATCAATGGTCCGATCCTCGGCGTCTTCCTGCTCGCTGCGATGCAGCGCGAGGGATCGTTCGCAGCTTTCGCAGGAATGCTCACCGGAATCGCGGCCGTGACCTCCGTGTGGCTGTGGACCCCGCTCGCGTGGCCCTGGTACACCGTGGTCGGAAGCCTGACGACTCTGGCAGTCGGCTACGTTCTCTCGAACACGGTCGTTGAGGAGCGATCGAGCCATGTTGAATCGACGTGATTTCGCGCGCCTCTCGATCGCGGCTGCCGCCGCCACAGCCGTCGCGCCCTCACCGGCTCGGTCTAACATCAAGCCGAAGCGGCTCGTCGCAGGCGATACGGTCGGCCTGGTGCTTCCAGCCAGCGCGGCATTCGAGTCCGACGAAGTTCAGTTCGGAAAAGATCAGATGGAAGCGCTCGGATTTCACGTCCAGATCGGCGCGCATGCCTTCGACAAGTACGGCTATTTTGCCGGTCGCGATCGCGACCGCGCCGACGACATCAACCGCTTCTTCGCCGACGACCGCATCGCCGGGGTCGTCTGCTACACCGGCGGGTGGGGCTCGCCGCGCGTGCTGCCCTATCTCGATTTCGATCTCATCGCGCGCAAGCCAAAGGTCGTCATCGGCTACAGCGACATCACCGCACTGATCAACGCCATCCATCAGAAGACCGGCCTGATCACGTTTCACGGCCCGGTGGGAGGCTCGGTCTACGATCCGTACACAATCGAAAACTTCAAACGCGTCGTCATGACCGCCGAGCCGGCGGGACTTCTTCCCACGCCGCCGAAGAAAGCGAACGAGCTTGTCGATCGCACGAATCGCATCGTCAAGCTCGCGCCCGGAAAAGCGACCGGTCGTCTTGCCGGCGGAAATCTGACGCTCGTCTCCATGCTGATGGGAACGCCGTACGAAGTCGACACGAAGGGCGCGATCCTGTTTCTCGAAGACACCCACGAAGAGCCGTACCGGATCGATCGCATGCTCACGCAGCTCGCGTTAGGCGGAAGCCTGGCGCGCATCGCAGGATTCGTCTGGGGCCGCTGCACCGACTGCAAGTACACTGGCCCGACATTCAGCCTCGAAGAAATCCTCCGCGATCGCTTCAGCAACCTCGGCGTCCCGGCAATCTCCGGCCTGTCGTTCGGACACATCGAGCAGAAGCTGGTGATGCCGATCGGCGTTCAGGCGACGCTGGACGCCGACGCGGGGACGGTCTCAATCAACGAATCGGCAGTGGCGTGATATGGACTGCGGCGGCTTGCCGCCGCTCTGGCGGCTGCGGCGAGCCGCGGCCGTGAAAGCGGTGCCAAGGCACCGCACTCCAAATCGTTTTCAACGCACTCGCGCTAATTCCGCGACCGCCGTGTGGTGCTTCGCCCACGCATCCCAAATGAGCCGCGCCCATCGCTTCACGATCTCGATGTGATCCGACATCGTCTTTGCGAGAGCGACATCGAACACGGTGATCGATGCGATCTGCGGAGGCGGGACGAAGTGCGGCCATCCATCTACTGCACTCGCGATGCGCTGCAGCACCGGCGGAACAGTCACCGGCTTCATTCCCTCGACAAGCACCAGGTGCAGACCGCAGAGATGGATGTCGACTGACTTGTCGGGATGCGGTCCGCCGGCGTGCTGCACGGCATACGAGTCGACGGTCAGTTGATGGACTTGTCCGAACAACACCGCGTTGCTGTACTCGTTCGCGAGCACCTCGGTGTAGACGAGCCAGCACTCCGGCGAAGCGTTGTAGTAGCCGTGATAGCCGGCGGCATCGCGATGCGGCATCGCGAGGCTACATCCGGGGCAGACGATTTCTTCGCTCACTGCCCGCCGGCGCGGAAATAGTCGAAGGTTGCGCCTAACGCGTCGCCGAGGGCGTTGTCGATGTCGTTGGTCATGGAGGAGAGACGCGCCTGCAGGTCGCTGAGTGTCTGCCGATCGCGCCGGACGTCATCGAGCTCTGAAAACAGAACCTGCTGCAGGAAGTTCGCCTTGTTGATGGGATCGCGTTCCGACCGCAGCGCCTCGACCGTCGAACGCGGAGCAGGCGGATTCTCACCAGCGCGCTTGAGAGCGGCGTCAACGTGATCGCGCGCTTTTTCCATCGCAGTGTTGCGCTGGAAGTCATCGAGCTCGCCGGCCGCCGCCACGATCTGCGACAC
>DATBSF010000465.1:0-19708 GCA_036559905.1 Thermoanaerobaculia bacterium | reverse complement strand
ATCTGCTTCTCCCGTACCGACGCAGCTTCGGCGTTGCCGAATATCTCAAAATAGACCAGGCGGTCGCAGTTGTACTTTTTCGTGAAGCCATCGAACACCTTGTCCTTGTGTTGCGAGAGCCGACTCTCCAAAGAATCCGTTGCACACGTGTACAAGACACTCCTGTTCTTGTTTGTCAGCATGTAGACGAAGTACTTGGTCATAGGCGACGGATCCTTCGCGTCTTCGCGCTCAGGATTAGTGCGATGCAGTTTGAGGCATCAGAAATGAATCACGTACCACACCACCCACGCGAGCATCCATGCAATCAGGGCGTACGGGAAAAAGCCAAGCGTGATCCAAAATGCCGCTTCAAATCGGCCTAACGCGCCGGCTTTGCGCGCTTCCTTGACGTTGGCCAGATTGATGATCGGCGAGATGAAGAATCCGAAGCCGAGGTTCGAGGTGATGAGGTTGGATGCGAAGACGAGGCGCGCGCGCCACCGTGCATGCGATGGGCAGAGAAGCCGTCGATCGGGTTTCGACATTAGTAGGTGGCCGACGCTGAACATCCACTGAAAGTCGTATTGATGCGGCGAGGTGGCGCCGCAGGATTGGCAGCGTGGAATTGTGGCCGCCGCTGCCGCCACCGTAGGTTGCGGACGGGTGTGTGCGCGCTGCGATGCTTCGCGCACGCGGCGCACGAGCTCATCGCGTCGCTTCCGGTTGTAACCGAAAAACGTTCGAACGCAGAATGCAGCCGCTTCCTCGACGTGCTCGAACGGATTCTCCCAACTGACCATGAAACCCGGTCCGAGATCGCCGACATCGGTGATCCACGCCAGCGGAATGCTGAAGTCGTACGAGATCCAGAGGTAGTCGTCGTTCAGCGCAAAGTCGGTGTTGCCGGAGTTGTTGTCCTTCCCCTCGTTGTTCGCGCCCCGAACTTTCGTTTTGAAAGTGACGTCTTTTCGACGCAGGCGTCTTCTAAAAGGATTGGATGCGGCGACATCCGCCTGGGACACTTAAACAGTCGCGAGCGGCCGCGGCTTCGCGTACCCCTCATGCTCTTCGGCCGTGTCGTATCCGCCGCGATAGTCGAACTGCTCCGGACGCTTGATCAGCGAATGCGCCGTCACGCGATCGCGACGGATCCCGCGGAAGTCCTCGAGCGACTTGTAGCCGCGCTTCTCCATGAACTCACTCATGCCCGCGAGAAGCGCCTTGATCACGTTCGGTCCGATCGCCTGATCGAGCATCGCGGCCGTGCACACCTGCACCGTTCCGCAGCCGAGAAGGAAGTAGCAGAGGGCGTGGTCGAAGTTGGAGACGCCGCCGATTCCTGAGAACGCCTTGTCAGGAAACGCCCGCGTCAACTGCGACATCTTGGCGAGCGACAGCGGAAGAATCGCCGGCCCACCGAGTCCGCCACTCGAGACGTAGCCTTCGACGTTGGCCTCGAACTCCAGCGTGTTGGGATCGATGACAGGGAGAGACGGGAAAGTATTCGATGACGAGATGGCGTCCGCTCCGCCGCGGAAAGAAGCTTCCGCCTCTTCCACGATGTCCGCGGTCGCAGGCGTCAGCTTCACCCACACCGGAACCTTCGAGACTTCTTTGACCGCTTGCGTGACGACCGAGCAGAGAACTTTGTCCTTTCCGACGTTCGATCCCATGTCGACGCGGTCCATGTGCGGACAGGAAAAATTCAGCTCGAGCGCGTCGGCGCCTTCGTCCTGAGCGGCCTTGGTCAGCGTCTGCCAGTTGTGCAGCTCTTTGTCGTTTCCGGAGCCGGCCATGATCGAGACCACCAGCATCTTTTTCGGATAAGTCTTCTTGATGCGGCTCAACTTTCCGATCCACCAGTCGAGCGGCTTGTCGGAGATGAGCTCCCAGTTCCACGACGCGAGCAGCGTCGATTCCGGACGCTTCGTCATCGAGAGGCGATAGCCGCTGTTGTCGGCGCGCAGGAATTTGGTCTTCGGTCCTTTGACGTTGACGACCGGGTGCAGTCCTATCGTTTTTGTTACCACGCCACCCCATCCGGCCTCGAAGGCACGCATGATGTTGCTGTCTGACTCGGTCGGCGGCGCGGACGCCAGCAGGAACGGATTCTCGAAAGACATTCCTGTAAATCTCGTCGACAGATCGGCCATGGCATCTCCTTTTTTGGGAAGAGGAGATTATAGACTCTCCGGCCATGAGACGAATTCTTGCCGTTTTTCTGCTCGCCGCAGCCCCGCTTCTGGCCCAGACAAAGGATCGGCCCCTGACCTCTTTACCATACACGCCGAGCCTCGACATTCCGTCGATGGACCAGACCGCGAACCCATGCGTCGACTTCTATCAGTACACCTGCGGCGGATGGATGAAGAACAATCCGATCCCGGGCGATCAAGCCGCGTGGAGCGTCTACGGCAAAGTCACTGAGGAAAACGGACAGTTCCTGTGGGGCGTCCTCGAAGACGCGGCGAAGCCGTCTCCCGATCGGACGCCTGCGCAGCAGAAAATCGGCGATTACTTCCAGGCCTGCATGGACGAGGCGCACATCGAAAGCCTCGGCGCGGCTCCGCTGAAGTCGCGTCTCGATTCAATCGCGGCGCTGAAGAGCAAGCGCGATCTGGCCTCGCTTCTTGCCGCGGAACACGTGCGCGATTACGGCAGCGGATGGCTGTTCGGATTCGGATCCGATCAGGATTACGGCGACGCCACGCAAGTGATCGCCTTCGCGCACGCCGGCGGCCTTGGACTTCCCGATCGCGACTACTACACGAAGGCGGACGCGAAATCGAAAGAAATCCGCGCCAAGTATCTGCAGCACGTCGCGAACATGCTGCAGGTCATCGGCGAGTCGAAGACTCAGGCGTCAAAAGACGCGAAGACTGTAATGCGAATCGAAACCGATCTCGCGAAGGCATCGCTGACGCGCGTCGAGCGGCGGAACCCGTACAACCTGTACCACAAGATGAGCCCTTCGGAGCTCGCGACGCTGACGCCGTCCTTCGACTGGAAGCGTTATCTCGCCGACACCAACCTCGCGAACATCAAGACACTCAATGTCACCGAGCCGAAGTTCTTCAAGGCCGTAGACAAGGAGATCAAGACGATTCCGCTCGCGGATTGGAAAGCGTATCTGCGCTGGCACGCGGCGCATTCGCGCGCGCCGTATCTGTCGAGCAATTTCGTGGCGGAAGACTTCAACTTCTATCGCAAGACGCTGCGTGGCGTGAGCGAGATGCCGCCGCGATGGAAGCGATGCGTCCGCTACGTCGACCGCGACCTCGGCGAAGCCCTCGGGCAGGAATTCGTCCGCCGCACGTTCACTGCCGACACCAAGGGGAAAACCGTTGACATGACCCGCCGCGTCGAGACCGCGATGGAGAGCGAGATCAAAGGCCTCGACTGGATGACGGACGCCACGAAGCAGCGCGCGCTCGAGAAGCTGCACGCGGTCGCGAACAAGGTGGGGTATCCCGATCGCTGGCGCGATTATTCGTCACTCGACGTGGTCCGTGGCGATTTCGCCGGCAACGCGATGCGCGCAACGGTTTTCGAATCGAATCGCGAGCTGGCGAAAATCGGGAAGCCGGTGGACCGCGGCGAGTGGGGAATGACTCCGCCCACCGTCAACGCGTACTACAACCCGCAGATGAACGACATCAATTTTCCGGCGGGCGTTCTGCAGCCGCCGCTCTACGATCCGAAACTCGATGACGCGCCGAACTACGGCAACACCGGATCGACGATCGGCCACGAGCTCACGCACGCGTTCGACGATGAAGGACGCCAGTTCGACGGGCAGGGAAATCTGAAGGATTGGTGGACCGAGGAAGACGCCAAGAAATTCGAGGAACGGATCCAGTGCATCCGCGATCAGTACGCGCAGTACACGATCGTCGACGACATCAAGATCAACTCGAAGCTCACTTCCGGCGAAGACGTCGCCGACCTCGGCGGGACTCTGATCGCGTACATCGCGTGGAAGGATGCCGTCGCGAATCAGAAACTCGATCCGATGGATGGCTTCACGCCCGATCAGCGGTTCTTCATCGGATTCGCGCAGTGGGCCTGCGAGAATCAGCGGCCGGAGAATCTGCGCGCGAATGCGATCACGAATCCGCATTCACCCGGCAAGTACCGGATCAACGGCATCGTGTCGAACATGCCCGAGTTTCAGCGCGCGTTCAATTGCGCGGACGGGAGTCCTATGGTTCGCGGGGCGAAGGCGTGTAAGGTCTGGTGATTCGAAGTGCCGGGTGCCGGGTGCCGGGTGCCGAGTGCCGAGGAGTTAAGACTCGGCACCCGGCACTCGGCACTGTTTTTACGGCCAAATCCCTCGCACTAACGCAACCGTGGCAACCCGTTTAATCGCGAGCGCGAACGCGGCGGTCCGCAAATCGACCGCCTCGCCATTCCGATCCTTGATCTCGAGCTGCATCTGCAGCACGGCGTCGGTCGCGGCCTCCATCTTTTCTTTCAGGTGCTGATTGACGTGCTCTTCGCTCCAGTGCTCGTTCTCGATGTTCTGCACCCACTCGAAATAGCTGACGGTCACGCCGCCGGAATTCGCGAGGATGTCGGGAATGATCGGAACGCCGCGCTCGAACAACACTTTGTCGGCCGCCGGCGTCGTCGGACCGTTCGCCGCCTCCGCGATCAGTTTCGCGCGCACGCCATCGACATTGTCATTGCGGATCTGATTCTCGAACGCCGCCGGAATCAGAACGTCGCATTTCAGATGGAGCAGCTCGTCGTTGGTGATGTTCTTCGTTCCTGCGAGACCGACGACTGATCCGGTCTGTTTCTTGTGCGCGAGCGCCGCTTTCGAATCGATCCCGGATTCCGACGTCACACCGCCGGTCGAGTCGCTGATGCCGATGACCTTCGCTCCAGCTTCCGCGAAGAGCCCGGCGGCGATCGATCCGGCATTGCCGAATCCCTGAATGACGACCGTCGCCCCTTTCAGAGTATTGAGGCCGGGAACTGCGCCCTGCTCGATCGCGCGGCGCGTGACGAAGAGGCATCCGCGCGCCGTCGCCTCGTTGCGGCCGAGGGAGCCGCCCATCGCGATGGGCTTGCCGGTGACGACGGGGAGGTTGTTCTTGCCGCCGTGCATCATGTCGTACGTGTCGTAGATCCACGCCATCGTTTCGGCGGTTGTGTTGACGTCGGGGGCGGGGATGTCAGTGTGCGGACCGATGGTATCGCCGAGCTCGGTGATGAAGCGGCGTGTCACTTTGCGGAGCTCGTTCTTGGAGAGCTGCTTCGGATTGCAGATCACGCCGCCCTTCGCGCCGCCGAATGGAATGTCGGCGACAGCGCACTTCCACGTCATCCACGACGCGAGTGCGCGCACTTCGTCGGCGTTCACGTCGGGGTGATACCGAATGCCGCCCTTCCCGGGCCCGCGCACACGCGAATGCAGCGCGCGATAGCCCGAGAAAATTTTTACAGATCCGTCATCACACTCGATCGGGAACTCGACTTTGAGGAGGCGCATCGTGCCGCGCAGCCAGTCGCGAAGGCCGTTAGGCAGGTCCGCGACATAGTGGGCAGCGGTATCAAATTGCTGTTGTGCGATGTCGTAAGGATTGAGATTCTCGACCGTCCGCGCTTCTTCGCGCACACCCATATCAGGAACCCTCCTTTGCGTGGATCGAAAACGATAGTTAAACTGCCGCCCCGTTGTCCAATCCGGAGGGAGACATGAGACGAATCTTCAGTGCAATCGCAGTCGTTTTCTGTGCGATTTCGGCCTTTGCAGTCGATATCAATGACACGCGGCTGCTGTCGGACCCCGCAGTCAGCAAGGATCGCATCGCGTTCGCGTACGCGAACGATCTGTGGGTAGCGAACCTCGACGGCACGAACGTCCGGCGCCTGACGTCGCATCCCGGCATCGAATCGGGACCGCGATTCTCGCCCGACGGGTCGATGATCGCGTTCACAGGCCGTTACGACGGCAACACCGATGTTTACGTCGTTCCAACTGCCGGCGGCGTACCCAAGCGCCTCACCTGGCACCCGAACAACGACATCGTCCTCGGCTTCACCCCCGACGGAAAGAATGTCCTCTTCTCATCGCCCCGCGAGGTTTACACGCGGCGCTTCACGCAGCTCTTCACGGTTCCGGTAACCGGCGGACTCTCGACGAAGCTGCCGATCCCGAATGCCTCGAAAGCGACCTACTCCGCCGACGGAAAGAAAATCATCTATCAGCCCATCGGCGACGCCTTCATCGAGTGGAAGCACTATCGCGGCGGGCAGGCGGCTCGGCTGATGATCTTCGACACCGCGACGAATGCCGTCGAGCAGATTCCGCAGCCCGCGACGCGATCCAACGACACCGATCCGATGTGGGTCGGCGACAAGGTCTACTTCCGATCCGATCGCGCCGGCGAGTTCAATCTCTTCTCGTATGACCCCGCCACGAAGCAGGTCGCCCAGCTCACCAGGTTTTCCGACTGGCCGATCCTCGGCGCCACCGCCGGAAGCGGAAAGATCATCTTCGAGCGCGGCGGATATTTGTCGCTGCTCGATCCGCGCAGCGGCAGCGACAACCGGCTGAAGATCGGCGTGGCGGCAGACCTCAATGAAACGCGGCCGCGTTTCGTCAAGGGACCGCGATACGTTCGCAACGCGAGCCTGTCGCCGAGCGGCGCGCGCGCGGCGTTCGAGTTCCGCGGCGAGATCATCACTATGCCGATGGAAAAGGGCGACGATCGCAATCTCACGCAATCGGTTTCCGCGAACGATCGCAATCCGGAGTGGTCGCCGGACGGCAAGTTGATCGCGTACTTCACCGATGAGTCGGGGGAGAACGAGCTGCTGATCGCGCAGCAGGATGGGAAAGGAACGCCGCGCAACATCAAGATGAACGGCGCCGGCTTCTATCGCACCGTCAACTGGTCGCCGGATGGAACGAAGATCGCGTACCAGGACAATTCTTCGTCGGTTTATCTGCTCGATGTTGCCACCGGGACTTCGACGAAGATCGCGTCGAACACGATGCAGGGCGGCATCGATTACGCGTGGTCGCCCGACTCGAAGTGGCTTGCCTACACTCACAACACGATTCAGAACTTCGACACGATCCAGCTCTACTCGCTCGATCAGAAGAAGTCCTTCCCGCTGACCGACGGACTCGAACAGGCCGAGGGGCCGGTGTTCGATCCGAGCGGAAAGTATTTGTATTTCCTCGTGTCGACGGATGCCGGTCCGCTCGCCGACGGCTTTTCGATGTGGAGTCTGGACACGAGAGCCACGAACACGGTTTATCTCGCTGTGCTGCCGAAGGGCGTTGTCTCGCCGCTGGCAAAAGAGAGCGACGAAGAAGGTAAGTCGGCAGAAGAGAAGAAGCCCGACGATACGCCGAAGGCAGCGGATGCAGCCGCCGAGCCGAAGCCCGACGAAAAAACGGCAGCAGCACCGAAAAAAGGGCCGGCGAAAACTGTCATCGACATGGACGGCCTCATGAATCGCATTCAGGCGCTGCCGCTGCCGGCCGCGTCGTACGGCTCGCTGCAGGTCGCGAAAACCGGTGAGCTGTATTACATCAAGCGCAATGACGTCGTCGGTCGTGGGGAGCGTCAGCCTGGAACCCTGATGCATTACAGCCTCTCCAAGCGCAAGGAAGAAACGGCGCTGGAGAAGGTGATGGACGTCGAGATGTCGCGCGACGGAAAGCGGATCCTGCTGCGGCTTCCGGAGAATGTCTGGTCGATCGCCGACGTCGGCGAGAAGATCGATGCGACGAAGCACAAGCTGGCTGTCGACAAGATCGAAGTGAAGATCGATCCGACTGTCGAATGGCGCGAGATTTTTGATGAAGCGTGGCGCATCAATCGCGACTATTTCTACGATCCAAATATGCACGGCGTCGATTGGAACGCAGCGAAGGCGAAGTACTCGGTGTTTCTGCCCGACATCACCACACGGCAGGATCTGACGCGCGTTCTGGCATGGATGCACAGCGAGCTGGTGGTTGGACATCATCGGCAGACGCCCGGCGATACGCTTGCGAACATCGACACGATCCCGGGTGGTCTGTTAGGCGCGGATTACAAAGTCGAGAACGGACGCTATCGTTTTGCGAAGGTTTTCGGCGGGCTGAATTGGAATCCGGAATTGCGGTCGCCGTTGACTGAGGCGGGCGTTGATGTGAAGGATGGCGAGTATCTCCTGGCGGTCGAGGGAAAAGATCTGAAGCCGCCGGAAGATGTCTACAGCCGATTTGAGCGCACGGCCGGGCGCATCGTCGAGATCACTGTCGGACCGAATGCTGACGGAACCGGATCGCGTACGGTGAAAGTCGTTCCGATTGAGGACGAAGGTGCGCTGCGCAATCGCGATTGGGTCGAGCGCAATCTGCGGTACGTCACCGAAAAGACTGGGGGGCGCGTCGCGTACGTTTACGTTCCCAACACGACCACACTTGGATACGATTACTTCCGGCGCTACTTTTTCCCGCAGGCCGATCGGCAGGCGATCATCATCGATGAGCGCCACAATGCCGGCGGTCAGGCGGCGGATTACTATCTCGACTTTTTGCGGCGGCCGTTCATGAGTTACTGGGCGCATCGCTACGGCGCCGATCTGCGCACGCCGCTGGCGGCGATTCAGGGTCCGAAGGTGATGATCATTGACGAGACCGCGGGCTCGGGCGGCGATTACCTGCCGTGGATGTTCCGCAAGTCAAAACTGGGCACGATTGTCGGCCGGCGGACGTGGGGTGGGTTGGTCGGCATCAGCGGCTTCCCGGTGCTGATGGATGGCGGCACGATCACGGCCCCAAACTTCGCGATCTGGGCGCCGGAGGGCGGGTGGGTGGTGGAGAACGAGGGCGTCCCGCCAGACATCGAAATCGAGCAGACGCCGGCGGAGATCATCGCCGGCAGAGATCCGCAGTTAGACAAGGCGATCGAGGTCGCGCTGAAGCAGCTGGAGTCAAATCCGCAGGTAGTCCCCAAGAGACCTGCGTATCCCGTCAAAGCGAGATAGGAGATAGGTGCTTCGCCTACAGTTTTCACCTTTTTCCACATCTGGTAGATCGAAAGCGCCACCGAGGTAACCTCGGTGGCGCTATGTCGAGAGAATTACGCCTTCAATTCCCTGGCGCCCTGTACCACATCACGCAACGCGGCAACAATCGGCAGAACATCTTTCTTGACGATGATGACCGCAACACCTTCCTCGGGCTGTTAGGCAGGGCTGTCCAGCGATTCGCATGGATTCTGACGTCGTACGTTCTGATGACGAATCATTTTCATATCGTCATTCAGCTGACTTGCGAATCACTTTCCCGCGGTATGCGATGGCTCGACACAGAATATCCGCGCTACTTCAATCGCCGTTACGGACGTGCCGGGCATCTCTACCAGGGCCCGTTCAATGGCAAGCTGGTAGAGAAGGAGACATACGCTTTGAACGTCATACGTTATGACGTTCTCAACCCCGTGCGAGCCGGAATCGTGCGGCGACCTGAAGACTCAGTGTGGAGCAGCCACCGGGCGGCACTTGGTTTAGTGAACCCGCCCGAATGGCTTGCTGTTGATGATCTCCTTGTGCAATTCGCGCCACAGCGTGACCTCGCCAGAGCGAATTACAAGAGTTTCGTTGACGCAGGCATCGGATTGGATTGCAATCCATGGAAGGATCTGGTCGGGCAAATTTATCTGGGCAGTGACGCATGGATCGAGAAAATGCGAGCGCAGGTTGACCTGAAGCCACGGTGCGATGAGCATCCGCGCGCGCAGCGCCTGCTGGATTCAGCGCCAATGTCGGCTGTCATCGCAGGCGTCGCGAGTTGTCTTTCGATCGACGAGGAGCGCGTGCGTTATCGTCGTGGTGGAGTACCGCGAAGGCTGGCCGCCTGGATCGCACACAACGAAACATCGCTGACGAATCGCGAGATAGCAGCCGGTCTCCGGCTGCAAAGCTCGAGTCGTGTTTCGCAGTTGGTTCGCGAGTTTGATCGCGAGCTGATTCGGAACGGCGTTCTACAGGGCTGGGTCGACCGATGCGTCTCTACGATTCGTGGAAAAAAAAGCCAACTGTAGGCGAAGCACCTAACCCCTAACTCATCCAGTTGACGCCGGCTTCCTTGTTCCACTTCGTCGTCATCTTCTTCGACTTCGTCCAGAACTCGATTGAGCCGCGGCCGGTGATGTCGCCAACCCCGAACTTCGATTCGTTCCAGCCGCCGAAGCTGAACGGCTCGCGCGGCACCGGTACTCCGACGTTCACACCGACCATCCCCGCGCTCGCCTTCTCCATCACGTAACGCGCGACGGCGCCGCTTTCCGTGAACACTGACGCTGCGTTGCCGTAACGCGAGCGATTCTGGATTTTTACTGCCTCCTCAACGTCGCGAGACCGGATGATCACCATCACCGGCCCGAACACCTCTTCGCTCGCGATCTTCATGTCGGGTGTCACATAGTCAATGAGCGTGGGCCCGATCCAGAAACCCGGGCCCTCTTTTCCTCGCCCGTCCACCAGTACTTTTGCTCCCGCTTTTTCCGCTTCGGTGATGTACGACTCGATCCGCTGTTTGGCTTCTTTCGAAATCACCGGACCGATCTTCACATTGCGCATGACATTGACCATCCGATTGATGATGTGGTCCGTGTTGCCGACCGCCATCATCACCGACGCCGCCATGCAGCGCTGCCCCGCGCAGCCCGACATCGATGCAACGACATTGTTCGACGTCATGTCGGGCTCAGCATCCGGCATCACGATCAGATGATTTTTCGCGCCGCCCAGCGCCAGCACGCGTTTTAGATTCGCAGTGCCGCGCCGATAGACGATCTTCGCGACGCGCGTCGATCCGACGAACGTGATGCCTTCGATGTCGGGATGATCGCAAAGCGCTTCGACGGTTTCCTGCCCGCCGTGCACGATGTTGAGCACGCCCTCCGGCAGACCCGCCTCGCGCAACAGCTCCGCGATGCGCCCCGCCGACAGCGGAACCTGCTCGCTCGGCTTCAGGATCATGCAGTTGCCGAGGGCGATGGCGTTCGGGATGGTCCAGTTGGGGACCATGTTCGGGAAGTTGAACGGCGTGATCGACGCGACGATGCCGGCCGGAAATCGCTCGACGCGGCACTCCACTCCACGGCTGACTTCGAGGACTTCGCCGGCCGTGATTTGCGGGAGCGAGCACGCGAACTCGGTCAGCTCCGCAGACTTCAGAACCTCCGCGCGCGCCTCGTTGTCGATCTTCCCATTCTCCTCGGTGATCAGCGCCGCGAGCTCGTCGATGTTCTGCTCGAGCAGCGTCTTGTAACGAAAGAAGACCTGGACGCGCTCCTTGATCGGAAGTGACGACCACGCGGGAAACGCGCGTTTAGCAGCCTGCACAGCGCGATCGACCGCCGCGGCCGTCGAGAGCGGAACACGCGAGATGACGCTGCCGTCTGCCGGATTTGTAACGTCGAGATGGCTGTAGCCCTCGCCGTCGACAAAGGCGCCGCCGATGTAATTGCGGACCGGGGGATATTTCGTACTGATGTCAATGGCACTCATAACGGTGCAATGTACGCCGGAGTTCAGCGTCGCGCCAGTATCCAGTCAATGGTCGGCTCTATTGCGCGCGGCGGGATGCGATCGAGAAGGGGAACTTCGTCGCGTCCGCCGGTCTTCGCGATGAACCCTTCGTGGTCGACATTCGGCACGATCACGACCGTCGCCGACGGATCGGCAGCGACGATGCGAGGCGCGTGCGCCGATGGCGGCACGCGGGTGTCCAGGCTTCCGAACAGAAGGAGAGCGGGTACGCGCACGCGTTTCCAGTAATCCGTGGGGACGAATCGCGCATTGCGCTGCCACCACAATGCGAGCGGCGCGTCGCGGCTGATCATGCCGCCGAAGCGCGGATACCAGCGGCCGCCCTTCGCGGCTTCGAGCTCGCCACGATGCGCGCCGGTCAGCAGGTAATCGAAATACAGCTTTCGATACGCGACCGCCTCCTGAATCTCGGCGCCCGTGAATCCATCCGCACGCAGCTCGGCGTCCGTTCGAATCAGTTCCTGCGTATTCAGATCGGTCGCGGGACAGGCGGCGCAGACGACGAAGGCGATCGACTTCGATTTTGCGGCCGCAATCGGCGCCGTCCATCCGCCCTGACTCGATGCATAGATGCCGACCTTCTTCGGATCGATGTCGCTGCGATTGCGCAGCATGTTCACGGCCGCGACAACGTCGTTGGCGATGTCGTCGAATGTTCTGCTGCGCCAATCGGCATTTTGATCGAGCGCGAAGAAAGCGATACCGCGCCGCGCGAAGTAGGGGGCTGGAAGAATGCCGGCTCCCGGGATCGCTACGATTGCCGGATGCCGGCCATGCGTGCGCGGCGCGTAAAGCGTGCCGCCCGGCAGTTGCTGCACCGTGAATGCGTCGACGCGATTCGCGACGACCTCCGAGTTGATCGTCAACTTGTCATCGGCGATGTTGACGCGCAAGGCGGTCGGCGTTTCGACTCCGATCGACGGCCCGCCCACCCACCCGCCCTCGCCGATGCGCAAGCGCGACAGGCGTCCACTGTCGTAATCGAGCAGCAGGATCGCGTCGCCGTCGGTTTTCGTGAGCGAGTAGAGATGATCGCCGGCGCGATAAAGCGCAGCGGAAACGAGAATCGCGGCCAGCACGCCATCTTCATACGTCGATTCGCGTCAGCAGGTTATGATTCCGCGCGATGCCTTTCGATCAATTGTGGCGACGCAAGTCGCTCGATGACCTGATGGCCGAGACTAAAGAGGAAGGGCATCAGCTCAAGAAGGTCCTTGGCCCGGTGAACCTGATTGCCCTCGGTATCGGTGCAATCATCGGGGCCGGAATCTTCGGCACGATTGGAACTGCCGCAGCAGGCGATCCTTCGCGTCCCGGTGCCGGTCCGGCATTGATGGTGTCGTTTTTTCTGACCGCCATCGTCTGCGCTTTCAGTGCTCTCTGCTACGCCGAATTTGCGTCGATGGTGCCGGTCGCCGGATCGGCGTACACGTATTCATACGCAACACTCGGTGAGCTGGTGGCGTGGATCATTGGCTGGGATCTGCTGATCGAGTACGCCATCGGGAATGTTGCGGTGGCCATTTCGTGGGCGAACTACTTCAACACATTCCTCATCGAGGCCTTCAACATCCACGTTCCTCGCTGGCTGACCGTCGACTATCAGACGGCATTCACGCGGATGCCGGAGGTCGTCGCGAACGCTCCGCACATCTTTGGCGTACCGATCATTTTCAACCTCTTCGCGGTGGGGATCGTGTCCGCGATCACGATCGTGCTGGTCTGGGGCGTTCGCGAATCGGCGAGCTTCAACTTCTGGATGGTGTCCATCAAGCTGCTGGTCCTCGGCTTCTTCGTGATCGTGAGTCTGAAGTTTGTGCACACCGAGAACTGGAAGCCATTTGCGCCGAACGGATTTCACGGAGTGCTAACCGGTGCGTCGATCGTCTTCTTCGCGTACATCGGATTCGATGCCGTCTCGACGACTGCCGAGGAGGCGAAGAATCCGAAGCGAGACATGCCGATCGGTATCATCGGCTCGCTGATCATCTGCACCGTCATCTACGGGCTGATCGCAGCGGTATTTACCGGAATGATTCCGTTCAGCGCCCTGGTGAAGACGCTAGGGAGCGAACAGGCGGAGCCGTTGACGCTGGCAATGAAGTATGCGGCGATGCCGAGCTGGATGGTTTGGGTGGTGGCCCTTGGGTCGGTGATCGCGCATACCGCGGTGCTGCTCGTTTTTCAGCTCGGGCAGCCGCGCATCTTCTTCGCCATGTCGCGGGACGGACTCCTGTGGCCTTTCTTCTCCAAGGTGCATCCGCGATTCAAGACACCACACGTCGGGACGATCATCACCGGCGTCTTCGTCGGTACAGCTGCATTGTTCTCATCGTTGGAAGACGCCGTCGATTTCACCAACATCGGGACCCTCTTCGCATTCATGCTGGTGTGCATCGGCATCACGATCCTGCGCTACAAAGAGCCGAATCGCGAAAGACCGTTCCGCGTGCCCGGAGGCCCCTGGCTGATACCGATGCTTGGCGCGGCTTCCTGCCTCGTGCTGGCGTCGCAACTGCCGCACCGATCGTGGTGGCGCTTCGGCATTTGGCTGGTAATCGGACTGGTGCTGTATTTCTTCTACGGATTCGTCCACAGCCGTCTTCGCGCCGGAGGTGGGGGCGGACCGCGTCCGCCGGACTTCAATCCCGAGCAGCAACTGCCGTCTTAGCTTTGTGTGCTCTGTGTCCTCTGTGGTAAAGGCTTTTCACCACAGAGAGCACAGAGATCACAGAGACTTCTCCAACGCAGTCGCGTCATCGGCGAGAGTCCGCCCAATCCACGTGTACGGCCCGACCGCGGTCAAGCCAACGCCCGTGAACACATCGCGATACCACGACGCCGGACGGCGGATCAGCCCGACAGTGTCGCCGACCACATCGTCTTCGCGCGTCAGCACCTCGAAAAACGCGGCGCCTCGCATGAGCCGGACAATCCCGGGCAGACCGCCCAGGATCTCATCGTCCTGCAGGTAGTGCAGGACATCAGCGCACACGACGAGATCGAACCGCTCGCGAATCCTGAACGATCCGATTTCACCGAATGCGCCGCGCCGCACATTCCGCGAGGCGCCGAACTCGGCAACTGCGTAATCGCCCGGATCGTATCCAGCGTAGCGGACTTTCGGCCGCAGCTCCTGCAGATGCACGGCCCACGGCGCTTCGCCGCAGCCGATGTCGATCACATTCCGGATCGTCCGGCGCAGGAAAAACTCGGTAATGGAAACAGCCATCGTGACTTTTCGCCGCACGTCCGGCTCGGCGCCGATGCGGGCTCGGCCGCGATACCAGCGGTCGAAATAGGCCTGGTCGTATTTCTTAGGCATGGCCTTTGGTACTCTAGTCGCCTCGAGTGGCCGATAGTGCACGTATTCTGGATTCGATACGGCGTCTGGTGCGGCTGCTCCGTCTCACAGACCGCGCCGCGCAGAGCGAGCTCGGGATCTCGGGCGCCCAGTTGTTCGTGTTGCACGAGCTCGCAAAAACGCCCGAGATGTCGCTTTCGGAGCTCGCCCAGAAAACGCGGACCGATCAAAGTTCCGTCTCGGTCGTGGTGAGCCGCCTCGTCGAGGGTGGTTTCGTGATGCGCGAGCGCGATGGCCGCGACGCGCGCCGTCTGGTCCTGACGCTCACGAAAACTGGACGCGCGCTGGCGGAGAAATCGCCGCCGGCCGTTCAGGAAAAAATGATCGAGATTCTGGAACGCATGCAACCCGCCGACCGGCGCCGTTTCGCCGAGATCTTCAGCCAGATCATCGAGGAGCTCGGCGCAGCGAACGGTGTTGCCCCGATGATGTTCGACGATGTGGAGCCACCGCGAGGGAAGACGTCGGGCATTATGGCCCTTCTCACGAACATGGCCTTTTACGGCCGGTTCTCGACCCACTTCGTCTCGCGGGCATTCCACCATCCCGGGTGGCTCATGCTCTTAACTTCGGCCATCGGCGGCGTGATCGTCGGCTTGACGGCGCTCTACGGACCGAGGGCCGCCCTGGAGGCGGGAGGGAAGACGTTCCCGAAGAAGTAAACAACGCCGCGCGCGTCCCGCTGGAACGTTCCCTCATCGACGCAGGCGTTCTTCGCATCTGCGCGTGGTCGATTGTCCTCGCCCTGATCACGGGATTCATCGCGCAAGCTCTCGTCGGAATCATCGGTCTGGTCACGAACATCGCGTTCTACGGCCGCTTCTCGACGCAGTTCGTGTCGCCGGCGAACAACCATCGCGGCTGGCTCGTCCTCTTCATCCCGGCAATCGGCGGTGTGATCGTGGGCCTGATGGCGCGCTACGGATCGAAAGCCATCCGCGGCCACGGCATCCCCGAGGCGATGGAGCAGGTCCTGCTCAACGAGAGCCGGATTCCTGCGCGCGTCGCGATTCTGAAACCGCTGTCCGCCGCGATTTCGATCGGCACCGGCGGACCGTTTGGCGCCGAAGGGCCGATTATCGCGACGGGCGGGGCGTTGGGGTCGCTCCTCGGGCAGATTTTCACGGTGACCGCTGACGAACGAAAAACGCTGCTCGCCGCCGGGGCCGCCGCGGGAATGGCGGCCACATTCGGCAGTCCGGTTTCCGCCGTGTTGCTGGCGATCGAGCTGCTGCTGTTCGAATTCCGCCCGCGCTCGATCATTCCGGTCGCGCTCGCGAGCGTCACCGCGACCGCAGTCCGTATGTTGTACGTCGGCACGGATCCGATCTTCGCGATGCCCCTTCTCGCGCGGCCGACCGGCGAGGCCTACGCGGCATACGCCATCGTCGGCGCGATCATCGGATGGCTCGCTGTATACGTCACGCGCGCCGTTTACTGGATCGAAGACCTCTTCGAGCACTTGCCCATCCATTGGATGTGGTGGCCGGCGATCGGCGGTCTGGCAGTCGGCGCGATTGGAATCTTTGCGCCGCGAACGCTCGGCGTCGGCTACGACAACATCGAAGGGATGGTGAGCGGCAAGATTGTGGGGGAGGCGGTCATCTGGCTTTGCCTCTGGAAATTCGTCTCATGGTCGATCGCCCTCGGCAGCGGGACCTCGGGTGGCACGCTCGCGCCTCTGTTCACGATCGGCGGCGGATGCGGCGTCGCACTCGGCGAGGTCCTGGCGGTGACTTTTCCGCGATTCGGAATCGATCCTCGAATCTGCGCGCTGGTCGGCATGGCGGCGATGTTCGCCGGCGCGTCGCGCGCGCTTCTCGCCTCGGTGGTCTTCGCCTTCGAAACGACCCTCCAACCTGTCGGGCTCCTTCCGCTCCTCGGCGGCTGCACGGCAGGCTACCTCGTGTCCGCAATGCTGATGCGCAACACGATCATGACCGAGAAGCTGGCGCGGCGCGGTGTCCGCGTTCCATCCGAATACCACGCCGATTATCTCGATCGCATCCAGGTGTCGGAGGCCTGCACGCGCCACGTGATCACGCTGAGCGAAGATCAGACTGTCGACGAAGTCCACGACATCACCGCCACGCATCAGGGATTTCCGATTGTCGACAACGCCGGACGCCTCATCGGCGTCCTGACGCGTCGCGATTTCATCGATCGCGATCCTGACACGCGCCTTCGCGCGCTGATCCGCCGCCCACCCTCGGTCGTCTTTCTCGACATGTCGCTTCGCGATGCCGCCGATCACATGGTCCGCGAAGATGTTGGACGCTTACCGGTCGTCGATCGGACCGATCCGTCCAGGCTTGTAGGAATCATCACGCGCAGCGACCTGCTCAAAGTCCACGCCCGCCGCCTCGAGGAAGAGCACGGCTAAACCAACAGCAGGGCGAACGCGGCGCCAAACATCGCCACCGCCGTGACGCCGACCGTTACCTGCGTGAGTCTCGAGCTCGGCTGGCCGTGCATGATCACTGGATCGCGCGACACCATCAAGATCCCCACCAGGAGAAAAGGAGCAAGGATTCCGTTGATGATCGCGCACCAGTAAAGCGCTCGCACCGGATTCACGTTCATGAAATCGAATCCGATGGCGACAGCCGTCGACAGCAGCACCACCGCGTAGAACGCGCGGGCTTTCTCGAGTCTCTCGTCGAGCCCCTGCCGCCAGCCGAAGGTCTCGGCCAAGGCATAGGCTGCCGATCCGGACAGCGTCGGAATCGCGAGGAGTCCTACGCCAATAAGGCCGGCCGTGTACAGCAGGAAACATCCTCGGCCCGCCAGCGGCATGAGCGCTTCAGCTGCCTGCCGCGAGGTCTCGATGTTCGTGATCCCGTGGCGATGCAGCGTCAGAGCAGTCGTCACGATGATGAAGAACATCACGATGTTCGAAACGAACGTGCCGACACCGACATCGAGCCGGCGGGTGTTGATCTCCTGCGGAGTCGCGCCGCGGCGGGCAATCGTCGTCAATCGCCCGATGCTCTTTTCTTCCTCGACCTCCTGCGATGCCTGCCAGAAAAAAAGATACGGGCTGATGGTCGTTCCGAGGATCGCGACGACGGTGCCCCAACCCTGCTTGCTGTTCGGCACATGGGGAACCGCTGCATCGCGGAGGATTTGTCCCCAATCGGGATGGACCATGAAAGCAGTCACGACGTAGCCGAACAGAAACAGTGCAAGCCACTTCAGCGTGTTGGCGATCTTCTTGTACGAAAGCCACACCGTTGCCGCGCTGATCCCGACGCCGAAAACGAAGACCAAAACGTGCGAGTTCCATCCCGTCAGCATCTCCGCGGCGTCCGCCATCCCCGACAGATCCGCTCCGATATTGAAAATGTTGGCGACAAGGAGCGCAATCGATGCAACCGCTGCAACTTTCGCTGAGAAACGGCTCCGCAGTGCGCTCGCCAGGCCGTAGCCCGAGACCATCCCGATGCGCGCGCACATCATCTGCACCGCCGCCATCAGCGGCCACGTGATCACTGCAGTCCACACGAGGCTCGTGCCGAGTTGCGCGCCGGCGATCGAGTAGGTCGCGATTCCCGACGGGTCGTCGTCGGCCGCGCCGGTGATCAGCCCGGGGCCGAGACTGGCCCAGAACCTTCGCATGAAATTCGGCTTGCGGGTTGTCGTCACGCCTTGAGAATAGCTGACTTGCGGTAATCTAATGGCCCGTGACACATCAGGAACTCCTTGCGCACATTCCGCTATTCGAGTCGCTGACTCCGCAGGACATCGACGCACTGTCGAATCGTCTGGAGGAAATCCACTACGCGGAAGGCCAGGTCATCTTCAAGCAGGGAGAGCAGGGTTCTTCGCTTTTCATCATCGACGAGGGCTCTGTCGAGATCTCGTACGGCGAAGGGCGCGGCCGCGTAGCGCTCGCGTCGCTTTTCAACGGGCAATATTTCGGTGAGCTGTCGCTCTTCGACGGCGCGCCGCGCTCGGCGACCGCCACGGCAACGAAGGCATCGCGTCTGATCCGTCTCGATCGCGAGGATCTCGTTGATTTCGTAAACAAGAATCCTTCGGCCGCATTGCGCATCATCGCGGAGATGAGCGAGCGGCTTCGCCAAACCAACGAGCTGATGTCGCGTCAGGTCTCACGCAACGTTCTCGAGGAAGAAGAAGAGCAGATGACCCTCGGACAACGCGTCGCCGACCGCGTCGCGGCGTTCGGTGGCTCTTGGCCGTTCATCTTCCTCTTCGGCGCGATCATGGTTGTGTGGATGGGACTCAACATCGCGATGATCGCGCATTACGATCCCTATCCGTTCATTCTCCTGAATCTTGCGCTCTCGACGATTGCGGCCCTTCAGGCCCCGGTCATCATGATGAGTCAGAACCGGCAATCTTCGAAGGACAAGCTGCTCGCCGAAAACGACTATCAGGTGAATCTGAAAGCGGAGATGGAAATCACCGCGTTGTTGCGCGGCCAGGCAGAAGTGCTCGCGCGCCTGGCCATGCTCGAGCGCGTGGTCGGCCGCCGCGCCGGGGATGTCAGCGCCAAGAGCGGACCGCAGCCGGTTGTGAGAGGCGACTAAAGCAGCAGTTGGGATGTTGGGATGTTGGGATGTTAGGATGTCCCGCCCACACGAGGACGCTCGTCCTTGCCCGCCCGCTTTCTCGTCACCAACATATGGATTACAAGGATTTGCTTGCGTGGAAACGCGCGATGGAGCTCTGCCTGCAGATCAATGACGCGACCGACGAGTTCCCGGATCACGAGCTATTCAGACTGACGGCGCAACTACGAAAAGCTGCGGCTTCTGTTCCGTCAAACAT
>DATBSF010000464.1:0-37335 GCA_036559905.1 Thermoanaerobaculia bacterium | reverse complement strand
AATTTCCGGCGTGCCCGTTCTGCGGCAGTGAGCGAAGAGAGATCCGCTATGCGGGATTCGGCGAGTTCAAAGTCGTGCGCTGCTCCGCGTGTGGCTTTCATTACTTGTTTCCGCGGCTCACGGAGACGGCGATGCAGTCGGTTTATCGGACCGGGGAGTACTTCGCTGGCGGTGAGTGCGGATACGCTGATACCAGCTACGCCGAGCAGGAACGCGCGCTGCGCATTACTTTCAGGCGTCTGCTGCGCAATCTTCAGAAACGGCAATTGACAGGCGGCGACCTGCTCGAAATCGGCTGTGGCTATGGGTTTCTGCTCGATGAGGCGCGCGGATTTTTTCGATCGCGCACAGGACTCGAGATGTCGCACGAAGCGGCGGGGATCGCGTCACAAAGAGCAGACCGCGTCTTTGAAGGCGGACTCGAGCAACTACCGCCCGGCGAGAAATTCGATTGCATCATTGCGACGCACGTCATCGAGCATGTCTATGATCCATTGGCGTTCGTGAAGGATGTCGCCAGTCGCACTCGACCGAACGGAAAGATCGTTCTCGCGACTCCCAACATGAACAGTCCGCTGCGGAAGGTGATGGGTCGGCGATGGCCCTCGTTCAAGATTCCGGAGCACATCCTCTACTTCGATGCGAAGTCGCTTTCCGATTTGATGGAAAAGGCCGGACTGACAAATGTTCGCGCGCTTCCGTATCCGCACGCATTTCCGCTCGCCCTGATTGCGAGCAAGCTGCGTCTTCCGCTTCCGCGAGTCTTCGGAAATGTGAACGTGTGGGTTCCGACGACGACCGTCGCCGCTTACGGCTCAATCGCGTCTCGCACGACGTAGCGCGGCCGGCCCTTCACCTCTTCGTAAATGCGCGCGAGGTATTCGCCGATGATGCCGAGGCTCACCATGAGAAGGCTGCCGATGATGAGCTCGAGAAGGATGACTGTCGCGAAACCGGTGACCGCCTGACCCGACAGCTTCTTGTAGAGCGTCTGCACTCCGAGAATCAGCGAGAAGAAAAACACGAGGACGCCGGTCAGCGTCACGAGATGCAGTGGGAATGTCGAGAAGGATGTGATCCCGACCAGCGCGAGTTTGATGCGCTTCCAGAAAGAGAAACCTGGTTTGCCGGTTCGGCGCGCGACGACCTCGAACGGCACTTGCGCCGTCGTAAAGCCGAGCCACGCCGTCATCCCGCGAAAAAAAACATTGCGCTCCGGCATCTCCAGCCACGCGTTGACCGCTTTCCGGTTCATCAGCTTGAAGTCCGACGCGCCGCGCAAATCGAATGGCGAGAGCTTGGTCAGGATGAGATAGAAGAAAAAAGCGCCGAGTTTTTCGCTGAGAGGTTCGCGGCCGCGCGTCGACTTGATCGCCTGCACGATGTCGACGCCTGATGTGCGCCAAGTCTCGATCATCACCGGCAAAAGCGATGGAGGATGCTGTCCGTCTCCATCCATGACGATGACCGCCTCGCCGTGGGCGCGCTCCAGTCCGGCACACAGCGCGAGCTCTTTGCCGAAGTTTCTGCTGAGCCTGAACGCGCGGAGATTGGGATTCGATTTCGCTTCTTCAGTAATGATCTGCCAGGTGTCGTCGGTCGAGCCGTCGTCAATCAGCACCAGCTCGACGCGGTCGTGCAGTACGGATTTCAAGTCCGATAAGAACTCGCGGAGATAAGCACCTTCATTGCAGAGAGGTGTGACGATCGAGACTTCCATTCCGTATTGACATAGTAAGGGAGTCGCAGTGCACCGTGGTAGATTGCGCTCCGCATTTCAATAGGAGGCTTCCGGCCCGATGTTCAAGCTTTCTCAAGCCGTTGCGGCACTGCTGCTGCTGTCTGTCGTTCTCACTGGATGTAAGAGCGAGAAGAGCGAGCAGTCAGAGCCGGCGACTTTCACATTCACGGTTTACCCCGGTTCTCGATATCAGGCGCCGCTGACTGAGCTTTTCAAGCGCGCCGCGATCGTCATCAATCCCAACACGACGCCGCCGCCAATCGCGATCTACGACACTGACGCTCCGATCGAGGCGGTGGCGAATTACTACGCCAAGACGTACGGCTACACGAAAGTCGCTTCCGACGCGACGAACAATCTCAGCGCCGCGAAACCGCCGGCCTACTATCGAAACGGCGATCTCTCCGCCGATGTCAAAGCCGTCGAGCCGCTCATGAAGAAGCTCAACCTGACTGTCGATGTCACGAAAGCGCAGGGAAAATATCGGGCGGTGGAAATCGAATCGAAGATGAACCGGCCGCGCGTCACCATCCAGCGTCCGTATTTCGATGTCATCAACTCGCAGGTCGTCGATCGCACGATGATCCTGATGGCGCCCTGATGCAATCCGCGCCGCGCGCGCTCATCGTCGGACTGGGACTGGTCGGCGGCTCGATCGGCATCGCCCTTCGGGCCCGCGGCTGGCGCATCGCGTTCTTCGATCCGAAGGTGAGCCTCGATGAGGCGAAAAGGGCGAACGCCGCCGACGAAAAACTGGAATCGTTAGGCGGTGCAGATCTAACTGTACTCGCGACACCAGTCGATGTGGCCGTCAACCTCCTCAGCACTCAGTCCTCAGTCCTCAGTCCTGTAACGAGCGCCTGCAGTGTAATGGAGCCATTAACAAGACTCGGTGTTAGCAGCTTCATCGCGGGTCATCCTCTCGCCGGCTCTCAAAAGCGCGGGCTGGCGGCGGCGCGCGGCGATCTCTTTCAACAGCGCGTCTGGTTTGTCGATCGCGAAGATCCGCTCGTCCGGCGGATGATCGTCGATTGCGGCGCGCGCATGGAGATCGTTTCGCCGGACGAGCATGACGCCGCGATGGCGCTCACCAGTCATCTGCCGCAGGTGCTTTCGACCGCGCTGGCCGCGTGCCTCGAGCAACACGGCATCGAGGATCGCTTCGTCGGGGAGGGCCTGCGCACGTTTCTTCGGCTCGCCGGAAGCGACGGTTCTGTGTGGATGCCGGTCGTGACCGCGAATAGCAAACGCATTGCGCCGCATGCCGAAGCGGTCGCAAAAATCGTGAGGGAGATTCTTGCGGGAGATGCGGCCGCGTTCGAGCGCGCACAGCGGCTGTGGGCGCGGTTGCTATCATCCGCGCCGCGATGAATTCGACCTGGCTCTACGTGGGTGTGCTCTACGCGGTCGCGGTGTGGCTCGCGCGCCGGTGGGGAAGCACGTTGCCGTGGCGCATCGCCGCGCTTCTCTACGCGCTGGTGCTGATTTTCCTGTGGGCGCCGCTGACGGGACCGTACGTCAATATCCCGGTCGACATCGTGCAGCAGCTTCCGCCGTGGTCGGCGTCGATTCGCTATCACAAAGCCGCGAATTTCGAGCTCAACGACATCGTGATGCAGATCGTGCCGTGGGCGCATCAGGTCCGCGAGGCCTGGAAATCGTTCGAGTTTCCATTGTGGAACTCGCTGTCGGGATCGGGATACCCGCTGCTCGCGAACGGACAGAGCTCGGCGTTCTCGCCCCTCCGCTTCCTCGCGCTCCCTCTTCCCCTCGGCTACTCCTTCACTGCCGAAGCGGCGATGAAGATCCTGATCGCGATGTCGTTCATGTACGCGTTCTGCCGCCGGCGGTGGAGCGAGCTGGCAAGCGCATTCGGCGCGATCTGCTTCGGCTACTGCACGTTCGTGCAGACCTGGCTGCATTTTCCGCTGGTGACGGTGGGAGCCTTCCTGCCCGCAACGTTCCTGACCCTCGATCTGCTCATCGAGCGCGTCACGTGGCCGCGTTTCGTCGCGACGATCGCGGTGTGGTCGGTGATGCTGTTAGGCGGACATCCCGAGACCGTCGCGCATATCTTTTTTCTGATCTGCCTCTATCTTCTTTTTGCCCCTCTCCCATCGGGAGAGGGTGGTCCCGCAAAGCGGGACCGGGTGAGGGGCGAGGAGATCACGCGAATGCCGGCCCCCTCATCCGCCGCTTCGCGGCACCTTCTCCCGGTGGGAGAAGGGCTTCGCAAAATCGCAACCTTCGCCGTCGCCATGGGTCTGGCCGCAATCATCGCGTCGCCATTTCTCGCGCCATTCGCGGAAGCGCTGCACAAATCGAAGCGCTATCAGGAGCTGCAGGTCCATCCCAACGCGATCGGCTACTACTCCGACTTTCCTTCGATGGTCATCCTGTTTCAGCCGCACTTTTTCGGACACGTCCCGTTCGAGAAAGCGTGGGGGCCGGAGGTCGCCGAGTCGATCACCGGATTCGCGGGCGTCCTGGGCGTCGCAGCGTGGTTCGGATTGTTGATCCGCGCGATCGCGAGGCGGCGCTGGCGCGATCCCGAATTCTTCTTCGTCATCGCCACCCCCATCATCCTCGGCATCATCCTCGGCTGGCCGGTGGTCAGCCAGGTCTTTCACTTTGTCTTCGCTCTGGCGGCCAACGCTCGCCTGCGTCTGATGTTGTGCTTCCTGATCGCCGCGATGGCCGCCGCCATCATCGACGTCACGCTGCGCGAGCGGCCGGCGTATCTGCTCGCGGGTTCCGCGATCGCGGGCGGCATGCTGCTCTATCTAATGATGACGATGCCGTTCCCCGACGCGGTCAAGAAGGACACTGCCATGATCGCGATCCTGCCAAGCCTCGTCGTCATCGCTATAACGATTCTGTTTGCGCTGCCGGCGCGCGCGAGGCCTGTTGTCGCAATGATCGTTTTGGTCGCGGTGATCTCCGAGCTGTGGCAAGCATCGAGCGGATGGAATCCGGTACTGCCTCAGGAGCGGACGTATCCAACAACGCCGCTGATCGAGCGGTTGAAGGACATCCAAAGTAAGACGCCGCCCAGCGCGCCGTTCCGCGTCGTAGGCCTCGGTCCCGCGCTTTTTCCGAACGCGCAGGCGGTTTACGGTATTGAAGACATCCGCGCGCACGACCCGATGGCCAACGGCCGCTACCTCGGCGTCCTGCGTGTTGTTGCCGGTTACAACACGGCCGATTACTTCGCGAAGTGGGACAACACCGAGACGCGGCTGCTCGACTTTCTGAACGTGAAGTACCTCGTCACGAGCCGTGGCGTGGATCTGAAGGACAAGCAACGCTACGTTCCGATTTATGACGCGAAGGACGGCCGCATTTTCGAAAACCGCGATGTGCTGCCGCGCTTCTATCCCGCCAGCGTCGTTCTCCTCGAGTTCAAAGGCGACTATTTCGCGCGGCGTCTCGTCTCGGAAAACGACTGGTCGCACACCGGCATCGTGAAAAATCTGCCGGTCGACAGCGATCGCATGCGGCAGGATCTACTCGCGCCGCGTCCGCCTAACGCGCCGGACGCAAAGCTGACGATCATCTCTTCGTCGCCGACCGATTTTCGGATGCGCGTGCACGCACCGCGCTACACGCTGATCGTCAGCAGCCAGCCGAACTGGCCGGGATGGCACATCCGGCGAAACGGACGCTCCATCGATCCTCTGCCGGTCAACGGCGCGTTTCTCGGTTACACCGTCCCGCCCGGCGACTGGGACATCCGCGTCTACTACTTCCCCGCCACGTTTTACGGCGGGCTCGCAGCGTCGCTGATCACGATCGCGATATTGATCGTGATTTCGATTCGACAGCGAAGGCGAGCGCCGCGCGCGCGAGAAGCCGAGTTGAGTCGAGAGTCGGCAGCGGAGAATTCGAATCGTTCATGATCAGCGGGATCTCGGTGCAGCCGAGGACGACTGCGTCGCAGCCGGCGGCTTTCATGCGCCCGATCACGTTCTGAAAATACGAAACCGCTGCTGGCTTGAAGACGCCGTAAGTCAGCTCCTCGACGATGATGCGATTGATCTCTTCGCGCTCGGCGGCATTCGGACGCACGTAATCGGCTGGATAGACCGGTCCCGCCACCAGCCAGCGCGTTCCAGTCAGGCCGAGGCGGCGAAATCCGCGTGCGGCGGATTCGTCCGCGACAACTCTTGCGATGTGCAGCCACGGCCGCGGCGATCGGGCTTCGACGTAGTCGAAAGCCTGATGGATGGTGTTGTCGGGACAGATCAGAAAATCCGCCCCCGCTTTTGCGAGCTTGTTCGCGGAAGAAAGCATCAGGTCGCCGACGCCATTCCAGTCGTCGCGTTCGATGTACTTCAGGTACTCAGCGAGCGAATGCGTGTGCATCGAGACTTCCGGATGATCGTGCGGGCCGAGGAACTTTTCTCCTTCCGCGCAAATCGTCCGATAACAGAGTGACGCGCCCTCGGCGGTGCAGGCGACGATGCCGATGTGTTTCGTCATGCGATCGATCGCGCTTTCCATACTATCGCGACGATTCCGCCCAGCAAGACGAGGGCAATCGGAATGAGCGACCGCGCGTCGCCGGCCCCGAACAGCGGTTCGCCGAGATTGAACGAAGTCCATTCGGAGGCGTTCGAGCCGGGCGGGTGGCGCGTGAACACAATCGCCTCGTCGAAGCTCATACGGTTGACGGATGTGTGGCCGGTGAAGGTCGCCGCGCTCCATGGCGGAGTGATCGGCACGTCCGGTGAGAACCGGCCGTGAATCAGCAACGGGAAGATGTATTGCGTCAGCGGTCGCGGGATCGAGCCGGACGGTTGCGGATCGACCGCCGCCGCTGCGAAGTTGATCGCGAATGACATCGTCGCGAGAGTGACGAGCATCGGCCGCAGCCATCCGCGGCATCGCAGCATCGCCAGCGCGAGCAGTGGGATCGTCGGGACGAGGTAGCGCGCGCCGATTCCGAATCCGCCCTCCCATCCATTAAAGGACGCGTTGATCGCGAAGAAGATCGCGAAGATCAGCACGACCGCGGCGAGACTGCGGCGATCGTCGCGGTCGCGGAACCAGACGATCGCGCCGCCGATCGCCATGATCAGCACCGGCGCAAAATAGAACAGGCCGCGATAGGCGGAGACGCTGATGCCGAAGATCGCTTCGAGGGTCGGCAGATGAAAAACGCCGAAGATTGCGCCTTTCGTCAGAAAACGCTGGTCTTCGTGGGCCAGGCTCAGTGTCAGGAAACTGCCGAAGCAGATCTTCTGGTAGATCGCGAGCAGAAGCAGCGGCGGGACTGCACCCGCGACGAATCGGTTTTTGCGATCCCCCGTGATCGCGAGAACGATCAGCGCCGGAGCGCAGAGATAGTTCATCGCAGTCGCGAGGCCCGCAGAAAATCCGGCGAGTGTCCGCCGCTCGGATATCGCGGCGAACAGAAGCAATGCGCCGCTCGGCACGTGCAGCATGAAGATGGTCGAGTAGGGGAGAAGCTGCGTCGCCAATGCTGTTGCGAGTGCGATCGTCGCGGCCCATGGAGCGCTGAATCCTTTTTTGCGCGCGTAGCGATACAACATCCACGGGATCAGCGCGCCGGGGAGCGCGACGCAGATTAGCGTCAGGATGTAGGTGTTGAGGATGATCGCTTCGATCGTGTCGCCGCCGTTCACCGCGTGGAGAGCGGCGTACGGAATCGCGGCAATCCAGGAAAGCGCCGGCGATTTGTTCGAGTAGACGTGGCTGCCGGCGCTGGAGACGTCGCCGGTGTTCGACGCGTAGGCGTCGATTGCGAACGTGTGGCGCTCGACGATCGCGCGCGTCAGGTCGAATTGCGAATTCTGATTCCAGCCGCCGCCAGCCTGGAAATACGCGTAGGTGACGAACGTCAGCAGGAAGAGCCAGAAGGCAAGCTGGCGGTCGGCGACGCCCATTTGCCCGCCTCGAGTGCGGTCGCTGACGCTCATCGGTTGCACAGTAGTTTAGGCTACGAGGGATGCGCCGCCGGGATTGGGTGGACCTCGCCATCGTGCTGGGTGTGTGGGCGGCAGCCATTGCGATCATTCATCCGCGCGGCGAATTTCCGATCCTCGACGACTGGGACTTCTCGATCGCGACGTGGAACTTCGCGCGCACGGGACACTTCCACTTCACGCCGTTCACCGCCGTCAGCTTGCGCGCGATGGTTTTGTGGGGCGCGGCGTGGACGCGGCTCTTTGGCGAATCGTTCGAAGTATTGCGCGCGTCGACGCTGGCGCTGGCTGCCATCACGATCTGCGTAATCCACGAGATCCTTCGCTACGCCAACGTCCCGCGCTTTGCGCGCATCGTCGGCACGCTCGCCTTCGCGTTTCATCCGATCTTCTTGTGGTCGTCGTGCACGTATATGACCGAGGTGCCGTTTGTGTGCATGTCGGCGATTGCGTTTCTGTTGATCTGGCGCGGAATCGAAAACGAAAGCGCGATGCTCATCGCGATCGGCTGCTGCGCGGCGATCGTGTCGTGTTTTGTCCGTCAGACGGGTGTGATCAACATCGTCGCGCCGCTGATCGTCGTGATGATCAGAAGGAAGATTCGATTCGCGGCGATCCTCGCGGCCGGGGGAGCTGTGATTGGCGTGATCTTCCTCGTCAGACCGGAGTGGCTCTCCGGATCGCCGTCGGAATTCGCTTCGCACGCGAAGATGTGGCACGAGTCGTCATTCCGGGTGCCGGAGATGTTTGCGCTCGCGTATCACTACGTCGTCTTCAACACGCAGAATGCCGCGCTCTTTTTTCTTCCGCTGGTCGCGCCGCTGCTGTTCACGCGGCGCAAGATTGGAGAAGTCGCCATCGCAATTGTGCTCCTGTGGCGCGTGCAACATCTGCTGAACATCGGCGTCGCGATGCCGTACTTCGCGTTTCAATCGCAGGAGGACATTCTCCAGGGAAACGTCTTCATGAACTTCGGGCTCGGCCCGCCGACGCTGCTGGACGTCTGGTCGTTCGTGCGTCCGTATCCATTCCATCTGACGCGGGCAGGAATGTTGATCGTGACGTATCTGAGCGTCGTCGCCGGCGCGCTGATGATTTCGGCCGTCCTTCGACGCAAGAATCTTCTTTTTACGCTCGCCGTGACACACGCAGCGGTCGGCACTGCGGCACTCTTCGGATCGGGTTTTTACAGCGACCGCTATTCGCTCGATTCGGCGTGGAGCATCGGAATCGCTTTAATTCTGGTTGTGCCGTGGGAAAAACGCGCGGCGCGTGTCGCGTCGATCATTGTGCTTACGGGCGTGGCGATCTTTTCCGTGCTCTCGACGCAGGAGTATTTCGCATGGCAACGCGCGCGCTGGACCGCGTACGCATCCCTGCGCGCGGGGGGCGCTGCGGTGACCGACATCGACGGCGGCAGCGAGACCACGAACCTCTACGAAGTGTCGACGATGAATCGTGATGATGCGCGGAGGCGAACTCTGTATCGCCCGGCGCGGAAGTACATGATCACATTTGGTCCGATGCCGGGACACGTCGTCGTGGCACAGTATCCATTCACCGGCTGGCTCGGATTACATCGCGGCGCGATCTACGTGGTGAGAAGGCAGTGATGCGGCGGCGCGACGTCTTCGAGCTCACTGCGATTCTCGCCGTGTGGTTCACGGCGATTCTCATCATCAGACCCGTCGGCGAATTTCCGCTGGGCGATGACTGGGACTTCGCGATCGCGACCTGGAACTTCGCGCGCAGCGGCCACTTCAAATTCACGCACTTCACCGCCGTGAGTCTGCGTGCGCAGGTCGTGTGGGGCGCGTTGTGGACCTGGGCATTCGGCGAATCGTTTCGGATTCTTCGCTACTCGGTGATCGCGCTGGCGGCGGTCACGATTGTCGTCATCAACCGCATCCTGGCGCGCGCAAACGTGGCGCGCACACCGCGCGTCATCGCGACGCTCGCCTTCGCGTTGCATCCGATTTTCCTTTGGACATCGTGCACGTACATGACCGAAGTGCCGTTTGTGTTCGCGTCGGCGGTGGCGATGTACTGCTTTTTGCGTGGGCTCGATGAGGACCGTCGCGCGTGGATTGTCGCTGGCTGTCTTGCGGCAATCGTTTCGTGGTTCGTGCGGCAGACCGGCGTCATCAATCTGATCGCTCCGCTCGCGATCGCACTCTGGAGGCGGCGATACAAAGACGCTGCCGCGATCGCCGCGACACTGGCGGCCTTCGGGGCGCTGTTCTTCTTCAAACGCAATTGGATTACCGGGTCGCCCGAAGAGTTTGCGGTGCACTATCGGATGTGGGGCGAATCGTCCTTTCGGTTGCCGCAGCAAATCGAAGTCGCCTATCACTGGTTTGTTTTCAACGCGCAGAACAGCGCGCTCTTCTTTCTGCCTCTGGTCGCGCCGCTGGCGTTGCTCCGCCGCAGCCGTGCGCAGATCGCAATCCTCATCGCGATGACGCTGTTGATCTTCGCGCGGGTGCAGTCGCTGATCAGCGCCGGCCATCCGATGCCGTACTCCTCGAACCCGTTCTGCTGCGACATTTTCGCGGGCAACATCTTTGAGAACTTCGGACTCGGATCGCACACGGTCACCGGCGCGTATCCGTTCGTGATGCCGCATGTCGCGCGGCTGGTAGTCACATACGCAAGCGTTCTGCTCGCAGGGCTTCTCTTCGTGAAACCGCCTAAGACCAATGCTGCTCTGCTCTCCCTCGGAACCGCGATCGTCGGCACGATTGCGCTCCTCGGATCGGGACTCTACGTCGATCGCTATGCGCTCGATTCCGCGTGGTCGCTCGTGATTTTTCTGCCGCTCGTGATTCCATGGGACCACGCGAAAGCCCTCGCCATCACATCGCTAATCATCATTACGGTTTTCAGTGTGAGCTCGGTTGCCGAGTATCACGCGTGGAACACGGCGCGATGGAAAGCGGTAGCTGACCTGCGAGCGCGCGGCGTTCCCGTTACCGAGATCGACGGCGGCGCCGAAGTGTGGAGCTTGTACGAGATGGCACACATGGATCAGCGATGGCGGCGCATTCGCCAATTCGGCGTCGGCCCACGGCGTTTCGTGATCGCGTTCTCGCCGCTGCCGGGCTATCGCGTGATCGGGCGATATCCGTTCGGAAAACGGGGCGGACTGATTTATGTGACGGAAAAACCCTGAGATCCTTCGCCCCGCGTGAGCGGGGAGAGGGATCTCAGCGCCCTACCGAAACTTGCGATTGAGCCGATCGCGCGCCATGCCGTCGACGCGCGCCAGCACCGGCGCGAGGACCTCGCGCTGCTTCTCGATCAGCGCCGCGATGCCGCTCTTCGCCAGCGCCACCATCGCGCTCATGTCTTCTTCGCTGAAGGTTGCCGATTCGCCGGTTCCCTGCAGCTCGATGAAGCGGCCCTTGTCGGTTGCCACGACATTCATGTCGACGCCCGCTTTTGAATCCTCTTCGTAATTGAGGTCGAGCGACGGGACTCCGCCGATCATGCCGACTGAAATCGCGGCGACGAACGAGGTGATCGGCCAGCTCACGATCTTGCCGTCGATGTACCAGCGCGACAACGCGATCGCGAGTGCCACGAACGATCCGGTGATCGAAGCCGTGCGCGTGCCGCCATCGGCCTGGATGACGTCGCAGTCGATCCACACCGTGCGCTCGCCCAGAAACTCAGGGTTGATCGCGGCGCGAAGCGAGCGGCCGATCAGCCGCTGGATCTCCATGGTCCGCCCGCCCTGTTTGCCTTTCGCTGCTTCGCGTTCAACGCGTTCGGTGGTCGCGCGCGGCAGCATGCCGTACTCCGCGGTCACCCACCCGCGGCCGGTTTTGTACATGAACGGAGGAACCTTCTCCTGCACCGACGCGGTGCAGATCACGCGCGTGTCTCCGACATCGATCAGCACCGAGCCTTCCGCGTGCTTCGTGAAATTCGGTGTGATGATGACGGGCCGCATCTCGTTAGGCGCGCGCCCATCGGCCCGGACTTTCGCCGGCGTCATGCCATCACCTTTTCCTCGATCTCCGCTCCCTTTGGCACGACGACGATACCCGATTCCGTGACGGTGAAATGCTGGCGATCGAATTCCTGGTCGTAGCCGATCTGCGTCCCGGGCGGAATCTTCACGCCTTTGTCGATGATCGCGCGCCGGATTTTCGAATGCCGGCCGACATCGACGCCGTCCATGAGAATCGACTCGTCGATGTCGGTGTACGAATGCACGCGCACGCGCGGATGCAGCACGCAGCGATTGATCGTGCCGCCGGAGATGATCACGCCGTCGGACACCATCGAGTCCGTCGCGATGCCGACGCGCTGTGTCGTTGCGTCGGCGAATACGAACTTCGCGGGCGGCAGATTCATTGGCGCCGTCACCAGCGGCCACTTTTCGTTGTAAAGATTGAAGAGCGGCGTCACCGACACGAGATCGAGGCAGGCCGCGAAATACGAGTCGATCGTCCCGACGTCTCGCCAGTACCCTCGGTTGTATTCCGCTTCGCCCGGAATGAAATTCTTCGCGAAGTCGTAGGCGTAGACCTTCATTTTCGGGTACATCGCGGGAATGATCTCTTTGCCGAAGTCGTGGGCCGCATCGCGCAGCGCGTTGCGCTGCAGAACGTCGATCATCACACTGGCTTTGAAGATGTAATTGCCCATCGAGGCCAGCACCATCTCGGGACGGTCGGGAATCGTCTTCGCCCCCTCTTTCGGCTTCTCGACGAATCCGGTGACGCGCCAGTCGCTGTCGATCTCGACAATTCCGAAGTGATGGGCCTCCGTGACCGGAACCGGAATTGCCGCGATTGTCAGGTCAGCGTCGTTGGCCAGATGTTCCTGGAGCATCTGATTCACATCCATCTTGTAGATGTGATCGCCGCCGAAGACGCAGATGTACTCCGGCTGGTCGTCAAAGATCAGCTCGAGATTCTGAAAGACGGCATCGGCTGTGCCACGAAACCAGAACGGGCCTTTGCGCATCTGCGCCGGCACGACGTCGACGTACTGTCCGATCTCGGGAACCAGGCGCCACGTGCGCGTGATGTGCTCGATCAGCGAGTTCGATTTGAACTGCGTGAGGACTTTGATCTTGAGAAATCCGGAGTTGATGAAGTTGTTGATGACGAAGTCGATGATGCGATATCGCCCGCCGAACGGAACAGCCGGCTTGGCGCGGTCGCGTGTCAGCGGGTACAGACGCTCGCCCATGCCGCCGGCCAGGATCATTGTTAGAACGTTGCGACGTGCGAGGGATCCGTACATGGGGTGCCGATTTTACGCTTGAAGGCAGTTCTTGGTTCTTGGTTCTCAGTTCTCGGTTCTCATTGGCGAGCGGGACCAAGAACCAAGAACCAAGAACCGAGAACCAGCCGGTAGCTATACTCTCGAACGCCCATGGCCTCAAAGGACTACTACGAAATCCTCGGCGTGAAGAAAACGGCGGCCGAGGAGGAGATCAAGAAGGCATATCGGACCCTTGCAAAGAAGTACCACCCTGACAAGAACAAAGGGAACAAAGAGGCCGAGAACAAGTTCAAGGAAGTCTCCGAGGCGTATGCGGTGCTCAGCGACAAGGAGAAACGCGAACAATACGACCGCCTCGGCCGCGAAGCATTCTCGTTCGGCGGCGCCGGCGGCGGACAGAATCCGTTCGCGGGTTTCGATTTCTCGCAGTTCGGCGGCGCGCGCGCACGAAGCGGGCGGCGTGGAGCGGGGGGGCCGGCAGGGTTCACCGATATTTTTTCCGATCTGTTCGGAGGCGGCGGTGCGAGCGGGATCGAGTTCGAGGAGATGCCGGCGCGCGGCCACGACATCAACGCCGAGCTCACGATCGGCTTTCGCGAGGCGGTGACCGGCGCGACGATGGACCTCACCGTCAACGGAAGTCACATCAAGGTCAAGATTCCGGAGGGCGTGGCGGATGGGCAGACGATCCGCCTGCGAGGGAAGGGCGGGCCGGGCGGGCGGGGAGGGCCGGCGGGCGATCTGAATGTGCTCGTGCACGTGACGCCGCATCCGTTTTTCGAGCGGCGCGGCGACGACATCTACATCGATCTGCCGGTGACTGCCGGCGAAGCGATTCGCGGCGCGGAAGTCGAAGTGCCGACGATTCGCGGCCCGGTACGCGCGAAGATTCCAGCGCATACGCAGGCCGGCCGCACGTTTCGCCTGACCGGAAAAGGCGTCAAGAAAAAAAGCGGCGGCAACGGCGATGAGTACTATCGCGTCGAGATTCACGTGCCGAGCGACGCGCCGGCCGACGCGATCGACAAAATCGAAGCAGCTTACGAGGCGAATCCCCGCGCGAATTTGAAGACCGCGCTCTGATCATGATTTCCACCGGGCAGATTTTCGTCATCGGCGACTCGCACGTCGGGCTGGCGCCCGGCAGCGAGACGAACATCATCGCGTGGCTCGATCGCCTCGAGACGCTGCAGCCGCGCGCGCTCTATCTCAACGGCGATGTCTTCCACTATCTGATCGCCGATCCGAAGTTTCACACGCCGGCAGTCGAGAAAGTCTTCGAGCGACTCCGCCGGCTGCGCGATGCCGGCGTCGAAGTGCACTACATCGAAGGTAACCGCGACTTTTTCATTCGAGGGTCATTCGCGGAGAAGTCGGTCAGCAGCGTGGCGTTCGAATTCGCCGTTTCCGCCGGCGATCGGAAATACCTGATCGTGCACGGCGACATGATCAATGATCACGATTATCAGTATCGTTTCTGGAGAATGGCGTCGAAGAACCCGATCTCCAGGCTTTCGCTGAAGCTGATTCCGAAGCGGGCCGCGCGAAACTTCGTCGACGGAGTCGAGAAGAAGCTCTCGAAAACGAATTTCAAGCACAAACGCAGTCTCCCGCTCGCGCAGATGGAGTCCTATGCGAAGAAACGCCGCGAGCAGGGATTCACTAACGTTGTGTTCGGACACTTTCACGAGAAGCTGGTGATGCCGGCCGGCGATGCGACGGTCACCATCCTGCCGGCGTGGTATGAGAGCGGGGAAGCGATGGTCATTAATCCGCAGACGGGAGAATTCGATTGGGTTGTCGTTTGAGATTTCGACCGTTTGAATTTCGAATTTCGAATTTCGAATTAAGAATGAAGAAATGGTTCAAGCGGCCTCTCATTCTTAATTCTTCATTCGAAATTCGAAATTCGAAATTCTCATGTCAATGATCGTTACGTTCCTGGGTTCCGGTACCTCGACGGGCGTTCCCGTCGTCGGCTGCCGCTGCGCCATCTGCACGTCATCCGACCCGCGCAATCAGCGTTTGCGGCAATCGGTGAAGATCGAAGCCAACGGAAAATATTTTCTGATCGACACGACGCCCGACCTACGCGCGCAGCTTCTTCGCGATCCGATTCCGCGGCTCGATTTTCTCCTCTTCACGCATTCGCATTCCGATCATCTGATGGGACTCGACGACATCCGGCCGTTCAACTTCCGGCAGCGCGAGCCGATCCATGCGTTCGCGAATGCTCCGACCGCGAAGGCGATCCGCCGCGCATTCAGCTACATCTGGAACGACACGCAGATCGGCGGCGGAAAGCCGCAGCTCGACCTGCACGAGATCGATGGTCCATTTCGGTTCGAAGGAATCGACATCACGCCGCTCCCCGTCTGCCACGGCGACTGGACCATCCTCGGCTACCGGGTCGGGCCGTTCGCCTACATCACCGACACGAACGGCATTCCGGACGCGACCGTCAGTCTGCTGCGCGGCGTCGATACACTCGCGCTCGACGGTCTGCGGCCATCGCCGCCGCATCCGACGCATTTCACGATCGGAGAGGCGATCGAAGTCGCGGGTAAAATCGGCGCGCGGATCACATACTTGATTCATCTGACGCACGACATCGATCACGCGTCCCTGGAAGCGACGTTGCCCGGGAACGTGCGTCTGGCCTATGACGGTTTGCGGTTGACGTTCGAATGAAGTCGATTCCGAAGATCGGGCCGGTCAACGCCACGGTCACCGCTCCGCCTTCCAAGTCGTACTCCGTCCGCGCGCTTCTGCTGGCTGCAATGTCGGAGGTTCCGACGACGATCACGAATTGTCTGGATGCCGACGACACGCGCTACGCGCTGGACGCGATCCGCACGATCGGATTCGACGTCATCGGCTCCTTCAAGGACGCCGTGCGCATTGGCGATCGCAAGAGCATCTCCGCGAACGAAGTCCCGATTTTCGTCGGCAACGCCGGCACTGCCATGCGTTTCATGACCGGATGGCTGGCATTTACTCCCGGCCGTTTCCTGCTTTCCGGCGAGAGGCGGATGCACGAGCGGCCGATCGGCGATCTCGTCGAAGTGCTGAAGAGCATCGGCGCGGAAGTGGAGTATGTCGAGCGCGAGGGCTACCCGCCGCTGCGCATTCGCGGCAAGAGAATGCGCGGCGGATTCAATGTCACGATCGCGGCCGACGTTTCGAGTCAGTTCGCGTCGGCGCTGATGTTAGGCGGCGCGACGCTCCCCGATGGAATCACGCTGCGCCTCGCGACGATCGCGTCCGCGCCGTACATCGACATCACTGCCGCGGTGCTCGGCGATTTCGGCGCGTACGTGAAGCGCAGTGGAAATGTCGTGCACGTGAACGCATCGCATCTGCGTCGCGAGGAGTATCACGTCGAAGGAGACTACTCGTCGGCGTCCTACTGGTTCGCAGCGGCGGCGGCGACGCGCGGAACGATGCATGTGCGCGGCCTCGCGCATCCATCGGCACAAGGCGACGCGCGATTTCTCGATATCCTCGAAGCGATGGGATGTCAGGTGATTCGTGACGACTTGATCACGGTCACCTGCGCCGAGCCGCTGCGCGGGGGAACGTTCGATTGCAATGCGACGCCCGATCTCGTTCCGACGCTCGCGGCGATCGCGCCGCTCGCGCAATCGCCGGTCGAGATCGTCAACGTCGCGAATCTACGAGTGAAAGAGTCGGACCGGCTCGCAACCATCACGCAGGAGCTCGAGCGGCTCGGTGCGCATGTCGAGGAGCGCCCCGACGCGATCCGGATCGAGCCGGGGTGGGGAAGCGCTGAGGCGGTCATCGACACGCACAACGACCATCGGATCGCGATGGCCTTTGCGATTGCTGGACTTGCGCGCGGCGGCGTAACTATTGAAAACGAACAGGTTGTGTCGAAATCATACCCGCGGTTCTGGCGGACACTGGACGAAGTCGTGGCGTCCTCGCGCTTGATACAATAGCCGCCCGCCCGCAGACAAGATGCCCACCTGGTATTTGTTCCTGGCCCTGGCGCTGATCGTCGCGAACGGCGTATTCGTAGCCGCCGAATTCGCGATCGTGAAGGTCCGCCCGACACAGCTGGCAGAGCTGGCCGCGGCCGGAAGCGCGCGCGCCCGCATGGCGCGGCGCATCCTCAGGAAACTCGACACGTACCTTTCCGCGATTCAGCTCGGAGTCACATTGGCTTCCCTCGCTCTCGGATGGATCGGCGAGCCGGTGTTCGCACGACTGATCGAGCCGTCGTTGGTGATGTTTGGTGTGTGGAGCAATGCCGTCGCGCACTCGATCTCCGCGACACTCGCGTTTCTCGCGATCACCTGGCTGCACATCACCTTCGGAGAGCAGGGGCCCAAATACATCGCTATCGGAAAATCTCTGGGCACGGCGTTATGGCTGTCGCATTTTCTGCGCGGGTTCTACCTGGTGACGTTTCCGGTCATCTGGTTCTTGAATGGGACATCGAACGCGGTTCTGAGCGTGCTCGGCATTCGCCCGGCGACCGGGGAGGAAGCACATTCCCAGGAGGAATTGCGGCTGATCCTGTCGAGCTCCGAGAAAGCGGGAATCCTCTCCGAAGAAAACCGCGAGATCATCGAGGGAGTCTTTCAGTTCTCGAAACGGACCGCGCGGCAGATCATGGTGCCGCGCACCGACGTCACGGTTTTGTCGACGAAGAAGTCCATCGCCGAGAACCTCGAAATCATCCGCACGACGCGTCACACGCGCTATCCGCTGTGCGAAGGAACGCTCGATCAGACGATCGGCCTCGTGCATGTGAAGGATCTCTTGCTCGCGCAACTTCGCGGCCCGGGACGTTCGCTCGTCGAGCTCAAGCGCGACATCCTGTTCGTGCCGGAGAACAGCACCGTCGAAGCGCTGCTGTCGCAGTTCATCGAACACAAGACGCACATGGCGGTGGTGCTGGACGAATACGGCGGCGCGTCGGGAATCGTCTCGCTCGAGAACATTACCGAAGAATTGTTCGGGCAGATTCAGGATGAGTTCGATCGCGAGCGCCCCGAGATCGAGCCGCTGGGCAACGGCCGCTATCGCGTCCGCGGCGACTATCTGATCGAAGATCTCGCCGATCGCCTCAAAGTCGATGTCGGTGAGCCGGCTGAGGAGACGATCGGCGGCTACGTTGCGGCGAGGATTGGACGCGAGGTCGCCCCCGGCGACCGCACATCTCTCGGCGATTTATCGATTGAGGTTGTTGACGCCGAGCGTTTTCGAGTGCGCTGGGTGATTGTGCAGACGCAGATGCCCAAGACTGAAGAGGCGGAAGAGGAAGCCGAGACGATTTCGTAGGTTGTTTTTCACCACAGAGACACAGAGGTCACGGAGAAAGTCTCTGTGTTCTCTGTGCCTCTGTGGTGAACGGATCTCAGCTTGTAGGTTCGTCTTCGTTCTTGTTGGTCTTGACGGCGCGATCGTGAAATTTCACGACAACGTCGCGGACGAACTCCGGGTCATCGGTGACGTGGACGCTATCGATGTCCGACTTGTGGATGTTGTTCGCGGCCAGCACGTGATCGCGCAGCCAGTTGATCAACCCGCCCCAATACTTTTTTCCGAAAAGGATCACCGGAAAGTTCGTGATCTTCTTCGTCTGGATCAGCGTGAGCGCGCCGAAGAGCTCATCGAGCGTGCCGAAGCCGCCCGGAAACGTGATGAACGCTTCCGAATACTTCACGAACATCGTCTTGCGCACGAAGAAGTAGCGGAACGTCATCGCCTTATCGACGTACTCGTTCACCTTCTGCTCGAAGGGCAGCTCGATGTTGCAGCCGACGGATAGCGCGCCCGCCAGACGGGCTCCTTTGTTGGCTGCTTCCATGATTCCGGGGCCGCCGCCAGTGATGACGGCGAACCCCGCCTTGCCAAGAAGCTCGGCAGTCTGAACTGCGGACTGGTAATACTCGTTCGACAGCTTCGTCCGTGCCGATCCGAAAATCGACACGGCCGGATAGACGTCCACGAGGTGATCGAAACCTGCGACGAACTCGCTCGTGATCCGCAAAACGCGCCACGATTCGCTCTGGAGTCTTGCGCTGCGTCCCGGGCGATCGAGTAGCTGACGATCTTCGAGTGCCTCGCGCGGCTTAGGCGGGATATGAATCTCGCCTTTGTGCCGCTGGTCGATCTCCATCCAGAGAGTTTATCGCTGCAAGCCGATGGTCGTCTTACGGAACAGCTTGTCGCCCGGCAGGTCTTTCTGCCACGCCGTCACGCTGATCTGCCCGGTCTCGCTCAGCGTTCCAAACGCAGTCCGCACTTTGAAGCGGATGTGCGAATCTTCACCAGGCTGAAGGTTGCCGAGGGTGAAGTGGTAGACGGATGAGCCAGGATCGTGAACGGTGGTGATGCCGCGATCGCTCGTCTGATCGAGCACGTAAACCTGCGGCGGCATCTCGATGTCGACGAGGATGTCCTGCACGTTGTTCACTCCGCGATTGCTGAGATCGACATCGATGTTGCCTTCTGCGCCTTCGGCAAGCCGATCCGGAGCAGTGATGTTGATCTTGAAAAGCTGGCCGCGTGACGTCATCGCCATGCCGGACGACTTGCACGCGGCGGTCAGGAATGAGGCCGCCAGCACGAGCGACATGGCGGCGAAAGTAAGAATAGAGTTGCGTCTCATTGCGTCTCCTCCGATGTGTTGATTGAGTGCAAATGCTGGTCCGATCTCTCTTAAACTGACGGTGTATGACTTACTTTCTGGGCGTTGACGGCGGAGCGTCGAAAACGGCTGCGCTCGTCACGAACGACGCCGGGAAACCGCTGGGCGATGGCGTCGCGGGCCCATCCAATCATTTGCGCGTCGGCATCGAGACCGCCGCGCGCAACATCGAACGCGCGGTCAACAAGGCGCTCGTCAACGCCGACGTCGCGAGCCGCGAGATCGTGTGGGCATACTGCGGCATCGCGGGCGCGGATCATCCGGCGCATCGTCAGGAGATCGTCGACTCGCTCAATATTTTTTTTCCGCGCGGCAACTTCACGGTCGACAACGACGCGCGCATCGCGCTGACCGGCGCGATCGGCTTCGGAGCGGGCGTGGTGGTGATCGCAGGAACAGGATCGGTCGCATACGGACGCAGCGAAGCGGGCGAGGAAGCGCGGGCGGGCGGGTGGGGGCCGATACTCGGAGATGAAGGAAGTGCGTACGGAATCGCGCGCGCCGGATTGACCGCGGTGCTTCGCGCGTTCGACGGCCGCGGTCCTGCGACGCAGATGCTCGACATCATCGGCCGCGACTATCAGTTGGCCCCATCCGAGATCCCGCGCTTCGTCTACGCCACGACGACGCACGCCGATGACATCGCGCGCTACAGCAAGCTCGTGATCGAGGCCGCCGAATCAGGAGACGAAGTCGCCAACGCGATTCTTCGCGATTCCGGCCGGGAGCTCGGAGCGTGCATCATCGCCGTCGCGCAGCGATTGAAGATCATGGATCGCGAATTTCCGGTCGCGTACGTCGGCGGCGCGTTCAGAGCAGGGGAGCCAATTCTCGCGCCGATGCGCGAGGCGGTGAAGGCCAAAGCGCCGCGCGCGAATATCGGTCCGCCGCAGCGAAACCCGGTCGAAGGCGCCGCCATGATGGCGATTCGCGCCGCGGCCGCCCCGCGTCCCAGCCGCCGCGCTGTATGACGAGCGCAAGCCCGAAAACGTGATGTAGATCACATCATTCAGTTGTGACCCAAAATTTGCATCCCATAACTTGTGAAAGCGGAAGTATGCTCCCGCGAACAGAGGAGGAGTTTATGAGACCACGTGCTGTATTTGTCAGCCTTGCAATTGCTTTGCTTTTCGTCGGCAGCGTCTCGGCGCAAACACTCGGAGCGGTAATGACCGGATCGCAGGAGACTCCGGCGCCCTGCGCAACATCGGGATTCGGGAACGCCACGGTGACGTTCGACTCGACGCGTCAGAACATCAACGTGACGATCACCGTTTCAAACCTCGGCAGCCCGATCAACAACTTCCACATTCATGAAGCGCCGGCGGGTGCCAGCGGTAACGTCGTGATCAATCTGATCGGACTCGGCGGAATGTTCGTGAATGGGACGATGACCGGCACGTTTTCGGTGAGTGACGCGACATCGCAGGGAGTGGTCGGGCGAATGCTGCAGAATCCCGGAAACTTCTACGTAAACGTGCACACGGTTCAATGTCCGGGCGGAGCGATCCGGGGCCAGCTGGCATTCAACAGCGGTGGTCCGATCATGTACGCGGCGCAGTTGCGCGGCGCGAATGAAGTCCCGCCCGTGGCCAGTAACGCCTTCGGCAGCGCGCTGGTGACATTCGATCCGAATACGAACTTTCTGGCGTGGGAAGTAGCGACCAGCGGAATCGTGAGCCCAACGCTGTCGCACATTCATCGTGGCAGCTCGTCGGTTTCCGGCGGGGTGATCATTAGTTTCGCGACCGGTCCGACGCAGATTCCGAACGGACGCACGAACGGAACGATTACGCTAACGCCCGCTGGCGCTCTGACCGCGGCTGATATCACGGCTTTGGGCGCGGCCAGCACAGCCAACGGCTACTACGTCAATGTGCACTCGACCGCTTTTGGCAGCGGCGAGATCCGCGGGCAACTCGTACCGGCGCAGGAAGTCGACATCCCCGTCGCGGGCCACGTCACCGGCGCCACCGGCCAGACGTTTGTGACTGACCTGCGCATCTTCAATCCGTCGTTTACCGACGCGACGACCGCGCTGGTCGAATTCTTCAACGCCGGAACGACGGCCAACACGAACGCCACGAACTCCATGGCGGTCAATCTCCCCGCGCGGGGCACGGCAGTCCTGAACGATGTCGCCGGCGCGAATGGTCTCAACACAAATGCGCTCGGCGCGATTCGCGTCTCGAGCGTCGGGAACATCGTGGCGACGTCGCGCATCTTCGTGAACACGACGAACGGAAGCTTCGGTCAGTTCGTTCCGGCGTTCAGCCGCGCCAGCGCGCTGCGCCGAGGTGTCATGCCGCAGGTTTCCAACGCTCCGCTGGGCACGGCCGGATTCCGCGCCAATCTGGGAGCCTTCAATCCGAACCAGGCTGCGGCGACGGTGCGCCTCGAAGTACGAGACTCCGCCGGCACAGTCCTCGGATCGAACCTTGTCACGCTCCAGGCCCTCTCGCAGCAGCAGAACGGTCTCGCGAGTTATTTCCCGGGTGTCGATCTCGCGAACCAGGCGAATCTGACCGTGAGCTTCGATGCCAGCGCGGGAGTTTTCGTCTATGTCGCAGAAACCGACAACCAATCTTCGGATTCGTTCCTCATTCCAGCCCAGCCCGATCCCGGCGTCGCTGCGCAGCAGCAGTAGGTAGCATCGTGGAGAGGCGGTCGCTCGGCCGCCCCTCCAATTAGACTTGGAGCGTGTTGGGGTTCACGCGCCGCCACTGGCTGACGCTGGGAGCTGGTGTTCTCGCTGCCATCCTTCTCCTCACCGGCCGCGTGACCCCTCAGGCCGCCGCGCGCGCAATCGATGTCGATCTTCTTCTCGTTCTGTTCGCGCTGCTGACGACGATCGAGATTCTTCGCACGTCCGGCTATCTCGATCTGGCCGTGGACTCGACGTTGATTCGCTTCCGCACGACACGCGGATTCTCGCTCGCGCTGGTGCTGATGAGCGGCGTGGTCGCATCGCTCGTGACGAACGATGTCACGCTCTTCATCATCATCCCGTTTACGATCATTGCGAGCCGCTTCTCAGACTTCGATGTCGAAGACGCCGTGATTCTCGAGATCGTGGCGTCGAATCTCATCGGATGTCTCACGCCGCTCGGCAATCCGCAGAACCTGTTTGTCTTTCACCAGTCGGGATGGTCGGCCGCACATTTCGTTTTCGTGATGCTGCCGTTTGTAGTGTGGAGCATTGCGGGATTGCTCGCGGCGCTGTTCCTGCTTGGACGATCGCGACCGATGGTGATTGCGCAGGCAGAAGTGCCTGCGCCACACAAAGCTGCCGCCATCGCCGGCGCGATCTGCTTTGGTCTCGTACTGTTGGAAATCGCGCGGATCACCAATGCTTGGCCGGCCGCGATTGGAGCACTCATCGCGGGCGCGATCTTTCTTCGCCGCAGAATCTTCGCGATCGACTATTCGATCGTTCCGCTGTTCTTCTTCGCATTCATCGTCGTCGAGGGCTTGCGGACGATGCATGTCTACCGCGAGTCTTCGAATCTCTTTCTGACGGCGATCGGCCTGTCGCAGATCATCTCGAACGTGCCGGCGACGATTCTTCTCTCGCCGATCGCGGTTGATCGATGGCGCGAGCTTCTGTACGGAGTCAGTGCCGGTGGATGCGGCACGATCATCGCCTCGCTCGCCAATCTCCTCGGTTGGCGAATCTACGTGCGCGAATCCAATCGCGATAAGAAATTCTTCTGGCGCCTGACGGCGATCAACTTCGCGTTTCTCGCGTGGGTCACGATCGGAGGATGGCTGCTGCTCACTTCAGGCTTCGATCCCGCACTCCGCGAAACTCATCGCCGGGCTTCCAGTTCGGCATCGATGCCGCGTTAGCCGCCTCCCACCCCAGCCAGTATCCGAGCTGCGCCATCTGCACGCCTTCCGACCAATCCCACGTCGGATCGTATTCGTCGCTCGGCTGGTGATAGCGATGCTCGCGGTAGTCGCTCGACATTTTCGCGGCCCACTCTTTTCCTTTTCCGACGACGTCTTGTCCCGCCTCGACGGAGAATGCAGGAATGCCGACTTTGCCGAGGCTGAAGTGATCGGAGCGGTAGTAGTGACCTTGTTCCGGTTCCGGATCGGGAGAGATCGTGAGGCCCATCGCTTTCGTCACGCGCTGTGCGGTTGGGAAAAACGTGGTGCGCTCCGCGCCGTTCATCACGACGTCGCGCACGCGGCCGAGCTCCGGAATCGCGTCGTAATTGAGATTCAGCGCGATGCGTCCGGCAGGAACCGGCGGATGCTGTCCGAGGTATGCGGATCCGAGAAGACCTTGTTCTTCGGCGGCAACTGCCGCGAAGTAAACAGAGCGCTTCGGCGCCGGCTTGGTGTTTGCCCACACGCGCGCCATTTCGAGCAGCAGCGCGCAGCCGGATGCGTTGTCGATCGCGCCGTTGTAAATCGCATCGCCGCGATCATCGGGTCGTCCGATGCCGAGATGATCGTGATGCGCGGAGTAGAGGATCGCCTCGTCGCGCAGTTTCGGATCGCCTCCGGTGACTTTCGCGACGACGTTGCCGGTTTCGAACGGACGGATCTTGCTTGCGATCGTGCCGGTCAACTTGAATCCGAGTGGAACGGGTTTGAAATCTCGCGACGCGGCCGCTTTCGTCAGCGTGTCGAGGTCGTAGCCGGCGGCCTTGAAAAGATCGCTCGCGACTTTCTCGGTCATCCACGCCGCGATGTGCAGCGCCGGCTGGTTTGGAGCGAGTTTCACATACGAAGTTTCGCTGCCCCATGAATTGCGAACGACCGACCACGGATATCCGGCTGCGTCGTTCGTGTGAATGAGGATCACGCCGTCGGCGCCCTTCGAAGTTCCGATCTCATATTTGTAAGTCCAGCGTCCGTAGTACGTGCGCGCTTTACCTTTGAAGAGATCGGGCTCCTGCGCGCCCGCAGGTGGATCGTCCACGAGCATGATCAGCGTCTTGCCGTGTGCGTCGAGGCCTTTGTAGTCGTCCCATCGATATTCTGGAGCGACGTCGCCATGTCCGACGAAAACCAGCTCTGAGTTGATCGTGCTCGTCGGGCTCTGCGTCTGATCGGTGCCGACGAACTCGTCGAGATGCTTCAGCGGTCCGATTGTCGGCCCGCCTTCCTTCACGAACGAAAGATTCGTGTTGGCGGCGTCCATTCGGATGCCGAGGAGCGGAACGCGCTGGAAGAAGGTGCCGTTGTCGCCGGCGGGTTCGAGTCCGTATGACTCGAATTGCGTCGCGATGTACTGACGCGCCAGCTCGTCGCCGCGCGTGCCAGGCCCGCGCCCTTCGAGCAGATCGCTGGCAAGAAATTTGTCGTGCGCTTTCATCGCGTCGGCGCTGAAGAGTTTCATCCCACGCTCCACCGTGGTTGGAATGCTTGACTTTTCGGCGGCGATCAGAGGCAGCGTTGCTGCAAACAAGATCCAGGTGAACGAGCGGAAACGATTCATGAACGGAGTCCTTTCAGTTAGGCCGCGCGCGCTGTTTCGTGTGACGCAGCGCACGTTTTGTCTCGGGAAATTGCAAAATCGAGGGTAGGGACTTGATGACGGAAATCACTCCTATACAGGTGCGATACAAAGCAGAGGAATTCACGGAGACGGATCTTGCAGAGGCCATCGAGAGCGTTGCCTTTCTCGATGAGCCGATCTTCGAGGAGGGACAACTCCCGCTGCAACAACAGGTCGTTGACAAGCTGGCTGACATGCTCTTCGCGAGCGACATGGTGCTGGACATGCTGCGCGACGAACGCTATCGCGTGCCGCCGCATCTACTCGCGGTAGAACCGCAAGTTCGCCGACTGTACAACGAAGTCAACAATCTGATGAAGAAACTCACCGACTAGCGCTTCTTCAACAGCTGTTTCACCACAGAGGCACAGAGATCACAGAGAGTCTCTGTGTCCTTTGTGTCTCTGTGGTGAAATGATTTTCATCGAGCAGCCGCAGCAACCGGCCGCGCAAGTCCCGCCGCCCAATTCTCGAAAAACCCCGGTGCGTTCTCGTTCAGATATGCGATGAAACCGCCGGCGACTTCTTCAATTTGCTTGTAGCGCAGCGGATCCTTGATGAACGCGCGCTGCTCCGGAACGAACCGCCTGATTTTTTCCCAGACCACCAGCAGCTCCAGGTTGTTCGAGCGATAGAAAAGCTCCCGATTGAGGATGCCGTTGACGACGAACGATGCCGCCATCTCCCAATACGTCGTCACCATTCGGAAATAGGCGTTCTCTTCAGTTCCCGGCGGACAGATCTTCAACCACTCGTCGCGCGTTGTCAGCGCCGGCATCGATCCGATCCACTTTCGCGCCGCGCGCAGTTTTTCTTCGCGCCGCAGATCGTAGAGTCGCAGGATCAGATTTGCATCGTCGTAGGTCGGTGTTGTTTTCATCGGCTTCTCCGTCCGGGCACTCGATTGCGCGGAAACGCGCGTCGCAGCGGCTGTCGTGACGTCACGAGCTCGACGCCTTCTTCTCCGCGGCGGCCGGCGTGTCCGCGCCGTGCCTTCTCAATTGTCATGAGGAATCCTAGCGCGGGATCCTTGAATTGGAGATGTCGCAACACTTTCCAGTGGCGGTGCACGTAAGCCTGGAGATATCCGAGAACGTGTCCGAGGCTGATGATGCGGCAGGGAGGGACGGGGGCGCCGGGTGGAAATGCGCCAAACGCGACCATGCGCATGTGGACGCCGCTCGGCAGCTTCGTGGCACCATCGCTCAAAAGATCGCCGACGACGCGATCGATTTCACTTCCCGCATCGCCGAGGCGTCCGATCACGACTTTGAGAACTTCGGGATCTCGCGTTCCCATGTTGATGCCGACGCGGCCCTCTTTCACTTCGCCGATGATCATGTCGATGGCGTCGGGCGGCACGCCGAGCCCGGAGTCGAGCTCACTGACGTCGAGACCTTGCGGGGCCCGCTTGCCCAGCGGATCGCCGCCGATTGGCAAGCCGCTTGGAAATCGAAAGGCCAAAATGTCGATGTCGGTGATGGTGCGCACGCCGTTGCGGCGGGCGGACGCGATAATCGGGTATTCGGCGGATGTGAAGTAGCCGTTGAGCTGGAGATAAGTCTGCACGAGCGAGACGGCGTGATCCATTCGCGGGTGATCATCGCACGCCTCATGCCGTGCAGTTGAAATCGCCAAATGCGAGCAAGCGTTCTCGACAACATGATGCGTGGATTTCTGGGTGGGTTGATCCTCCTCACGGCCGGGCTCGCCTTTGGCCAAGGTGTTCCGAAAGTTGAGGAAAGCGTCTCCGTCGGCTACGTGATGATTCCGTTCACGGTGCTCGGCGACAAAGGACTGCCTCTCACCGATCTCCGCAAGAACGAGGTCAAGCTGCTGGTCGATGGCAAATCGGTGTCGAGCGACATGTTCGAGAAATCGCAGAACGCGCCGGTGTCGTTCACGATCCTGCTCGACACCTCCGGATCGATGGCGCTGGCTGGAAAAATGGACTCGGCGCGCGCGGCCATCGGCGCGCTGGTTGCGCATCGGCGTCCCGGCGACGATTTCTCGCTTTTCGTGTTCGCGGAGTCGGAAGCGCGTGAAGTCGTCCCCTTCACGGAAAACCCGGCAGAGATCACGCACGGTCTTGTGGATGTGGTTCCCTACGGAAAGACGGCATTTTTTGATGCGCTGTCGACGATGCCGGAGCGCAGCCGGCTCGGAAAAAATCCGAGCCGCGCGATCATCCTGTTGAGCGATGGAATCGACAACGCATCGAAGCTGACGCGCGCCGATCTCGCGCGCATGCTCCAGGGCGTCGCCGTCCCGATTTACCCCCTCGGCATCCGCGATCCGCGAGAGCAGAAGTCAAAAGCGAAATCGGCGGAAGAGTTGTCGGATCTCGATCTGCTCGACGCTGTCGCGACCCTCACCGGCGGCAAACTTCACCTCGGAAATCAGCCGCAGGAAATTGCGCTGGCCGTCTCGCGCATTGAGAAGGATCTTCGCGCCCAGTACCTGATCGGTTTCACGCCAACGGGACAGGGTGCGATAAAGTATCGCCACATTTCACTCCGGCTTGCCGGGCGCGTTCACAGCGTGCGCGTGCGGGCCGGCTACTTTGGTACCGAGCCTCCCCAGGTTGCACTCAATCGAGAAAGGAAAGAAGTTAGATGAAGAATGGATTCAGGTTTTTGAGCCTCGCCGTTATCGGCGCCGCGCTCTCCGCGTGCGCGACATCGAGCAACGTCGATCAGAAGATCGCTGAAGCACAGGCGCAGACCAACAAGAAGATCGAGTCCGTCGAAGGACAGATCGAGGATCTGCAGAACAAGCAGAAGGCGACCGATGCGAACCTCGCGCAGACGAACGTCCGCGTCGAGGAGCTGAGCAAGGAAGCGCAGGATGCGCTCAAGCGCGCCCAGGAAGCCGGCGTGCTCGCGAAGGGCAAAGTGGTCTTCCAGCAGACGTTCACCGAAGACCGCGTGCGCTTCAAGACGGATTCGTACGACTTGAACAAAGACTCGCAGACGGCTCTCGACGACTTCGCGAACAAGGTGAAGGCGCTCAACGAGCAATACTTCATCGAGATTCAGGGTCACACCGACGACACCGGCGGCGCGAAGTACAACGACGACCTCGGGCAGCATCGCGCGGACACCGTGCGCCGCTACCTGTCGCGTCAGGACAGCGTTCCACTGAATCGCATGTCGACGATCTCGTATGGCGACACGCTTCCCGTTGCGCCTAACAAGACCAGGGCCGGACGCGCGCAGAACCGGCGCGTCGTGCTGGTTGTCCTCGAGTAGCTACTCGAACGTCGCGACCACGGGCGCGTGATCGCTCGTCCCGATTTCACGGAATGACGGACAAGCGGTCGCGCGCTCGGCAATCGGCGCGCTCGCGATGACGTAATCGAGCCGCCATCCGATGTTGCGCTGGCGCAGATTTCTCCACGGCGCCCACCACGTGAAGTAGTTCTCGTCGGTCGGATACAACTTGCGCGCGACGTCGACGAGGCCCTGCGACAAGAGCGATTCGAGTAGCTCGCGTTCTTCGGGGCGCTGTCCGATGATGTTCGGCTTGCGCTCTTTCGGATGCACATCCATGTCCGTGCGCGCGATGTTCATGTCGCCGCACAGCACGAGCTGCGTTCCGCCGTCGCGCATTGATCGCGCGTAGTCGATCAGCGATCGCATGAACGCGAGTTTCGCGTCGTAGTCCTTGCCGCCGTTCGGAACGTAGACCGATGCGTAGACGGTGTCGCCGGCCTGCACCTGGACGATGCGCGTCTCGCTGTCGAATTCGGGATGCGTGAACTTCGGCTCGTCGCCGAATGTCTCGCGCCGCAGGTGCAGTCCGACACCCGAGTAAGCGCCCGCGCCGTGCCAGTAACACCAGTAGCCGTTCAGGTTGCAGATCGACGCCGGGACCTGCGCCAGCGACGCCTTGAGCTCCTGCAGACAGACGACATCGGGCTGCTCGCGGCCGACCCACTCCAGGAACTGCGCTTCCCGGGAGCGGATGCCGTTGACATTCCAGGTCGCAATTTTCACGGCGCGATTCTATGTGGGTTGTCCACTTCCCGTTCCACGCTGTCCTGCGCGGCGGACGCGGCCCATCTGCGGTGACAAAACTGTACCGGCAGAATAGCGGATCTGCCCGGCGTCGTTCCTGCAGGACGGACGGCAAATTCGAGGGAGATCTCTTATGCGAAAGCTGCTTCTAGTCGTTGCAATTCTTCTGATTCCTGCCTCATCGCTTCTGGCACAGGACGAACCATGGCGTAACCGGCCGAGCCGCTACGGCCGCAGCACCGCCGACAACTATTTCGAGCTGATGCCGTTTGTCGGGTATCGCTACGGCGGAACGCTCTACGCCGACCAATCGAAACTGTTCAACCGCAACGTGGACGTTGAGAGCGCCGGCAACTTCGGTGCGAACTTCGCCATCCCCGTCATGAATGGAATGAAGGTCGAGCTGCTGTTCGATCGTCAGAACACGCACTTCACGAACGGCGGCGGCCTTTTCGCGCCAAATGACCGACTCGGCGGATTCGACATCACATACTTCCAGGGCGGGCTCGTGATTCCGTTCGCGGTCAGCCGCCAGGCGACGCCGTACTTCGTCGTGGGTGCAGGCATCGCGAACCTCGATCCGAAAGTGAACGGCGCATCCTCGGACACGCGATTCGCCGCCAACGCCGGCATCGGAGTCAAAGTGCCCCTCGGCCGCAACCTCGGTATCCGTCTCGAGGAACGCGGTTACTTCACATCGATGAGCAAGTACGACAACAACTGCCGTGCGTGCTCGTACAACTACAACCACGATCTGTATCAAGGCGAGACGAACCTCGGCGTGTTCTTCCGCTTCTGATTACTGCCAGCGGAAGATCTTCAATCCGACAGCGAACGTGACGATGCCCCAGACCGCGAGAAACGCGAGCTGGGGCATCACCTTCGTCAGCGGCGCGGCGTCGTTCATCACGGCGCGCAGTGCGTCGTTCAGCATAGTGAGCGGAAGCGCGCGGATGAACGGCTTCACGGAATTCGGGAAGCGCTCGTAAGAAAAGAAAACGCCGGAGCAGAGCCACATCGGCATCATGATGAGGTTCATCAGGCCGCTCACTCCTTCCAGCGTTCGCGCGCGCGATGCCGTCAGGAGTCCGAGGCCGGAGAAGGCGTAGCCGCCGACGATGCAGAGAAGTGCGAGCACGGCGATCGATCCGTTGACGCGCACGCCGAATACGATCCATCCGAACGCTACCAGCACGATGACTTCGACGATCAGGAAGAGCAGCCGCGATAAAAACTGCGACATCACGTACTGACTCTTGCGCATCGGCGTCGCGATCAGACGCTTCAGCAGCTTTTTCATTCGCGCATTCGCGATCGTGAATCCCATTCCCCACATGCCGGTGCCCATCAGGTTCATTCCGAGCAGGCCCGGAATGAGGAAGTCGATGTAGCGCGCGCCTTGCTCGTGCACGAATTCATCTTTCGCGGGCACCACGTCGCGGCGCCCGGCGGCGGCCTGCAGCGCATCATCCGCTTCACGGCGTGCGGTGCGGCCGTCTGGGCTGGTGGGATCGTAGCGATAGGTCAGCGAATGCGAGCTGTCGATCAAGAGCGAGACTTTTCCGTGGCGCAGCGCATCGTGCGCGTCGGTTGCATTCATGAGTCGAGGCGAGAGCGCCGGCGACTTCTGCAAGGCCGCAAAATCTTTTTGCGAAAGCACGGCGATCGGAATGCGATCGGGCGCCTTCTCGCGAAATGCGAATCCGAGGGCCAGGGCGAGGATCAACGGAAACCCGAAGACCCAGAAAATCGCCTCGGTCTCGCGAACGAACTCTTTCGTCCGCACGCTGGTGAGCTCGATGATCGCCGGACGGATCTTGCTAGGCATCCCGCAGCTCCCGTCCGGTCAGCGATACGAAGAGATCTTCGAGCGTCGCGGCGTGCGTGCTCAGCGTCACGAGTTTCGCTCCGGACTTCTCAACGACGGCGAGAAGTTGCGGCACCGCTTCGGCGAGCGACTCGACGGTCAATTGCCACGCGCCGCCGCGCGGATTGCATCCGTGACATCCGGGAATGACCTGAAATGTCTCCGGAGGCAGCGGGGGATCAGTCGTGAATTCGATGATGTTAGGCGCCTCGAGCTTCGCGATCAGTTCCTTCGGCGTACCGAGCGCGATGAGATGACCGTGATCGACGATCGCAACGCGATCGCACAGCCGCTCCGCTTCTTCCATGTAGTGCGTTGTGAGCAAGACCGTTCCACCTTTTGCGCGAAACCTCGCGACGACTTCCCAAAGCTCGAGACGGCTCTGCGGATCGAGGCCGGTCGTCGGCTCGTCGAGAAAAAGAATGTCGGGATCGCCGACCAGCGCGCACGCGGCGGCCAGCCGCTGCTTCTGTCCGCCCGACAATTTGCCGACGCGCGCATTGCGTTTTTCGTCGAGCGAGAGATCTCGCAACAAATCATCGGGATCGGGGCCCGAGCGATAGAACGATCGAAACAGCCGGACCGTCTCGTAGACCGTCAGCTTTTCGTGCAGCTGCGTTTCCTGAAGTGAGATGCCGATGCGCTCACGCAGCTCGCGCTCGTTCCGCTTCCATGTGAGGCCGAGGACTTCGACGTCACCGCCGTCGGGGACGGTGAGGCCTTCGAGAATCTCGATCGTCGTCGTCTTCCCCGCGCCGTTGGGGCCGAGGAGCCCAAAGCATTCGCCGTTGCCGACGGCGAGGTCGAGTCCATCGACCGCTTTCACATCGGCGTAGTACTTCTTGAGGTCGCGACAGGAGATGGCTTCGGGCATAGGTTCTTGGTTCTTGGTTCTTGGTTGAGTTCTTGGTCACAACCAAGAACCAAGAACGACGAACCAAGAACGACACGGACGATACACTACGCCACGAAATGCGCGCCATTCTCTTCGATCGGTTCGGCGACGAGAGTGTTCTACGCGTCGGAGAAGCGCCAACTCCACCACTTGTAGACGGCGCGATTCGCATTCGCGTGCATGCCGCCGGCATCAACCGCGCCGATCTTCTGCAGCGCGAAGGACACTATCCGCCGCCTCCCGGCGCGTCGACGATTCTCGGAATGGAATGTTCCGGGGAGGTCGCGGAGATCGCGCGAGGTGTCAGTGGCTGGCGAACTGGCGATCGCGTGATGGCTCTGCTTCCCGGCGGTGGCTATGCCGAGGAGGCCGTGGTTGATGCGGGATCGGTGATGCGAATTCCGCAGGCGCTTTCATTTGATGAAGCGGGCGCGGTGCCGGAAGTCTTTCTGACCGCGTTTCTCAACATCTTCGATCTCGCACGCGCCAAACGCGGCGAAACGCTTCTCGTGCACGGCGGCGGAAGCGGCGTCGGAACGGCGGCCATCACGCTCGGAAAACTCGCCGGTCTTCGCGTGATCGTCACCGTCGGCTCGGATGAGAAGAAGCGGCGGTGCATCCAGCACGGCGCCGACGATGCCATCAACTACAAGACCGAAGACTTTGCCGAGCGCGCGCGCGGAGCGAACGTGATCCTCGATCACATCGGCGCGCGATATCTTCCGCGCGATCTCCAGGCGCTGGCGATTGGCGGGCGCGTGGTGATCATCGGATCGATGGGCGGTCCAGGAAAAGTCGAGATCGACGTTGGTTCAATTCTCGGCAAGCGGCAGCAGATCATCGGCTCGACGCTTCGCGCGCGGCCGAATGTGGAGAAGGCGGCGATCGTTGCCGCCTTCCTCGCGAGGTTCGGCGACGAGCTGAATTCCGGCCGGATCAAGCCGGTCATCCATCGCGTCTTTCCGCTGGAACAGGCGGCGGAGGCGCATCGCGAGATGGCCGGCGATCACTTCGGGAAGATTGTTTTGCGCGTGTGATCTGGAGTGCGGTGCCCTGGCACCGCTCTTCTGGCCGCGGCTTGCCGCGACCGCCCGGCAGCAAGCTGCCGGCGCAAGAGCGGCGGCAAGCCGCCGCACTCCAGACCGGTCAGACGCGGCACCGCTTCGCACGCGCCCACATCAGCGCGCGCGGATTCAACGAGAGCGAGGGATCGGCTGCCCGAAGCGCGGCGATCGTGTCCTCATGACATTGGAAGAGCGTGAAGCGATCGATGTCGGCGACTCCGGCAGCAGCGAGATCGAGCGGGCGAACTCCGCCGGCACCCGCGATGTGCGGATTCGCTCCGCGGCGGAGCAGGAGCTCGACGATGTCGGTGTAGCCGTAGCCGGCGGCCATCATCAATGGTGTGAAGCCGTCGCCGGCGACCTTGTTGGGATCGGCGCCGCCATCGAGAAGCGCATCGACGGACTTGATCTGCGCTTTGTGGATCGCATGGAGAAGAGGAGTCCAATTGTTGCCGCCGCCCGGCTGATTGGGATCCGCACCCTGGTGGATGAGGTTACGGATGGTGGCAACGTCTCCGGCCCGAGCGGCGTCGGCGAGCGGAGCAAATTCCGCGTGCGGGCATCCGATGAGAAGAGCGGCGCAGAGGGCGAATCGCATTTTGCCTCCTATCTGTCAAGTACTTTGCGACGCAAAGTATAGGCCCGCCCAGATCTTGGCGTCAATCAGGCTCTTCTGCGACTCCAGCCAGCTCGGCATATCCGCGAGCCGCACCAGATGCACGTCGATGTCTTCCCCTCCCACCCCGCCGCCCTTCCCTACGCGACGCACTCCCTTCGCGCGATAGAAGTGCACGATTTCGGAGGTGATCCCGGGCGACGTCGGAGAGCTTGCGAGCAGAACGACTTCATCGCACGTGAAGCCGGTCTCCTCCTCCAGCTCGCGCCACGCCGTCTCCTCGGCTTCGTACTGCTCGATCAATCCGGCGGGCAGATCGATGACGCGAGCATCGACAGGCGCGCGATATTGTTCCGTGAGGATGAGCTCTCCATCGTCCGTCAGCGCGAGGATCGCGACCGCTTCCTTCGCCTTCTTGCGTTCGACGAACTCCCACTCCTTCCGCTCGCGAACGACGACCTTCTTCCCTTCGAAAATCTTCTTGGCGTCCATGACGCGACGCTACCACAACGATTGCTGTGGGGTCGGGCGATGGAAATGTTCCGTGGAGAGCTCGTACGATCGCTCGTTCAAGTGCAGCTTGCGGCAGGTCACCTCGAAGATGGCTGCGATCTGTTCCGCGAAGATGCCCTCGCCGCGTCCGCGAACCTTCCACCTCGAGTCGTAGAGTTTTCCGTCGCGAAGATCGCGAATGCGATTCAGAACCTTGTCCTTGCGATCTGGAAAATGTTCCTCGAGCCAGCGCTCGAAAAGTGGAGCGACCGCCCACGGAAGCCGCAAGACGACGAAGCCCGCCGAGATTGCGCCGGCATCGCGCGCAGCGGTGAGGATGGCAGGCATCTCAGAGTCTGTGATCGCTGGAATGACGGGCGCGCACATCACTGCGGTCGGGATCCCGGCGGCGGAGAGCTGCCGGATCGCATCGAGCCGCAGCTCGGGCGTCGTCGTCCGCGGCTCCATGATGCGCGCCAGCTCCGCGTCCAGCGTCGTCACAGAAACGGCGACCGAGATCGCGTGGTACTTCGCGAGCTCGGAGAGAACATCGATGTCGCGCGTCACGAGATGATTCTTCGTGATGATCGCGACCGGATTTCGAAATTCAGCCAGCACCTGCAGGCATCGCCGCGTGATTTGCAGCTTGCGCTCAATCGGTTGATAGGGATCGGTCACGCCGCTGATCGCGATCACATCGGGCTTCCACTTCGAAGCCATCAGCTCCTCGCGCAGCAGCTCCGGCGCGTCTTCCTTCACGACGATTTTCGTTTCGAAATCGAGACCAGCGGAGAAGCCGAGGTATTCGTGGGTCGGGCGGGCAAAGCAGTAGATGCAGCCGTGCTCGCAGCCGCGATACGGATTGATGCTGGAGCTGAAGCCGACGTCCGGACTGTCGTTGTGCGTGATGACGGTGCGGATCGGATCGCGCAGATAAAAAGTCCGCGGCGCGTTTTCATCGAGCTCCGCTTCGTCATCGCGGACGTACGCCAGCTTCTCGAATCGATTCTGCGGATTCCACGACGCCCCGCGACCCTTCACGGCTTGACCACCGCCGTGCCGACGATCTCTCCCGCCCGTAGAGCATTCAATGCCTCGTTCGCCTGATCGAGCGGAAAGACCTTGCGCTGCGTAACGATCTTGTTCTTGCGAGCGATCGCGAAGAATTCTTCGCCGTCGCGCCGCGTGAGGTTCGCAACCGATCGAATGGATCGCTCTTCCCATAACAACTCATATGGAAACGACGGGATGTCGCTCATGTGGATACCGGCGCAGACGACGACGCCTCCCTTGACGATGTTGCGCAACGCGGTGACGACCAGCGCGCCGACGGGCGCGAAGATGATTGCGGCGTCGAGCTTTTCCGGTGGCGCCTCCCCCGACCCGCCCGCCCAGCCCGCCCCCATCTTCCGTGCAAATTCTTGTGCGGATTTGTCGCCGTCGCGCGTGAATGCGTACACCTCCCGCCCTTCCGCCCGCGCGATTTGCGCCAGCATCTGCGCGGACGATCCGAATCCGTAGAATCCGATCCGTCGCGCATCGCCGGCCAGGCGCAGCGCGCGAAAGCCGATCAATCCTCCGCAGAGTAGAGGCGCGGCCTCTTCAAATGTGTAGTCGTCCGGCAACGGATGGCAATAGCGCCGGTCGGCGATGCAGTACTCCGCGTATCCGCCATCGATCGTGTATCCCGTAAAGCGCGCATGATCGCAGAGGTTTTCGCGGCCGCTCACGCAGTAGCGGCAGGTTTCATCCGTCCACCCGAGCCATGGCACGCCGACGCGCTCTTCGGTCTTCTCGATCACGCCGGCGATCTGGTGTCCGATGATCAGCGGCAGCTTTGGATCCTCGAGCTCGCCGTCCACGATATGAAGGTCGGTTCTGCAGACAGCACATGCTTTGATACGAATGAGAACCTGGCCGTTCTTCGGTTGTGGAATCGGAACGTTGGTGAGCTCCAGTGGCTCGCGCTGCCGACGCAGGATCATTGCGCGCACGAAGTGAGAGTAACGCGATGGTCAAGTAAATCTACACGCTGTGGATTTCACGCATGCGGCGCAGCGGCTTCGAGACGCTTGCGACCGCCGCGACCACAACCAGCGTCATCACACCGCCGAAAATCACGGATGGAACGGTCCCGAGAAGTCGCGCGGCGACGCCCGATTCGAACGCGCCGATCTCATTCGACGATCCGATGAAAATCTGATTGACGGCCGAGACGCGGCCGAGAAGCTCCGTGGGCGTCAGTGTCTGCAGCAGCGTTCCGCGAATGAGCACGCTGATGTTGTCGGCAACACCGCTCAGCGTCAGCAGCGCGAATGACAACCAGAAATTGCGCGAGAGCGCGAACCCGATCATGCAGAGCCCGAAGACCGCCACGGTTGTGAAAAGTGTCACGCCCGCGCGACGAAACGGCGGGCGATGCGCGATGTAGATCCCGATGATGAGCGATCCGATCGCCGGCGCCGCGCGCAGCACGCCGAGACCTTCCGGTCCCACGCGCAGAATCTTTGCGAAGATTGGCAGCAGCGCGGTCGCGCCTCCGAAGAGAACCGAGAACAGGTCGAGCGTCATCGCCGACAAAAGAACCGGCTGGCGCCATAGAAATCGCAGTCCCATCTTCAAGCTCTCGCCGACGCCGACGTCTGCTGCAACCGGTTTCGATTCGTGCGTGATCAAAGCAAATGCGGCGATGGAACCGACGGTCAGGATCAGCATCACCGCGTACGACCACGCCGGTCCGACGAATCCATACAGCAGACCTCCGATCGCCGGCCCGAGGATGGCGGAGAACTGCCACGTGGTCGAACGCCATGCGACGGCGCTCGGGTAAATCTCGCGAGGGATCAGCTCCGCCGACAGCGCGCTCACTGCCGGACGCGTGAAGCTGCGCGCGATGCCGCTCGCAAAGATCACGGCGTAGATCGGCCACACGCGATGCGCCGCGAGAACGTTAGGCATCAGAGTGAACGCGAGCAGCGCGACGACCGACAACGCGATTCCGATCGTGCCGATGATCGCAATCGCGCGCCGGTTGAGTCGATCGGCGATATGTCCCGCGTACAACGCTACCGCGATGAACGGCAACGCCTCCGACAACCCGATGAGGCCGAGCGAGAGCGGATCGTTCGTGACTGCGTAAACCTGCCAGCCGACCACCACGATCTGCGCTTCGCGCGCGACCGTCGTGGTGCTGTACGCGAGAATCAGTCTTCGAAAGTTCGGATATCGCAGCGCAGCGTAGGGATCATGATTCGGCAA
>DATBSF010000463.1:0-4003 GCA_036559905.1 Thermoanaerobaculia bacterium | reverse complement strand
AAAGGCGCCATCGGTAGAACGGAAACTGAAGTCGCAATCCCAGGTGCCGACGAGTCGATCGAACGTGCGCGCTTCGTCGCCCATCGATGGATTCGGATGCGCCGCGCCGAGCGTTGCGATCATCGCGCCTCGCGTTGCAGGAGGCAGATCTGAAGCTATGGTGCCTGCCGCGAGCAAGGACAGTGCAAAGAACGTCGAGATCGATCGCATAGACTCCATCATGAAATCAGGCGGTGCGCGGCACTCGCACTTTCTTGCACTTCGGCCATGACCACCGTGTAGAAACTCGGCTGCCGCGCGTCCCACTCGATCAGGCGCGAAATCCAATCGTCGGGCCTCGTTCGCAAATTCGGATAGAGGATCGCGAGCAGGCCGCCGCCGTAGTCGCGGCGATCGACGATTCGAAATCGCCGCTCCGTCGCCGGAATGATCGAGCTGGACGCAATCGCCTCGGTCGGATCTTCGCGATTGATCGGCGCGCGAATCAGGTGCGGCCGGCGCATCGACGATGGCAATCGGTAGTAGGCGAGGTTCGCCGGCAGCAGCTTCCACACGTTCCATTCGGTTCGCGACGGGCCGATGTACTCGTCGTACCAGAGAAAGCCGCCGGGTTTGAGCGCGCGCGCGACGAGGTCCATCAATTCATCGAGGCGATCGAAGTGATGCATCGACTGATGAAAAAAGATCGCGTCGAATGTGCTGCCGCGCAGAAATTCGCGCGCGTCGGCGGCGGCGTACCGAATCGGCATGTCGCCGGCCGCCTTGCGCGCCTCGGCGAGCGCCGTCTCGCTGACGTCGATGCCGGTGATGTCGCTCGAAATGCGCTCCTCGACCAGTGAACGTTCCAGGCCGCCGAGGCCGCAGCCGATGCTCAGGCACGGTCCGATGGTTTTGCCGAGGCGGCGGGCGAGGGACCGGATGGGCCAGATGTTCGGATCGCCGCTCACGCGCTGATTGATCGCGGCCCGGATCAGCGGATGCGCCATCCAGATCTGGTCGTAGTCGACGTGATGGTGAATGTGGTCCCAGTACGTCACGCGATGACCGCGATTTTTCGGATCCACTTTCGTTCGGTCAGCTCGCCGATCATGAAATCGGCGACGTCGGCGCGGCTCACGCTCTTGGGACCGCGCGCGTCGAACCGCTCGCTGACGTGGTACTTGCCGGTGCGCGGACCGTTCGTCAGCCGCACCGGGCGCACGATCGTCCACTCCAGCGGCGACGCCTCGATCATCGCGTCCGCTTTTGCCTTGTCTGCGTAAATGCTGCGCAAAAGCGTTCGAAAAAAGAATTTCTGGATGGCAGTCGCCTCATCGAACGACTCCGCGACTCCGAACGACGACTGGAAAATCAATCGCTTCACGCCGTTTTGCTGCATGGCAGGAAGAAGGACCGGGACCGCGCGCATCATGATCCCGCCCTTGAGCGATTTCGAAGTGCCCAGCGCGCTCACGATCGCATCGCGGCCGCGCGCGGCACCGGCGACGGCGCTCGCGTTGGTCGCATCGCCTTCGATGACTTCGATCGTCTCCGTTACCTTGCGGGGGTCGCGAACGAGTGCGGCGACGGAGTGGCCGGCTTCCAGTGCCCGGCTGACGAGTTGATGTCCCGTCGGACCGGTGGCGCCGAGGATCAGTAACTTCATGGCTGTGGAATTGTAGGTAAACTCACGCGCGATTGTGAGATCCGCGCAAGCACTCGTCTTACCCGTCCTGCTGGCGATCAGCCCTCCGACGAACGAACGTTGGACCAGGACTGAAATCGGCAATCTCGTGATTCTCAGCAATGCGAGTGATCGAGCCGCGCGCGGCGTCGCGGAAAACCTGTTACGCCTCCGTCAGACCCTGATGGAAGTGTCGAAACTCGAAACGCGCTCGCCGATACCAACTTATGTTTACGCCTTTCGCAATGAGGCTTCGTTTGACCCGTATCGCGTGGCGATCGTAGGAAAGAACCGTGAGAGCGTCAGGGGAATCTTCTTTTCGCTGCCGGATTCGAATCGCATCCTGATTCAGGCGGACGTCGCGATTGATGATGTCGTCTACCACGAGTTCACGCACTACTTCATCCGGAACACGGTGGTCGGGATTCCGTTGTGGCTCGACGAGGGGCTCGCTGAGTTTTATGCGACATTCTCCCCGGTCGGAGGCGCGCGGTCGGTGCGTCTCGGATTGCCGAACAAAATCCATCTCACTTTCCTGCAGGAGCATGGCCTCATGCCTCTGCCGGAGCTCTTTGCCTTTGAGCCGCTGAAACTTCCGCCTGCGGATCTGAGAGTTGAGCAGTTCTACGGCGAATCGTGGTTGCTTGCCCACTATCTGCTGATTGGGAATCCGAAGCGGGGCGCGGGCCTTGGACCGTTTTTGTCGCTCGTGTATGAAGGCCACCCGCTCGCCGAGTCCTTCGAGAAAGCGTTCGGCGTGAGCATGAAAGACATGCAAGCCGAGGTGAACACTTACCTGCAGCGCGGTCGGTATAACGCCGTCGCGTACACGCTCTCGGAAACCGGAACGCGCGAGATCCCTCAACCCAAGGAGATACCGCGTGATGAAGTTCTCGCGTCGCTTGGCGACCTCCTGACGCATACCGACGCCCGGCAGGATGGAGCGATCTTCCTCAAGGAAGCGATTGCGGCGAATCCTCGCAATGCGATCGCCCTGGCCGATCTTGCGGACATCCAATTCAGCGCCGGTCAGCCAGAAGAGGCGGAGAAGCTGTACAAACGCTCGATTGAAGCGGCGGGAAGCGACTATCGCCCATTCGTGTGGTACGGCAACCGCCTCATCGTCGACTTGCAGAAGAAAGCTCGTGAAGGGGAGCGCATTGCGCCGGCCGCGATCGCGAGCGTCCGCGAGCTCGCGTCGCGCGCGATTCAACTCGCGCCCGATGACCCCAACGGCTACGCCATCCTGGGCGCCACCTACACTTTCCTCGGCGAGAAGCCTGCGGAGGGTATCAAGGCTTCGGAGAAGAGCTTCCAGATTGCTCCGGCACGGCTCGACGTTGCCGCCGATCTCGTGCTGCTCTACCGGATTGCCGGTCAAGAAAAGGCGAGCGCTTCGATCATCGATCGCGTGATTGGGCCCTCGAGCGTCGAACGATTTCTGACGGAGGCGAAGGACAATCTCACTCTCGGCGATTACGTTCGCGGAATGAACCTCATCGAGTCCGGGAGAAAGCCCGAAGGGGAAGCTCTCCTGCAGCGCGCGTTGGAGAACGTCACGAATACCAACCTGAAGCACAAGATCGTTACGATCCTGGCCACGAAGTCACGTTAGACTGCGCGACAAATGCGTTACCTGGTCACCGGCGGGGCCGGCTTCATCGGATCGAATTTCATCCGCTTCCTCTTCAACAAATATGGAGAGGACGCGCAGGTCATCAACCTCGACAAGCTGACGTACGCAGGCATCCGCGAGAACCTCGCCGAGTTCGAAGGAAACAAGAACTATCGATTCATTCATGGCGATATCACGAAACCGGCGGATGTCGCGGAAGCGTACGGCAGCGGTGTCGATGTCGTCGTCAATTTCGCGGCCGAGACGCATGTCGATCGCTCGCTCATGGAAGCCGGCTCATTCATCGAGACCGATGTCCACGGCGTGCTGGTGCTGCTCGAAGAAGCTCGCAAGCACGCGCCGAAACTGAAGCGCTTCATTCAGATCTCGACTGACGAGGTCTACGGCTCGATCGATCGCGGCTCGTTCAACGAGAACGATCCGCTCAGTCCGCGCAATCCGTATTCGGCGTCAAAGGCCGGCGGCGATCGCATGGCATACGCCTACGCGCAGACATACGGTTTGCCGGTGATCATCACGCGCGCGTCTAACAATTTCGGACCGTGGCAGTATCCCGAAAAACTGATACCGCTATTCGTCACGAATGCGATCGACGATCTCCCGCTTCCGCTGTACGGCGATGGCAAGAACATTCGCGACTGGCTTTTTGTAGAAGACCATTGCGCCGCGATCGATTTCCTCATCGAGCGAGGCGAGAATTCCGA
>DATBSF010000462.1:0-5009 GCA_036559905.1 Thermoanaerobaculia bacterium | reverse complement strand
GACCACGCGCCGATCAGATCGACGCCATCGAAGACCGCGCCGCCGAAACATTGGAAGCCGTTGCCGTCGCGATCCATCGACGCGCTGACGCCCTTCGTGTCGAGGAACACGACGATGTGATGCACGGTCGTCGGATCGCCCGGTCGAAAATCAATGGTCGAGATCCACTTCTCGACGCCATTCGTCGCGGGCAGCGAGAAGCAGCGGTACTCGTCGCGATTGACCGGCGGCGTGAAACTCTTCGACATCGACAGCACCATGTCGGGCTGTCCCAGGGACCAGCGCTCGTCGAATTGGAGGGGGACGGGCATCAGATTGCGATCGCCTTCCGGCGCGCCGGCATCGACCCACGACGCGATCGTGTCGATGTCCGACTGCGCCAGCCGGCGCTCCGCCACGAACTCTCCGCATCCCGGCGCCGCTTTCCACGGCGGCATCAGCCGCATCTTCGTCATGAACTTAATCTGTTCGACCCACGGAAACGCATCACCGTATGTCATCAGTGAAAATGGAGCGATTCCGCCGGGGTGATGACATGACTGGCAGTTCTGCTGAAAGATTCGGACGATATTGCCGCTGAACGTCGTCGTTGGATGCGGCACCGCGCGCTGGCGCGCCGATGTCAGAAGAAGCAGAGCTGCAATGGTGATGATGACGGCGATGATTTTTTTGCGCATATTCAGAATTGCCATGTAATGCCAAACGACGGAACCAGCGGAACGATGGATTCCGTCAGACGCGTTGTCGTGAGGGTCAAGTTGCGGTCGGCAGTGATATTGAAGCCGGCCACTCGCGAGACGTTGGCGTGGTTGAAAAGATTGATCGCTTCCACGAAAAAGCTGAGACGTCCGGATGCGATCGGAACGCTGCGGCTGGCGCGCAGATCGATTCGAGCGTACCCAGGCAGCCGGTCGTCGTTCAGGGGACCGGTGTTGATTTTCAGATCGTAGTTGCCGCCCCCGACCGGAACGAGATAGGGGCTGATGCTGGTGGTCGGCCAGCCGCTGTGAAAGATACCGGCGAGGCTGATGTTCCAGCGGTCGGCGTGTCCGTAGTTGACGCTGGCCGTGACCGCGTCGCGCTGATCCCAGCTCCGCGGGACCATGCGACCATCGACGTCGTCGCGCACCGACGAACGCGCGTAGCTGATCCAGCCGCTCCATGGACCATTGCTCTCTTTCCGTAGGAGAAGCTCGGCGCCGCGCGCGACGCCATGATCGGGCGCGATGCGGATCCGATCGGCTTGCGCTTCCGGAAAAAGCGCGAGACTGTCGAGAAGGTTCTCGAATCGCGGGCGAAGATGCGACATCCGCTTGTCGTATACCTCCACCCGTGCCGACCAGCCGTGCGAGAAAACGTGGTCGACTCCGACAACAACGTGGGTTGAGCGCTGCGCCGGAAAGAATTGCTGCACTCCGTCCTCGACCTGGAGCTCTTCGATACCTTGCGGCTGAATGTAGCGTCCCCACGCCCCGCGCAGCGACGTCGACGGCGTGATCGACCAGCCGACGTTGAAGCGCGGGCTGAAATGCGTTCCGTCGGGCGTGTAGGACTGGCGATCGGCGCGCAACCCTGCTTCGACGATGAGATTGGGACGGACAGTGATTCGATCGGCGACATATGCAGAAACGTCAGTGCCGGATGGATGCGCTCGTACGAGGCGGTCGACGATATTAGGCGTGCCGAAATGCAGAATGCTCTGCTGCTCGATCGCGTGAGCCTCGAAGTCATAGTCTGCGCGAACGCGTCGCAGATCGAAGCCGGCTTTGATGGACTGACGCGCAGTCCAGTCGAAGGTCGTGTCATTTTTCAGCGCGGCAGAATCGAAAGAGCGATCGTCGTGCAGATCGATGTGATCGCCCTGGTCGTCCGCATTGCCGTCGCGGGAGCGGCGGATTCGGGCGGCCCAGATCACGTTCTGCGCAAACAGGCGCGGCGTGATCGCGGTGCGCGCGTTCACCCACAGATAATCATCGCGAGAGCGGCTGACTGCGTGCTCGCTGGATTCATCGAACCGGAGGCGGTCCTGCGACGAGAAGAAGTTCAGTGACACGACAGCCGAATCGGACAGCTGCCATTGCACTTTGCTGAGCAGGTCGTAGTACGACGGATCGAGTCCGGAAGTCTTGTCGATCATCTTCAGAACCTGATGCAGATATCCAGGGCGGAAGGAGAAGAGCCACTGGCCGCGGTTGTCGCTGAAAGTGCCCGCGCTCAACAAGCGCGAGTTCAGCAGGCTGATCCCGACCTCGGTGCGCCGTGCGGTGGGAGTCAGCGAGGCGATGTCGATCACGCCGCTCATGCGGCCGCCGTACTCCGCCGGAAAACCTCCGGTGAGAATGTCGACACCGCCGAGGGCTTCAGCGTCGATGGTGCTGAAGACGCCCATCAGGTCCTTGACGTGGAACGGCTCGTAGATCGGAACGCCGTCTAACAGCACCTCGACTTCATTGCGCTCGCCGCCGCGAATGTTGAAATTCGCGGAGACGTCGGTGGATGCCGCGCCCGGAATGCGATTGATCGCGCGGTAGACGTCATCCGAGAAATGTGGCAGCGCGCGGACTTCTTCGCGGCTGAGAAACTGTCGCTGCTCCGGCTGACCGCCGAGGATCCCGTAGTGACTCGGGGTGACGACGATTTGGTCGAGCGCCACCGGAATCGCAACGGAGGGCAGTTCTGCCGCGTGCGGCGTGTCGCGTACGATCACGAGCGTTTCTTTCGGACCGTCTACGGCGTGGAGATGCTGCTCGCGCAGAAGCTCGTCGAGGATCGCGCGTGGCTCGGTCGCGCGCGGTTCGCTGCGCACCGTCATCTCCATCTGGATCACTTCGCTGCTGTAGATGAGATGGAGACCGCGGTGCTCGAGCTCGCGAAGTGCGTCGACGAGCGGGCGGCCGGACCAGGTAGCGTTGAGGAAGAAAAGTCCCATCAACAATAAACGAAAAATCCTCAATGGCTCCGCCTTCGCTCGATCGTCAGCGTGTCGCCGGAAACGCGATACGCCAGATTGGACGCGGTCGTCGCGGCGACGAGCGCTTCGTCAGGTGTGAGAGGCGTACGGCTGTGCAGCGACATCCGGTTCACGGAATCGGCGAGCGCGCGATCGGTGAAGATCAGCTTGAGACCCTTTTCGCGCGCGATGGCGGCCAACACTTCGCGTGCGTTGCCCTCGAGCGTCATCGGTGGTGCTGCCGCCAGGACCCAATTCCAATCGGCGCCGGCGACTGGAATGCTCCGCTTCTTCACGCCGTCAGCGCCGGCGGTGAGCTCGGTTCCGGCTTCGGCGTCGTTGCCATTCAGTTCGATGCGGCCCTCGCGCACGCGGATGCGCAGCGATGCCGGTTCGAGTCGGGCTTCGAATTGCGTGCCGATGTCGCGCACGATTCCGAACTTCGTGCGCACGACGATCGGCTTCGCTCCGGCGTCGGAGGAGAAATAGATCGTGCCGCGCTGCAAAGTGATCGCGTCGACGGAATCGAAGCGCACCAGTGTGGATGCTGCCAACCGCAGCGAGCCGTGCTCCCGCCACTTGAGAGTCATGGTGCTCTCGGGCAAGGTCGAGATCACCGAGCCGGTCACGACGCCTTGCCCGCCGGGCAGGACGTCGGCGGCGACGGTACGCGGGCGAGAGATGCGATCCTTCGGTATTTGCAGTGCGATCACCAGAGCTGCTGCGGCCGCGGCTGCGATCCACATCTCGATTCGACGGCGGCCGCTCCGATGCACCGCATCGCTCCACGCGTCGTGTGTCGCCGAGCGCACGCGGAGCATGACATCGGCCGGAACCGCGGCTCGCGGCCCGGCCATCTTCAGCAGTGCGGCGATCCGTTCGTCTTCAGGTTGCATTGTGTTGTTGTCCATCACGCCCCCACCGTCGCGAAGGCATCGCGGAATGCGACGCGCGCGCGGGTCAATTGCGATTCGGCAGCTTTGGCTGAAACTCCGAGACGTTCGGCGATCTCGACGACCGAGAGGCCTTCGAGATATTTCCATTCGAGGATGTCGCCGTATCGCAGCGGCAATCGATCGAGGATCGATTGCACCAACTCGGAGCGCTCCTTTCGAAGAAGCGCCTCGTCGGCGCCCATCGATTCGAATGCCGCGCGGATCTCGACGGAATCCTCCGCGAGATCGACCATCGCCGGCAGCCGCTGTTCCTTCCGGGCGTACGCGCTGATCTCGTGGCGGCAGAACGTCATCAGCCAAGTGAGCAACGATGCTTCGCCGCGATACGTGCCGAGTTTCCGCATCGCATTGCACAACGTCGTCTGTGCGATCTCTTCGGCCGCCTGCTCGCTTCCGCCCATTCGCCGCAAAGCAAAGCGATACAGCGGCGGGAAATGCGATTCGAAGAAATCGGTGAATGCTGCCTCGTCGCCGCGTGACATGCGGCGGACAAGCAAGCGATCGTCGCGTTCAGATTCAGCCATTCAGACAGTTAGAGGGGTCGCGTGCGAAAAATCCTTCGCGCCTGCCCTCGTGTACTCTAAACGGCGTCAATGCGCGGTTCAGGAGCGATTCGGGCCGGCGGTCTGGCTCTGCTAGCCGGAGCGGTCGCATTTCTCGCGGTCTTTGCGTACCTGGCTGCGCGGTTCAACTATCCGGATGTCCTGGATGGCCCGGCGGCGACCGTTTTACCCGCGCTGCTCGCGACCGGCCAGAGCGGCCGAGCGGCATGGGCCATCTACGCACTGCTTCCGTTGATCTGGATTCCCGCCGGCGTCGGAGCGTTTCAAGCTTTGCGGCACACGGGTGAAGGCGGCCTGCGAGCTGCGATGCACTTCGCATCGCGTTTGATCGGCATGTTTCGCAATGTCACCGACGCAGTGGCGCCGGTGGCTGAAGTGAACAACTATCTGCTTCCGGCGTTCATGATCGTTTTCGGCGTGAGCCTTCTCCGCCATCGCACGAGTCCAAAGATTGCGATCCCGGCGAGCGTTACGAGCGAGATCATCCGCCCGACTACGAACGATTGAGGGAGATAGCGCAGACGCACGCTGTGCGTTCCG
>DATBSF010000461.1:0-2856 GCA_036559905.1 Thermoanaerobaculia bacterium | reverse complement strand
GTTCGGGTCATCGCCTTCGAGCCACATGTCGACGTCGAAGAGATAGCTCTGCTTCGACCATAGAAGACCTGCGAACGCCTGCCGCTGAATCCTTCGCTCCTCGTGCGTCGCTTTTTCGGGATGGATCTCGTTGTAGAAGTCGTCCGCTTCTTTGCGCCGATCGAGAATGATGTGGTCAATCGGGTTCTCAGTTCTCGGTTCTCCGTTCTCGGTTTGCGGAGCGAGTCGCAAGTGCATTGTGTGCGACTTTCCTGGATCGATCTCGACGCGTTGCCATCCGCACGCTTTCGTTCCGACTTGCCCCGGGTTCACCGCATCGCGCTCGCCATTGATGATGAAGCGATGGAATGCATCCTTCGTGTAGCGGCTGCGCGATGAATTCCCCGGTCCGAAGACGCGCTCCGCGTTCGTCTCGTTGTCGGTGAACAGCAACTGTGCGTCGCGCGGCAGCTCGAGATGGTGCGGGCCGAGCCGCGTATCGGCCAGCAGACCCGGAAGGGAAGGCGCGGTGCAATCGTCGGCGAGCAATCCGTGCCTGGTCGCGCGGATGATCGGCGTCGTTGCTTGTTGGCCATTCCACGCCCACGTGTTGCGAAACCAGAGATGCGGGATCAGGTGCAGCGGCGCGCGATCGGGGCCGCGATTGTGCGCCGTGATGCGAAACAGAAGGATGTCTTCCGTCTCCTTCGCGATGTCAACCACGATGTCGAAATAGCGGCCGTCGTCGAAGATGCCGGTGTCGATCAGCTCGAATTCGGGGTCCTGCGTTCCGCGGCGTCGGTTCTCGTCGACGAGTTGTCCGTACGGGAAAGGCCGCTGCGGATACTTGTAGACCATGCGCTGATACGCATGGCTCGGAAGCGCGTCGACGTAGAAATAAGCCTCCTTGACGTCCTCGCCGTGATTGCCTTCGCTCGGCACCACGCCGAAGTAGCGCTCCTTCAGGATCGGATCGCGTTCGTTCCACAGCGCGAGCGACCAGCAGAGGATTTGATAGCGATCGCAGAATCCTGCGATGCCGTCCTCGCCCCAGCGATAGGCCTTCGATCGCGCGAGATCGTGCGGCAGAAACGCCCAGGCGTCGCCGTTGCCGCTGTAGTCCTCGCGGACGGTCGCCCAGGCACGATCGGCGAGGTAGGGACCCCACTTGTGCCAGCGAGCTCGTTCGTGAGCGTCGCCCGTCAGGCGCGCGCGTTCGGCATGCATCGGACCGGCTTTAGCTTAGCCGAATCGTAGCGCCGGCGGCCCGCCGGCTGTTCCGCCGGCCGCCCGGCCGGCGCCCTTCGCGCAGAATCCGCCGGCGAGGCCGCCGGCGTTACGCCAGAGTTCCGGAGCGCCGGCATTCACCGGCCGGTCGCGGCAACTTTAGCTCGTCAGCGACCGCCCCAGGGGGTAGCAGCCACACAATGCGGCCGCGACCGGCCGGCTGAAAGCCGGCGCTCCAGTGATTACTCTTCCTTGCCGCGCGCGGCGCGAACCTGCGCTTCGACCCACGGATCTTCGCGGACGTTGTCGAGGTCGCGATCGTGTTTCGCGTAGCTGCCCACATCGAATCCAGCCGCCGCCGATTTCATCAGCCACGACACGGCCGTTTGCCGCTCGCCAAGCCGCGCATACGAACAGCCGATGTTGTACATCGTCGTGCCGGGGCGATAGCCCATGCTCAGAACGCGCTGGAAGGACTGGATCGCGCCGCGCTCCTGCCCGCCTTCGCATTGCGCAAATCCCAGGTTGAACCAGGCGCGTGCGATGTTGGGATGCGCGCGTGCGTAGCTTTCGTAGCGTGCGATCGCCTCGTTCCAGCGATCTCCATCATTTCGAAGTGAAAGATCGTCGGCCAGCTTCGCGAGCTCGTCGAGCTCGGGAGAGTGGATCGAATCGAGGTCCTCGTCGGACAGCAGCTTGTCGCCGTCGCCGCTGAATCCGTGCAGCAGCGACTGTTCGACGGTATCGAGCGCGCGGCGTTTATCACCGCTGAGCGCGTAGGCACATCCGAGGTTGTACCAGGCGTTGCCGAGGAAGGGATCGAGTCGGATCGCTTCGCTGAGAGCGTCGATCGCGCGCGGAAGATCGCGATGGTTCAGAAGCTTCGCGCCGACCTTTGCCCACACCTCCGCATCGCGCGAGCCGTTCGCGCGCAGCGATTCGTATTGTTCGTCGTACTTTCTGTATTTGTCTTTGGCGAGGTGGGTCTTCTCCGGCTCATGCGATCTTCGAAAAGCGGTGACTGAGCCGTCCTGATCCTGATACGAGAATGCCTCGTCTTTCGCTTCGGAGGCCGAGCTGTCGTTGCCCGAGCGTTCGACTTTTCGGCCTTCCTTTTTCTCGTTCAGCGAAGTGGCGAGCGCGCTCACCGTTTGTGTGACAGTGTTCGCGACTTCCTTTCGCAATTCTTGCTTGATGCCGGCGAAAACACCGGTCTTCTGCTGCGGCGTTGCAGTCTGCGCCGTCAATCGAACCGTGGCGATCGGAAGTACGAGAAGCGCCGCCACTGCGGCGGCGGCGATGGCGATCGGACGCGACACCACGCCGCGACGCGCATCGATCTGGAGAATCGATAGCAGCCGTCCTTCGAGTTGTGAACGGCGCGACATCGCGAGCGTCACCGAAGCGAACGGATCGTGACGCGGCAGATCCTTCGCGATGCTGAGCAGATGATCGGCATACTCCGACGCACGAGTGCCCGTCGTGAGTACGAGATCGTCGCATGCCTGTTCGCATTCGCGGCGGGCGATGCGCTCGAGCGACCACGCGAGGGGATGGAACCAGTACATGGCGGTGGTCGCGCGCGTGATCAGCAGCGTGACGGCATCGCAGCGGCGCAGATGCGCGAGCTCGTGCAGAAACACGACGCGC
>DATBSF010000460.1:0-7181 GCA_036559905.1 Thermoanaerobaculia bacterium | reverse complement strand
GGAACCGGCACGCCTGCGAAGAGCATGTTGATTTGGATAGGCTTCACATCGCGGCCATCGATCGAAACGCGCAACTCGGGAGTCAACTTTTCGGATGAAGCGAGAAAAGTCGGCCCAATCACTTCCATCTGTTGCAGGTCTTCCGCGTAGCGCAGAAGACGAACATCACCCTGAATGAGTGGAGCGCCGGCGATCCAGCCGGCATCCGTAAGAACCGCCTCACGGGAAAAATCAACATCCTTCGCGGCAAGGAACTGCTCATCCGACATCTTGCGCAATCGCGACACTGCGTAAAACCGCGGCAGCGCGCCGGCGTTGAGAAACACGCGGGCGTCGGGAAGCTCGCGATCGAAGATCACCGGCACTGTCACGCGTCCGTAGATGACAATCTGTCCGCGAATTCCGATCGATTGAATGCGCAGGGTGAACGCATCGCCGATGTGCGAGAACGGCGGAATCGGCACGTAAATCTTGTTCATCACCTTGATTTCGCGCGGCGTGAACGTGCGGCTGAAGACAGCGTCCATGTCGCGAAACAACGACACGACGACAACGGGATTGCGGCCGGCCTCCTGCTCGACGTTGATCGGCAGCTCGATCGCGTAGAACGGCTGCGTATCGATCGTCACCTGCCGCTCCAGGACCGCGCCCGCCGCGAGCGACATCGGCTTTCCGACCAGCACGGTGTTCTTGAACGTCGTCCATTTGATGATGTCGATGTCGCGCTTCTCGACGAAGTAGCGCACACCGAGCATCGAGATCAGCGGATCGGAAAAATTGAATTGACGGCTGTCGAATCCGATGACCGTCGAGTTGTTGCGAAACGACGTCGGATCGACGCGGTTTAGAAGGCGACGATACGCTGCCTCCGACGAGAAGTGGCTGCGAATGTCCTCGATCTGATAGAGCTCCGCGCTGTTAGGCCACAGCGTGATGAAAAACGGCGCGATGCGAAATGGTTTTTGCCGCGCCTGCAGATACTCGATCAGCGGCGTCGATGGCGGCACCGCCAGGTCCGGCTCGAGATACGGGTAGAACCTGCCAGCGAACACCGCGAGGTCGCCGGCGGCGAGGATCGCGAGCGCCGCTGGAATCAGAATCCGCCAACGACGCGACAACAGCGCACAGCCGGCCGCAGCGAGATATGCGATCGCCAGCGGCAGCACGATCTGCAATCGCGTAAGGGGCGAATATTTGAATCCCGGCAAGACGCCCGCCATCTGCATGATTGGCCGAACGCCGAACATGCAAGCCATCGCAAACAGCGCAACAGCCAGCCAGAACCATCGCGATCGCGCGCGGCGATTCGCGATCGCGATAACCGCGAGCGGAATCGCGATGAGGCCGAGGTAGACGGTCGACTCGACGTAGTTGTTGAGGATGCCGAGGGTCCGATCGCCGTTCCAGTTGTGGTAGGCCGGATTGCCGAGCCGGTCGGGGTTGATGAAGCTCGCGAGGTGACGCGCCGGAAATGCATGCTCGAGCGCGGCATTCGATCGCGATGACAAATATCCGCTGCGGCGAACGAATTGCGCGAACGGCACGAGTGACGGTGCAGCGATGAGGAGGGCGAGTGCGACCGCGACGGCCGCGATCACGGTGTTGCGCACGCGAGATCGCCTGCCCCACACATAAATCAGCGCGAGCCATGCGCCATAGGCCATCGCGGCTGGATATCCCGCGAGCGCGTACGCGAGCGCGATGATCGCGATCGCCCAGAACGGCGTCCGCTTCCCGTTGCGCGTGCGGCACGCGATCCACAAAAGGGCGGGAAACAACGCGGCGGCGTTCGTCGTCTGCCACAGCCACCGCACCGCGATCGCCCCGGACGCGGCGAAGAGAATGGCTCCGACCGCAGCCGCGCCTTTGCCGAGGCGCTCTTCGCGAAGCCAGAGGTAGGCGAAGAAGAATGCGACGTTCAGCTTCAGAAAAATAATGCCGGTGTAGATCCACGCCAGCGGCAACGCGAACGTCGGCAGCAGAATGAAGGGCGATAGCACCGCGGAAGCCGATGAGCCGAATCCCGGGATGCCGCTCGCGACGTATGGGTTCCAGTGAAACGCGCGACGATCGTTTTTCATCAACGACATCAGCGTGAAGTACGACGTCGGGGGGTCGTTGAGCAGCGAATTCTGGACGTCGACTCTGCGCACCGTCGACCACGGATCGAAGTTGTAGAAGACGTCGTTGGGCGACACGACCCGATGCATGAACAGCGTCGGGAAGAAGAATCCGAAGTGATAGACGGCCAGCGCAATCAGCGCGACGCGATGTTTGCGGAGCAGACGCAAGCGGCCTGAGTTTAGACTGAAAGGGTGCGGAGAAAGCTTCTGATTGCCGCCGACGTCGATCGCTCGCTCCGCGAGCGCGCCGCTGCCGATGGTCGATTCGAAATCATCGATCGCCCGGTACGGACCGAGGAGGAGCTCGCCGCGATTGTCGGGGAGTGCGAGATCCTCGTCACGCGCTCATTCAATCGCGTCACGCGCCGCGTCATCGCATCTGCACCGTATCTCCGGTTGATCGCGCAGGGAACGAGCGGTACCGACAACATCGATCACGACGCGGCGAACGAGCGTCGGATCACGATCATCAACCTGCCGGGTTCGAATGCCGATGCGGTCGCGGAGCTCGTGATCGGACTAATGATCACGCTCACGCGCACGATCCCGGCCTACACGCGCGAACTCGTCCGCGGCGTGTGGAATCGCGACGAGTGCGCCTCCCGCCACGAGCTCCGCCACCATCGCCTCGGCATCGTCGGACTGGGCGAGGTCGGGCGCCGCGTCGCGCGGCTGGCGAGCGCATTCGGCATGCGCGTGACGGCCGTCGATCCATACATTTCCGATCGCGATTTCGACCTGCGCGGCGCCTCCCGCGTGCAATCCCTCGACGCGCTCCTGACGCAGAGCGACATCCTCACGCTCCACGTACCATTGACGCCCGAGACCCGCGGAATGATCGGCAAAGCCGAACTCGCATCGCTGCCTCGCGGATCGATACTGATCAATGCGGCCCGCGGCGAAGTGCTCGACCAAGCTGCGGCGCTGGAGGCGCTACGTTCGAATCACCTCGCCGGCCTGGCGCTCGATGTCTTCGACCCCGAGCCGCCTGCAAGTAGATTTCCGGACGATCCGCGATTGATCCTGACGCCGCATATCGGCGGTTGCACGTTCGAAGCGAAGAGTGCGATCGGCGCGAAGCTGTATGAGAAAATCTGCAACTTCTATGAGGCCCATTAAGACCGCATTCCTCAGTTTTATCTTCACAACTGCCGCATTCTCCGCCGATCAAAAGATTCTCATTCCGGTCTTCTACAACGGACCAGGCGCCGGAGCCGCGTGGAGGTCGGCGCTCGTCATCAACAACAAGATGTCGCAGCCGTTTCGGAGTCCCGGCGTCACGTTCGGCATTCTTTGTCCGATCCCCGAGGGATGTTTCGCCGACGCGATCCCGGCGGGCCAATTCGGAGCCCTGGCTCTGTCAAGCGCCCCGGGAGGCTTGCTTCTGATGGCGCCGGCAGAGGAAGTGGAGAAACTCGTCTTGCGGCTGGAGATTTCGGCAGTTCCGCGAAGTCCGATCATCCTGGGTGGTACGGCGATTCCGATTGTTCGAGAACGCGATTTTCGGACTTCTACAATTACGCTTCCCTTCGTTGCGATGGGAGGTGGCATTCGCGCGCGAGTCCGAATCTACGATCCCGATTCCAGCGCTGGCACGCAGGTCCGCGTTTCGATTCGATCGTGGACTTCGCCAACCAGTGATCCGCTCGACTCGCGCGTCCTCACGCTGCAGGAGACGCGAGTCGCCGGAGCGACCATGCCCATTCCCACGCCCGGATATGCGGAGCTCGATGTCGCGAACACGTTTCCGGCAGTCGCGCCGCTGGGATTCAATTTCAACATCGATATCGAACCGGTGACCCCAGGGCTCCGCTTCTGGGCGTTTGCAACGACGACGAACGCGGCGAACGAGGTCACAGCGATCTGGCCGCAGTGATGCCGGGCCTATCGAGAGCGCAGAACGCCTAACACGTTAGGGATCGGCCACTGCCGCACATTGGCATCGTTTTCACTGAAACCCGTCTCGAAACTGCCGCTGAGATCGAGATCCACACCGGCGGCATGAATCGATAAGCTGGCTTCCGGTCCGCCTTCGAGATGCATCGCCCGCTGAATATCGAGCGGAAGTTTCAGCAGCAGTGCGTTGAAGTCGTGCATGCTGTAAGGCGAGCGCGAGAAAAGAAACAACAAACGTCCTTTCGAATCCTGCGCGAGAGCCGCCTCGCTCCAGCGGCGACTGGTCGGCGGCCATACATTTTTGCGACCGGCGGCGATCAGTCTGAGATTCTGGACGACGATGTTGTACTTCGAAAGATCGGGCTTCCCCTGGTCGAGGTCGACCCATAGCGCGCCCGGATTCGCTGCCAGGATCGACCGATAGGCGTTGAAGCGGGGGTTGTTCGCGTGTGACCCGTGACGCAGATAGCCCACATTCGATCGCTGATCGGCCTGAAACATGCCCAGATTGATCACCACCGACATCCCGGCCTCGCGCGACCATGCGGCCGCGGTGCGCGAGCTCCCTTTCTCCGAGGCGAGCCCTACGTCGAGAGTGGCCTGCTGCAGATCGACACGGACGACGTAAAGCGTGCCGTGCGGCTTGAGAGCCACCGTCGCGAATTCGACGCCCGGCTGAAGCGATTTCCAGCTTTGAATCGCAAGAAGCGTCGCGAGCGCGAACCCAGTCAAAACACCCGCTCCCCATCGCGAAAGACATTGCGCACGAGATTGACGCCGAAGTGGTAAACGAGATGCAGATAGTTCGGCGCATCGATCAGCACGATGTCGGCGCGCTTCCCGACTTCGATCGAGCCGGTTTCGTTCGCGAGTCCTAGCGAGGCCGCGCCGTTGAGTGTTGCGGCGGTGAGCGACTCCTCGACCGTCATCCCCATCTGTAGAGTCGCGAGCTGCATCACCATGCTCATCGACTCCGTCATCGATGAGCCGGGATTGCAATCGGTCGACAGCGAGACGATCGCGCCGGCGTCGATGAGCGCGCGCGCGGGAGCGTAGCGCTGCGACATCAGAAAAAAGCTCGTCGCCGGAAGGAGGTTCGCGACGGTGTTGGATTTCGCAAGCGTTGCGATTCCCTTCTCCGAAACGTACATCAGATGATCCGCAGATGCGGCATTGAGCTCGGCGGCCAGAGAGGCGCCATCGGTGTCGCTGAATTCGTCGGCGTGCATGCGCGGCTTCATTCCCCTGGCGATGCCGGCGCGGAGCACGCGTTCGCCTTGCTCGCGAGTGAACACGCCGCGTTCGACGAACGCGTCGCAGAAGACCGCCAGCTTCTCCTTCGCGACCGCCGGAAGAATCGCGTTGACGATCTCGTCGACGTACTCCTCGCGTTTGTCAGGTGGGAATTCATGCGCAGCGAGGCATGTCGGAATCAGGTGGACCGGCGATGACTCATTCGCGGTGCGAATCGCGCGAAGCTGCTTCAATTCATCCACGACGTTGAGCCCGTATCCGCTCTTCGCTTCGGCCGTTGTCGTGCCGTGTCGCGCCATCGTCCGCGCGCGATACAGGACGTTGTCGACCAGCCGCTGTTCGGTCGCGGCGCGCGTCGCGCGCACTGTCGACGCGATTCCGCCGCCCGATGCCGCGATCTGCTCGTACGTCTCGCCCTGCAGGCGTCGATTGAATTCCGATTCGCGGAAGCCGGCCCAGGGAAGATGCGTGTGCGAGTCGACGAAGCCTGGAATCGCGGTCGCGCGGCCGGCATCAAAATCCTCGGTGATCGGAAAATCGGTGCGGCGTTCAGGGCCGATGTAATCGATGCGCCCGTCGCGCACGACGATCACGGAATCCTCATGAACGGCGACCTTGCGCATCGCCGGGCCGCGGACTCCCGATCGGCCGGTGGGTGTGGCGATCTGCGACAGATTGCGAATGAGTAGAGCGCTACTCACTCTTGGCGCGATACATCGACGTGATCGGAAGCTCGTTCGCTTCCTGCTCCGCATCGAGCATCAGGAGCTGCTGGATCGTATCGAGCGTCGCCTGCAGCTTGTTGCGCGCGCCGCGGCGCTCGACTTTCAGATCCTGGATCGTGCGCTCGAGGTCGGCGACGCGACTCATCGCCTGCGACACCAGCCGCTCGGAAAGCAGCTCGGCATCTTTTACGATCAGCTCCGCCTCTTTCCGCGCGTTGCTCTTCACGTCTTCGGAGACCTTCTGCGCCGACAGCAACGTGTCCTTGAGGATGCGCTCGCGCTGATTGTGATCGTCGAGGTCGTCGCGCAGCATCACGTTCTCGCGCGACAGCCGATCGACATCCTTGATCAGGATCTCCATCTCTTCGGCGACCATCTGGAGATACGCGCGCACTTCGTCGGAATCGAATCCTTTGAACTTGCGCGCAAAGAGCTGCTTCTGGATCTCGAGCGGTGTGAGGTTCGACATGGACGCCCTCCCGGCACTTTACCTTGGGAAAAGTATAAGGCTGAAGAGGTAGGCCGCGATGCCGCGGATGATGAAAATTGCCAGCAGGAGCAGCAGCGGCGACCAGTCAATGCCGGCGGTCCTGTGTGGCGGGAGGATGCGGCGGAAGGGCCGCAGGAAGGGCCAGGTCATGCGCGTGAAGATCTCGTTCAATTGATTGAGGATGTTGTAGGCGGCCTTGTTGCGCCATCGAAACGACGTCTGCGATGCAAAAAAGAGGATCCACGAGATGATCACCCAGACGATCACCAGCCATTCGATGACGCTGAGAACGATCAGAAAAGCCTGAAAAAATACCTGCAGAATCCCCATCTCAACCTCGGGCGCCGAAAATCGCCCGTCCGATGCGCACCATCGTCGAGCCTTCCTCGATCGCGATCTCGAAATCCTCGCTCATCCCCATCGACAACTGTTCGAGTCCGACCTGATCGCGCAGTTCGCGAAGCCGCCGGAAATGCTTGCGTGGATCTCCGATCGGGGGGATGGCCATGAGTCCAATCAGTTTGATTCCGTCAACTTCACGGATTTGTTGCACGACATTGTTTACATTCGCAGTCGCGACACCGCTCTTCTGCGGCTCATCGCCCACGTTGACCTGCAACAGCACCTCCCGCGCCGCGTCGGAGGCTCGAGCGATCTTCTGTGCTAATTCGAGCGAGTCGACGGTTTCGATCA
>DATBSF010000459.1:0-3725 GCA_036559905.1 Thermoanaerobaculia bacterium | reverse complement strand
CTTCGCGCCACCCTCTCCCGCAAGCGGGAGAGGGGTCTCAGGCGTTCGAGATCCCTCGCCCCGCGCAGCGGGGAGAGGGTGGCCGAAGGCCGGGTGAGGGGACGCGATCGCTTCGGCGTCGGACTCTGTGAAGGCGTACGGCTCGTCCGGCAGAAAAACGACGTCGGGTTTCAGCGCGAGGACTTCCGCGAGCTCGATCGTTGGATAGCGCTGCCGGTCGCGCAACAGATTGCGTCCGCCCACGCTCTCGACGAGATTTGAAACGTACGTGTCGCCGCCGCACCACATCCATGGTTTCTTCCAAATGGGGACCACAAACGTAAATGCAGTTAACCGTTCACCGTTAACCGTTAACCGTTTGACCAGATCAGCCGCCTCTTTCTCGCGGCCGTGAATTGAACCGAGCTGCTTGATGAGCGCCGCCACATCGTCGATGGTCTTCGGCTCTGTCGCAATGACTCTCGCGAACTTTGCGATTTCGTCGGCGTGTTTCTTCAGGTTCTCCTCGACGTTGACGTAGACGATGTCGGGCGCGAGTTGCCGGATGCGCCCGATGTTCGGCGTCTTCGTTCCGCCGACGCGCGGGACGTCGATCCCTTTCGGAAAAATGCAGAAGTCGGTGATGCCGACAACCGACTCGCCAGCGCCGAGCGCGAAGAGAGTCTCAGTCAGCGAAGGGACGAGCGAGACGACACGCATTTCATTTCGGCGCGAAAAAGTCGCCCTTCTTCCACGCCGGCCGCTGCGGAGCGTTGGCGATCGCGCGCAGCAGCCGCAGATTCGTTTCGGCGTAGCGCGCTCCCGAGGCGAAGTCGAACGTCTGATTCATGTCGTCGGCGGGCGAGTGATAGACGCGGCGGAGCCAGTCGCGCGTCACGGTTGCGCCATCGATTTTCGGATCGGTGCTCTTGTTGCCCGGCTTGAGATGGATGGCGGGAATCCCTGCTTCGACGAACGAGAACTGATCGCTGCGGATGAATCGCACCTCTTCCGCGAACGGATCGGGACTCATCTCGAAGCCTTCCTGTTTCGCGGCCGCCCTCGCCATCTCGCCGATGGTCGTGTGCTCGCCGCCTAACGCGATGAGATCGGCGACCGGATAGAGCATCAGGAACATGTCCATGTTGATGTCGGCGACGATCGGCTGCACAGGCGGATGGCGAACGAAGTATTGCGACCCTTGCAGACCCTTCTCTTCGCCGGTGAGCGCGACGAAAACGACGGATCGCTTCGGCCGCGGTCCTGACGCCAGTCCGCGCGCGATCTCGATCAGCGACGCGATGCCGGATGCGTTGTCGTACGCGCCGTTGTAAATGGGATCGCCGCCGTTCGCGGGCGGGTGGTTGCCGAGGTGGTCGAGATGAGCGGAGACGACGACGTAGTCGCTGCGCAGATTCGGATCGGCGCCGCGCAACATCCCGATCACGTTCGCGCTTTTTGCCTCCTCGTATTTCGTGACCGTCCGCGCGGATAGAGTCGTCGCGAGCGGGAATGCATGCGCCACGCTCTTCTCGGCGTCTGCAAGAATCGCATCGACGGTCATCGGCGCACCCGCGAACAGCCTCGTGGCCGCAGCAGCGCTGAGCACCCCCGCGACACGAATGCCTTCCACAGCCTCGCTGGGGCGTCCGTTGTCGAGATACTGCATCGGAGCAATACCGATCTGCTGTGCGCGCTTCTCGAACGGCTGCCGCTTCTCGTCTGTGATCGTATTGAGAATCAGAATGCCGACGGCGCCGTGTCGAGCGGCGTTGCGGTCTTTGAGGCGGCCGCTGGAGTAGTACGCGCGCGGATCGGTCGGAAAACTCGGCGGCGCGCCGCTGAGAAGCAGCACGATCTTTCCCGTCACGTCGATGCCGGCGTAGTCGTCATGCTTCAGTTCCGGCGCCGAGATGCCGAAGCCCGCGAACACAATCGGCGCGGAGACTTCGCTGGTTGTTTCCAGGAAATTCGGGCGCGGGATGATGTCCTTGCGGATCACCAGCGGCTGGCCGTCGACTGAGTACTGCGATCGATCTTCCTGCAACTTCGCGACACGAAAATCGATCGGCTGCTGCGATGTCTCGAGACCGACGGCCGTGAACTGCGCGGCAACGTACTCCGCGGCGATGTTGTAGCCGCGTGTTCCCGGCTCGCGTCCTTCCAGCTGATCGCTGGCGAGAAATCTCATGTGAGCGGCGATGGCGTGCGCCAGAATGGCGGTTGCAAACATGGATGCGAGTTTATCTGAACGCGGTGTGGTGATCGCATGGGCGGCGGTTGCGGCGATCGCAATCGGCTGGCAACTCGGCGGATATCCACTGCTCGACGCCGACGAAGGACGTAACGGAGAAGTCGGGCGCGAGATGGCCGCGACGAATGATTACGTCATGCCGCGGCTCGATGCACTCCCGTATCTCGACAAGCCGATTGTTTACTTTGCTGCCGTGGCGGCGACGATGGAGATCGCGGGGCCGACGGAGTTTGCGGCGCGGTTCCCGGCATGGCTCTTCACGATCGCGACCGCCGCGTTGCTGGCGTGGTTTGCGCGACGCGAACAGCTCGATGCATCGCTGGCGGCCATCATTTTTCTCTCCATGCCGCTCACCATCGCGTTCGCGCGCACGGTCATCTTCGACAGCGCGCTCTCGTTTTTCATCACGTTGGCGCTGATCGCGTTCTATCTCGAGCGGCCGACGCTTGCGTGGGCGGCGATGGCCTTTGGTGTCATCACGAAGGGTCCGGTCGCGATCGCGGTGCCGTTGCTGGTCGCAATTCCGTTCGCCATCTGGCGAAGAAGATTCCGGCATCTGATCTCGATTGCCGGCGCCGTCGTTTTTGTTTTGATCATCGCGCCGTGGGTCTGGGCGGTATCGCAGGAGATCCCCGATTTTCTACGCTACGTTGTCGTCACGGAAACCGCGCAGCGGCTCACGACAGGCGCGCTCAAGCGCACCGGTCCGCCCTGGTACTTCATCCCGTATCTGATCGGCGGCGCATTTCCGTGGATCTTCGCCGTAATCCGACAACCGAGAACTGAGAACCGAGAACCATGGTTCGATCGCTACCTCCTGCTCTGGATCGCCGTGCCGTTCATTTTCTTCTCGATCTCGCAATCGAAACGGCCGCAGTACATCCTTCCGCTGATGGCGCCCATCGCGCTGTATGTCGCGCGACGCGCAAATCCGGGGAAAACCGCCGCGATCGTCATGGCCGCAGGCGGCGCGCTGCTCCTCGGCGCCATCCCGTTCGTGAAATTGCCGTACGGTCACGATGCCGCGATCGTGATCGGAATCTGCGCGCTGATCTTCGGAATCATCGCGATTTTCGCGCGCGGAACGATCGCATGGATCGCGCTCAGCATTCCGATGCTCGCGGTTCCGATCGCGACGAACTCCACGATGAACGCGCTGGCGCTGCGTCGCTCGACGAAATCACTGATTGCGCAGATGCGGCCATACGTGAACAACGAAACGGAGATCGTCGGCCTGGAAGCGTTTACCGGATCGATGGCGTTCTATCTTCAGCGTCCGATCGTGATTGTCACACCGGATGCGGAGGAACTCACGAGCAACTACATCATCCGCCACTACAGCGCCTTCGCTTCGAATCCGCGATCGACGATCCGCCCGATGTCATGGCTGCCGGTGGCATTCGATCGCAAGCGGCCGAGACTCATCATCGTTCGCGATTCCGACCGCAACAACCGCGCGATCGTTGAGCAGAATGGCGGGCGTCTCGTCGCC
>DATBSF010000458.1:0-11743 GCA_036559905.1 Thermoanaerobaculia bacterium | reverse complement strand
GGAAAGCCTCGGTGAGTTCGTAGAGCATAAGAACGAGGAATGTTGAATGTTAAATGTTGAATGTTGAATGGTGCTCTCGTCATTCAACATTCAACATTCAACATTCAACATTCCCGTCACCCCTTGCCCGCCTTCTCAATCTGAACCTTCATCCCGTCTTTTAGTTTGCGCGCAATGGCCGTGTAGCTCCCCGAAACGACCTCTTCGCCCGGCTTCACGCCGGTCTTGATCTCGATGTAGGTGTTATCGGCGATTCCTGTCTCGACCTTCTGCATGCGGACTTTGTCGCCGTTCTTCACGAAGACGACGCGCTGCAGTTTCTCGCGCTGCTCGCGCTCCTTCTGCTTCTGCTGCGCCTGATTCGTGACATCGGCGCGATTGTCGCCGCCATCGCGCGCCTGCGCCTGCGCACTCTGTTTCTCGCGCTCTTCCGGCGAGAGCTTGCTGTCGCTCGTTCGCACGGTCACGGCCTGGATCGGAACGACGACGGCATTCTGGACGGTGGCAGTCTCGATGTCGGCGGTCGTGCTCATTCCGGGCCGCAGCGGCACAGGTGGGGCGGGGATGCTGATCTTGACCTCGAAGTTGGTGACTTCCTCCTGCGATCCGAGGTTGCGGGTGAGCGCGGTGCTGGCGATTTCGCGGACAACGCCGCGGATCACACGATCGGGATAGGCGTCGACGTTGACGCGCGCGCCATCGCCGACTTTCACGTTCACGATGTCGTTTTCGTTGACGTTCACGCGCGCTTCCATCGCGTTCAGATTCGCGATGCGCATCACTTCGGTTCCTGCGAATTGAATCGTGCCGACTACGCGCTCGCCGACGCGGCTGGAGAGGGAGCTGATCGTGCCGTCGACCGGCGAGAAGATGACGGTCTTCGACAACGCATCGTTGATCTGCCGCAGGCCTCCCTCGGCCCGCTGCGCATCGAACTGCGACGCTTCCAGCGCCGCCTTCGCCATGTTGTAGTTGGTCTCTGCGGACTTGCGATCGGAGTCCGAAAGCAGCCCCTTGTTGAAAAGGTTCATCGCACGCTTGTAGTCGATTTCAGCCTTTTCCAACTCGGCGCGATTTCGAACGGCGGCCGAGCGTGCCGAGTTCAGCGCCGCCTGTTGCGACGCGACCTGGGCCTGATAAACATCGGGCTTGATCTTGAGCAGCAGCTGGCCACGGCGGACGAGCTGCCCCTCTTTGACCGGGATCTCAATGAGCTCGCCGGAGACCTCGGGGGCGATCTTGACCTCGACCTCCGGCTGGATCTTGCCGGTGGCCGTGACGAGCTGCGTGATCGTCTTCTGAAACGCCTTATCGGTCGTAACCATCAGCGGCTTCTCACGCTTGCGAGAGGCCATCATCGATCCGAGCGTGATCAGAATGAGCGCTGCTCCGCCGATCAGGAGTATTAGCTTCTTCTTTTTGGACACTTTAGCCACGCCATTATGAACGGTTGGGAAACCCGAAGGTTGCAATGTAGCAAGAGGTTCGGCCAGAATTCAATCAAGTCCACACAAAAATCGGAGGATCAAAATGAAGAGACTCCTGGCGAGATCCGTTCTATGCGTTGCCTTCCTGTCGATTGCCAACCCCGGCTTGCCCCTTTTGGCGCAGGAAACTCCCAAGAAGGAAAAGACTGCCGAAGAGGAGAAGAAGCAGAAGCTGACTGAGGAGATGACGGTCACCGCCCGAAAGAAGGAAGAGACGATTCAGGAGGCGCCGGTGTCGGTTGCCGCGCCGACTGAAGAGCAGCTTCGCGATCGTGGCGCCGAGACTCTCGAAGACGTGGCCGCGAACGTCCCCGGATTCTCTGTCCAGAGCCTCGGACCGGGACAGAGCCAGATCGCCATCCGCGGCGTGTCGTCCGGCCAGATCGTGCGCGATCAGCCGGGAGTCAAAGAGCAGGTCGGCGTCTACCTCGACGAATCGGTCATTTCGCTTTCGCTCTTCACGCCCGACATCGATCTATTCGACCTGTCGCGCGTCGAAGTCCTTCGCGGACCGCAGGGCACGCTTTTCGGATCGGGCTCGGAATCGGGCACGGTCCGCTACATCACGAATCAGCCGAAGATCGGCGTTTCGGAGTCGGTCGGCGAATTCACCGTCGAGTCGCCAAAGGGCGGCAGCGTGGGTGGCAGCGCGAAATTCGCAACCAACATTCCGATCGGCACGACCTCAGCGGCGCGCATCGTCGGCTACTACACGCGCTACGGCGGCTTCATCGACGCCGTACAGCCCGACCTCACCGTCAAGAAACATTACAACGATGGATATCGGGCCGGCGCTCGCGGGTCGATCCTGTTCAAGCCGACCGACAAGCTGAGCATCACGCCACGCATTCTCTATCAGAAGATCGACATGAACGGATGGAATCGCGTCGATGTCTTCAACATCCTCGCGAACCCCTTCACCACCACCCGCCCGAAAGTGAATTTCGACAAACGCGAAACGTTCACGCAGCTCAAGGAGCCCGTCACCGACAAGTTCACACTCGGCGACGTCAACCTCGGATATGACCTCGGCGGAGGCAAGAACCTTACCTCGGTCACCTCCTACTCGGATCGCGACATCCTCGTCATTCGCGACGCGACCGCGCTGACCGCCAGCATCACCGGCGGAAGTATCGGTCTTCCGGCCAAGGTTTACACGCTCAACGCGCCGCTCTTCGATGCGACGAAGGCCAAGGCGTTTACCGAGGAAGTGCGTCTCTCCGGGACGGCAGCCCAACTGCAATGGCTGGCCGGCGGGTTCTATGCCGACAACAAGAGAGACTACGGACAAAACCTTCCGGTGACCGGATTCACGCAACTGAGCGGCATCCCGACCGCGGGACCGAAGATCGCGAAAACGGACGAGCTGTACAAATCCGATCTTCACTACAAGTACAAACAGTTCGCGCTGTTCGGTGAAGGGACCTATACGGTCTCGCCAAAGATCGACGTGACCGGCGGCGTGCGCTACTACGACTTCAAAGAAGATCGCACGCAGATATTCGACGGCATCTTCGCGGATCCGATCGACAGTGCGGGCTCCGTGAAGGCGACCGGCTTCGCGCCGCGCGCAATCCTGACCTACAAGGTAAGCGACGCGACGCGGTTGAACGCGCAGGTGTCGAAAGGATTCCGGCTGGGCGGCATCAACGATCCGCTCCTCACTCCGCTGTGCACGGCGGCCGACCTTTCAACATTTGGTGGCCACCCAACGTGGAAAGATGAAACGCTGTGGAATTACGAAGTGGGATCGAAGTCGCGCGTGATGAACAATCGCGGCTCTTTCAACGCCTCTCTGTTCTACATGAATGTCAAGAATCTTCAGGCGACGGTGACGGCAGGATCGTGCTCGTCGCGACTCATTTTCAGTGTTCCGACGGCGCGAAGCTCAGGTGCCGAAGCGGAATTCGATCTCGCGCCTAACGACAGCTTCGACTTTGCCATTTCCGGAAGTTACAACGACTCGAAACTGACATCGAGCGTAAGGAATGCGCAAGGCGCCATTGTCGCCGGCATCCGCGACGGCGCACGCATGCCCAGCGTGCCGAAAAACCAGGCATCGGCGGCCGCCACGTATCACTGGCAGATGTCGATGGGCGGCGGCATGGCAGGTTACGCCACCGGCGTTTGGTTGCACGTCGGCGACCGCTTCACGCAAGTCGGCGATGAGGACCTGAGCGGTACTCAGAGCCTGGTGACATTCGCGCCTAACAACATCGGCGGCCCATTTACGCAGAACACGATCACGTTCGACCCGAAGATGCCTGCTTACGACATCGTCAACCTCCGGATCGGCGTGCTGCGAGGCCGATGGGATACGGCGTTCTTCATCAACAACGTGACCGACGAGCGCGCGCTGCTGTCGCTCGACCGCGAGCGCGGATTCCGCGCGCGCATCGGTTACTTCACGAATCCACCTCGAACATTCGGAATCAGTACCCGGGCAACCTTCTGAAGATTTCGCGAAGAACATTTCTGGGAGGCGTTGCGGCAATTCCACTTGCCGCACGCCCCCTTCGCGGCGCAGCCAAGATGCGCATCGCAGTCGTCGGCGCGGGCGCATTCGGTGGCTGGACAGCGCTGCATCTGCGCAATCTCGGCGCCGATGTCGTTCTGATCGACTCCGCCGGTCCAGGCAACGGTCTCTCCAGCTCCGGCGGAAGGACCCGCGTCATCCGCGCCATCTACGGGCCCGATCGTATCTACGTCGAGATGGTCAAGCGCGCTTACGAGTTGTGGGACAAGATCGGCGCGGGACTCAAAGACCCGATTTATGTACCGACCGGCGCGCTCTGGATGCATCGCGGAGATGATTCGTACGTCCGATCGTCCATCCCGATCCTGCACGATCTCGGCTTCGCAGTCGACAAACTGACGGTGGCCGATGCGAAGAAACGCTATCCCCAGATTGATTTTAACGGTGTGAAATCGGTCTACCTCGAGCGCAAAGCCGGCGCGCTGAGCGCGGCACGAGCGTGCGGCGTCGTTCGCGATGCATTCGTGAAGGCCGGCGGTACGTATCGCACGGCGCAGGTCACTCCGGGCAAGATCGTCAACGGTGTGATGTCCGGCCTCGACGCGGACGTCTATGTCTTCGCGTGCGGGCCGTGGCTCGGGAAAATGTTTCCAGCTCTTGCCGACTGGGTCCGTCCGACGCAGCAGGAGGTCCACTACTTCGAGATTCCGAGCGGATCGAAGCGCTATTCGCCCGGACAACTGCCGATCTGGATCGATTTCGGCGAGCGCATCGTCTACGGAATCCCGGCCATCGACGGCCATTGGTTCAAGGTGGCCGACGACACCCGCGGGCCGCACGTCGACGCACCGCGGGAGAATCGCAAACCGACTGCGGAAGGCCTCGAGCGAGCGCGCCAGTTCCTCGCCGAGAGGTTCCCCGAGCTGGCGAAGGCGCCGCTCGCCACGACCGAGTTTTGCAACTACGAAAACAGCCCCGACGGCAACCTCATCATCGACCGCCTTCCGAACACGAAGAACGTCTGGGTGTTGGGCGGTGGATCGGGGCACGGATTCAAGTTGTCGCCCGCCGTCGGCGAGATGGCAGCGCAGCAGATCGTCCTCGGAAAGGACGCGCCGAAAACGTTTCGTCTCAATCCGGCGCGCGACACCACGAAGCCACAGACGCAGTTCGAGCGGAAAAAGAGCTCCTGAGACTTGCGTTCGCGTACGATTTCACGGCAACCGTTTGAGGACTGCCTGGAATCGCGGTGAGTCGCGCAGAGAATCGAGATCGGGATCGTGCAGCATCCAGTCCCTGCTCGTGCTGAGCTGATCGGTCTGCGTCATTCTCTCCAATAGATCAAGTGCGCGATCGGGTTCGCCGACGAGACTGTAGAAACAGGCGGAGTTGTAGAGCGCGAACGAGTCGTCGGATGCGATCGCAAGCGCGCGCTCGATCCACGCTCTCCCCTCCTCCACCCTTCCCAGCTCCCTGAGCCGAAGGGCGCCGAGGTAGAGAGCGCGCGCGTCGCGCGGATTGATGTCGAGCCAGCGCTCGATCCGGTTCATTGTTTCGAGGCTGACGTCGCGCACTTCCTCGAGCCGGCCGGCGTCGCGAAGAATCATCGCCACGATGCCGAGGGCCTGATAGTCCTCCGGACGCAGATCGGCTGCGCGGCGAAGCATCTCCTCCGACTCCTGCATGCGATTGGCCGCGAAGAGCGAGCGGCCGAAGTAGTAATGCGCGTCGAATGACCTCGGATTCAACGCGATCGCGCGCCGGAACTGTTTCTCCGCCTCGTCGTAGTGCCTGCCGAGCATGAGCACGAGTCCGCGCGAGGTGCTTGACTCCGCGAGATCCGGCGCAAGCTCCACGGCCTTGAGACTCGCCTGCTCGGCCTGTTGAAGATCCGAAAGACCGCCGCCTGACCACATGACCAGCCACGCCGATGCGTCGGCGATTCCGGTGTGTGCGAGGGCATACTTCGAATCGATCGCGATTGCCTGCTCGAACATCTTGCGCGCCTGCTGAAGGCTGCGAGCCGTGTACTCCTGCATGACCTGACGGCCTCGCAGATAGAACTCGTACGCCTCGACGTCCGTTTGTTTCGCGCGGCGCAGTGGTTCTTCCTGCCTGCTCAACACCACCTTCAGCGCGCGCGCCGTCGCCTCGGCAATCTCATCCTGGATCGCGAAGACATCTTCGAGTTTTCTGTCGTAGCGCTCGGACCAGAGATGGTATCCGTCGCCGACATTGATCAACTGCACGGTGACGCGCAGCCGGTCGCCCGCTTTGCGAACGCTCCCCTCGAGAATGGACCGGACGTTGAGACGCTCGCCGATGCGGCGGATGTCTTCGGCCGCTCCTTTGAATTGAAACGACGAAGTGCGCGACGCGACGTGCAGACCTTCGACCCGCGTCAGTGAATTCAGTATCTCCTCCGCGACGCCTTCGCAGAAATAGTTCTGGTCGCGCTCCGGGCTCATGTCGGCGAACGGAAGGACGGCGATCGATGCATTCGATTCGGGCCGCGTTCGCACGTCCGTCTGGGCCGCGTCGATGCGAAGATCTTCGATCAGCGCATCGCACGACGGATATCGATTCTCGGGGTTCTTCTGCAGACACCGCGACGCGATCGCAAGCAGGCGGGCTCGCGCCGGCTCTCCGGGCGGGAATGTCGGCTCGCGATCGAGGATCGCATGAAATACGACGCGATCGGAATCGCCGCGGAACGGAAGCGTGCCCGTCACCATCTCGTAGATCACGACGCCGAGAGACCATATGTCGGTGCGTTGGTCGACAGCATCGCCGCGGACCTGCTCGGGAGACATATACGGCGGCGACCCGACGATGGTGCCGGCCTTCGTCACGTCGGTCGTCTGACTCAGCTTCGCGAGTCCAAAATCGAGGATCTTCACCACGCCATCGCTCGTGATCATGATGTTCGCGGGCTTGATGTCGCGATGGATGATCCCGGCGCGATGCGCTTTCGCGAGGCCGCTCGCCGCGGCCGCCGCGATTTCCGCTGCTTCCGCGGGTGGGAGCGGCCCGCCGGCAATCCGGGACCGGAGCGTCTGGCCGTCATAGAGCGCCATCGCGAGAAAAACGCGGCCGTCGGGCGTTTCGTCGACCTCATGGATCGTGCAGATGTTCGGGTGGTCGATTGCCGAGGCGGCGCGCGCTTCGCGCAGAAACCGATGGCGCGCGCTGGAATCCCCCGTTAGCTGCGGCGGCAGAAACTTGAGGGCAACCGTCCGTCCGAGCTTCAAATCATTGGCTTTGTAAACGACGCCCATGCCACCGGCGCCCAGCTCCTCGAGGAGCTCGTAGTGCGAGATTTTTGTGGGGATCATGCCTTTCGCCAGCATATTCTGACTGGTCTCTGAAACGAACGGAATGGCCCGACGACGTGTTGTTAAGACCATGAAGAACTCCTGGACCGGCGGAGAAGCCGCCCGCGCCCTCGAGAGCCATGAGGAGAACCTGGCAGTGGCCGTCCATCGACACGATCCGGGAGCGTTCGAGCGTCTGATCGAGCGGTTCGAAGCGCCGCTCTACAGCTACGCTCACGGAATCCTCCAGAACGCGTTCGATGCACAGGAAGTTGTGCAAGACGCCATGATGCGCGCTCATCGGGCGCTGACCCGTCAGTACGACGAGGCCCGCTGTGCGGCGCTGGCGCTCAGGCCATGGTTGTTCCGAACGGTTCGCAATCTTTGTTTGAACAAGCGCCGAGGGAAACGACACCAGCTCGAGCAGCCGCTGTCCGAATTCGACGATGGCCGCATGGGGCCGTTCGTGCATCTGGAAGGTTCGGAGCTGGAGCGAAAACAGGAAGTGGAATTGCTGCGCCGCGCGATCGCGCTGTTGCCGGTCGACGCGCGCGAATTGATCATGCTGCGTTTCATGGAAGAAATGTCCTATCAGGAAATCGTGAAGACGATCGGAGGCTCCGAGGCGTCTTTGCGTGGAAAAGTGTTCCGGTCGCTCAAACTGCTTCGGGAAGCGCTGGAGAAGAAGGGAGTCGCGTATGCGGTGTAGACCCACACTGACGCGCGTCGATGCACTTCGTACCGGAGAGCTGCCCAGGGAAGAGCATCGCGCCGTTGAAGAACATCTGAAAACATGCAAGAGCTGTGAGGATTCGGTCGCCGATGTGGACCATCTCGCGGAAGCGGTCAAGTCGCTGGCGCTCGTTCCGCCGCGCTCAATCCGCGAGACGCTGCGCACGACGGACTTCTACGATCGCGTCGACAACGTATGGGTTGCCTTTTCGGATCGGTCGATCCGAATCGTCAGCGGTCATTCGCTGGAGGATCTGCGCAAGAAGCACAGCGCGCGCTATGGCCGCGCGCTCACGAAGGCGCCCATTCCCGAGCCGCTGCGCAAGCAGGTCATCGATGCGCTGCACGGTGCAGGCGTCGCCAAACCGGCGGTCGACCTCAGTGAAGCTTCGGACCTCGAGCGCAGCGTCACGAAAGCGCTGCTCAGCATTCCGCGGGGCGAAGTGCGCAGCTACTCCTGGCTCGCGCAGCAGGTTGGAAAACCGAAAGCTGTGCGCGCAGTTGCCAACTACGTCGCGCGCAACGTTCTGCCGTTCGTTGTTCCCTGCCACCGCGTTGTGCCGGCGGGCGGCGGCGTCGGCAAATACGGCTACGGCCCGAAGATGAAACGCGATCTCTTGAAGCGCGAAGGCGTCGACGTCGATCAACTCGACAGACTGGCGCGCCAGCACGTCCGCTTCATCGGATCGCGGACGACAAAGATTTTTTGCTGCCCGACGTGTCGGGACGCGCGTCGGATTCGCGAGGAAAACCGCGTCCCGTTCCATGGAGTGGAAGAGGCGACCGAGAAAGGATTCCGTCCATGCCGGAGATGTCAGCCAGTCGCGGCGTGATCGTTCAGATGCCGCTCTTCAAGGCGGCGCCGAAAGTAGAGATGCGTGCGCCCGATGTGCACGCGATCTCCGTCCCGGCTCGCGCGTTCACGGGAGACTTCTACTTCATGCACCGCGCCACGGATCGGCTCTGGTTCGCGCTGGGCGATGTTTCGGGCAAAGGACTGCCGGCCGCGCTGGTGATGGCGATGATCCAGGAAGAGCTCGAGCATCGCATCGTGTCGTGCGCGCGGACCGCGTGCGATCCGTCGGTGACGATGACGCGTCTCCACGCGTTCCTCAAGCCGCTCATCGCGAGCAACAAGTTCGCGACTGTCGTCATCGGAAATCTGCACGATGACGGAACGCTGCAGATTGCGAACGCTGGGCATTGTCCGCCGATGATCATTCGCGCCGATGGCGAGATCGAATCGATCGATTCGACCGGACCGGTAGTCGGCGTTCTGTCATCGTCGCAATGGACGACCTTCGAGTCGACCCTCGAAGACGGCGATTCGCTCATCCTCTACAGCGACGGTGTTTCGGAAGCGGAGTCGAGTGACGGCGAAGAGTTTGGAGTGCGGCGGCTTGCCGCCGCTCTCAAAGCGGCGCCTGGGCGCCGCACCCCAGAAGAGATCGCGGAACAATTGCACCACGCCGTCGATCAGCACGCGGGCGGCGCACGAAAAGACGATCTGACGATTCTGGCCATCACGCGATAACATCCCGCGGATGCTGAGTTTGGCATTCGCCGCGTGGTGCGCCGTTGCGCCCCTCCCACCACCCCTCCCCTGGAATGGCAAGAGCCGCGAGCTGATCGCGAAGCCGGACAGTCGCTGGATCACGGTCGCCGAGAAAACCGGATTCCGCGCGACTTCGACGTACGAGCAGACGGTCGTATGGCTCAAACAGCTCGCACTTGCCGCGCCGGAAGTGCGACTCGTCTCGTTAGGCCGCTCGCCGGAAGGACGCGACATCTTGATGGTGATCGTTTCGCGCGATCGCCTCTTCACGCCTGAGACGTTGCAGCGCGCCGCGCGGCCGACGCTGTTCGTCCAGGCGGGCATTCACGCCGGCGAAATCGATGGCAAAGATGCAGGCCTCATGTTTCTTCGCGAGCTGACCGTCGGCGGTCGATGGAGGTCGCTTCTCGACAAAGCGAATTTCATGTTTGTCCCGATCTTCAATGTCGATGGCCACGAACGCGCATCGCAGTACGGCCGAATCAATCAGCGCGGCCCGGATGTCGTCGGCTGGCGGACGAACGCGCAGAATCTGAATCTCAATCGCGACTACACGAAACTCGACACCGACGAAATGCGCGCGATGGTCGCGGCGCTCGACAGGTGGCGGCCCGACCTTTACGTCGACATCCACGTCAGCGACGGATCCGATTATCAATACGACGTGACGTTCGGATGGAACGCCGGCGTGCACTCGCCGCGCAGCATGCGATGGCTGGACGGCACGCTCGCGCCGGCTCTGCGGAGCGCGTTGCACGCGATGGGACACATCCCCGGACCGCTGATTCCCGAGGATCCGGTCAATGGATTGACGATGGCGACGGTGTCGCCGCGATTCTCGACTGGGTACGGCGACCTGCGTCACATTCCGACGATACTCGTCGAGACACATTCGCTGAAGCCCTACGAACAGCGCGTTCTCGGCACGCTGGCCCTGCTGCAGTCGACGTTGCAGACGCTCGGGCTGGAAGGTGTCGCGCTGAAACGTGCGGCGATGTATGACACCGAGTCACGTCCCGATCCGGTCCCGATCGAGTGGCGCGTCCCGCCGGCGTCGGCGAACATCGAGATGATGGACTACCTCGGCGTCGAGTCGCGCACGTCGCCCTCCGCGATCTCGGGTTCCACCCGAACGGAATACCTCGGCCAGCCAGTGACAAGACCCCTCGCGGTCTACCGACAGAACGAAGTGTCGCTGTCGATTCCGCGCACGAAGGCATATTGGATTCCGCCCGCGTGGAGCAGCATCGCCGATCGACTCAGGATGCACGGAGTGTCCGTCGATCGGATCAGCGAGGCGCGCGATGTCGCGGTCGACATGTATCGTCTCGACAATCCGAAATTCGAAGCCGAGCCATTCGAGGGTCACACGCGTGTCGCGACGACGCCGCGCATCGAACATCGAACCGAGCGTTTTCCGGCCGGCTCGTACCGCGTCAGCACCGAGCAACCGCTCGGCGATCTCGTGACCGTGCTGCTGGAGCCGGCATCATCCGATTCATTTCTGCAGTGGGGATTTTTTCACCCGATTTTTCAGCGCACCGAGTATTCCGAGGCGTATGTGACGGAACCGATGGCCGAGCAGATGCTGGCGGCAGATCCGGCGCTCAAGAGCGAGTTCGACCGTAGGCTGGCCACGGATGAGGCATTCCGCGCCAGCGCCGAGCAGCGTCTCGATTTCTTCTACTCGCGGACGCCGTTTGCGGATCCGCGGTGGCGTCTCTATCCGATCGCGAGGGAGCGGTAGAGTCGGCGCACTTCATGAATACGAGGAGACGGCTCAAATGCCCAATACACAACGACCAGAGAATCGAAAGTCACACAACTTCGATTCAGACGAAGACGACACGCTGCGCGAAGTCGGCGAGGACAAGGAATTCGAGCTCGACGACGACGAAGTAGATGCGGCGGAGCGCCGGCGCGATCCCCTGCGTCAACCGTACTAGCTCAATAGCCAGAGGCCGGTCTCGACATCCTTCTGTCGAGTCAGCCTCGCGCCGTAATCGACGACGAAGATCTCGAGCGTCGGAAACACGACGCCTCGCATCAGATGCCCGCCGATTGTCGAGCCATCTCGCCGGCCTAACACCGCATGCGCGTGGATTTTCACGTCGTCCGACGATCGCGCGATGCTGCCGCCGAGCGCGAGGACTTCGACCTGCTCCGCGACCTCGATTTT
>DATBSF010000457.1:0-9160 GCA_036559905.1 Thermoanaerobaculia bacterium | reverse complement strand
ATCGGCGGCGGTCAACGACATCTTCGTCGCCGGCGAGACGCTCGATTTCGAGCTCACCTGGGTGGCCATCAGCGGCGGCGGAATGCGGATGACGATCGGTCCGCTCGCGAATGACCCGCTGCACTTCCGGATCACGTCGGTGGCGAAGTCGAGCTCCTCGCTGGCGTTCCTGATCAAGTTCCGCGATCAGATTGAATCGATCGTGAACCGCGACGATCTATCGACGATCCGCTACGCGAAGCATCTCAATGAGAAAGGCCGCTCGAAGGACGATTCGACCATCATCGATGAAAAGCGAAGGATCGCGATGCGGCGGCGGCCTAACAAGGACACCGAAGAAGTGATCGTTCCGAAGCCGGTGTTCGATCCGCTCTCACTCGTCTACCACATCCGCCAACTTCCGCTGGAACCCGGGAACGTGCAGCGATTCGCTGTTTTCGCCGACGGAAAGCTCTACACGCTGGAGGCGAAGATCATGTTCCGCGAGTCGCTCTCGACGCCTGCCGGAACTTTCAACACTGTCGTCGTCGAACCCAAGATGCTCGCTGGCGGGCTCTTCCGCGACGAAGGCGACTTGAGGATCTGGTACACAGATGATGCGCGTCACATCCCGGTGCAGATCAAATCGGACCTCAAAATCGGCTCCATCACGGCCACGCTGAAGAGGATCCGCACGGGCGTCACCTCCATCGAGCCATAGCACTCAAAATAAAAGCGCGTTGACCGCTGTTGGCCAGCACGGTAAACTCGACCCCTCGATCCAACTAGTAGGAAAATTATGCACTTCGGCAGCACCCTCAAATGAGCGTACGCCTAGGAGAACTTCTCACTAAAGCCAGTCTGATCACCCAGGATCAGCTCAAAGACGCGCTCAAAGTCCAGAAGGACACCGGCTCGAAGCTGGGGGAGACACTCATCAAACTCGGGTTCGTATCCGAGGAGGACATCACCGAGTGCCTGTCGCAGCAGTTCGGCGTGCCGTCGATCAACCTGGATCACTTCGAGATCGATGCATCGGTCATCAAGCTGATCAACGCCGACGTCGCCCGCAAGTACAACATCCTTCCCGTCAACAAGACCGGCGCGACCATCACCATCGCGATGGCCGATCCGACCAACGTGTTCGCCATGGACGACATCAAGTTCATGACGGGCTACAACGTCGAGCCGGTGGTGGCTTCCGAGCTCGGAATCAAGGCCGCGATCGACAACTACTACGGCACCACTTCTTCGCTGGAGCTGAAGAAGGTCATGGAAGACCTGCAGCAGGCGGAGAGTGCCGACCTCGAAGTCATGGAGGACGATGAAGAGCTCGACGTCGCGGCGCTCGCGGAAGGCGCCGAAGAAGCGCCGGTCGTCAAGCTCGTGAACCTGATCATGACCGACGCGATCAAGCGCGGCGCGTCCGACATCCACGTCGAACCGTACGAAAAGGAATTCCGCGTCCGGTTCCGCGTCGACGGGATTCTCTACGAGATCATGAATCCGCCGCTGAAGCTGAAGGATGCGATCACGTCGCGCCTCAAGATTCTCGCGAAGCTCGACATCTCCGAGAAGCGCCTTCCGCAGGACGGACGCATCAAGCTCAAGATGAAGCTCAACGACAAGAACAAAGAGCTCGACTTTCGAGTCTCGGTTCTTCCCACGCTGTTCGGCGAGAAGATCGTCATGCGGCTTCTCGACAAAGACAACCTGCGCCTCGACATGACCAAGCTCGGCTTCGAGCCGGAGTCGCTGGCGAAGTTCGAAGAAGCCATCTTCAAACCGTGGGGAATGGTTCTTGTGACCGGGCCCACAGGCTCGGGCAAGACAAATACGCTCTACTCAGCGCTGGCCAAAGTGAACTCGCCGGAAGTGAACATCATGACCGCCGAAGACCCGGTCGAGTTCAACCTGCCGGGAATCAATCAGGTCCAGATGAAGGAAGCGATCGGTCTCAATTTCGCGGCCACGCTGCGATCGTTCCTGCGACAGGATCCAAACATCATCCTGGTGGGAGAGATCCGCGACTTCGAAACCGCCGAGATCGCGATCAAGGCCGCGCTCACCGGGCACCTCGTGCTCTCGACGCTGCACACGAACGATGCGCCGTCGACCATCAATCGTCTGATGAACATGGGCATCGAGCCCTTCCTGGTTGCGACTTCGGTGCAGCTCATCGCTGCGCAGCGTCTCGTGCGCCGCGTCTGTGCGAACTGCCAGGAAGTCGTCGAAATCGCCCCGCAGGCGCTTATAAACCTCGGTTACAAGAAGGACGAAGTCGGAACTTTCAAAGTCATGAAGGGGCGCGGCTGCGACAAGTGCAACAACACCGGCTACAAGGGCCGCGTCGGCCTGATCGAAGTCATGACGATCAGCGACGAAATCCGCGAGCTGATCCTTTCAGGTGGAACGGCCATCGACATCAAGAAGAAAGCTGCCGAGTCGGGCATGATCAGTCTGCGCCGTTCGGGGTTGATTAAAATCAAGGACGGCGTCACCACCATCGAAGAAGTCGTCCGCGAGACGGTGCTCTAAGTGGGAGAAAAAATGTCAGCTACCCTGCATCAGCTTCTCAAGACCATGGTCGAACGCGGAGGTTCGGACCTTCACATCACCACCAATTCCCCTCCGCAGATCCGCATCGATGGCAAGCTGACGGCGCTCGATATGCCGCCGCTGAACGCCCCCGATACGAAACAGCTCGCGTACTCGGTTCTGACCGACGCGCAGAAGCACCGCTTCGAGGAAAATCTCGAGCTCGACATTTCCTTCGGCATAAAAGGGCTGGCCCGCTTCCGCGCCAACATCTTCAATCAGCGCGGCGCCACGGCGGCCGTCTACCGGCAGATCCCGTACGAGATCCTGACGTTCAAAGAGCTCGGACTTCCCGGCGTGATCGAAGAGATTTGCGACCGCCCGCGCGGTCTCGTCCTGGTCACCGGGCCGACCGGTTCGGGAAAATCGACGACGCTAGCCGCGATGATCGACAAGATCAACCGCGAGCGGCACGAGCACATCATCACGATCGAAGATCCGGTGGAGTTTCTCCACGCCCACAAGAACTGCATCGTCAATCAGCGCGAGCTGCACGCCGACACGCACTCGTTCGCGAACTCGCTCAAGTCAGCCTTGCGTCAGGATCCTGACGTCGTGCTCATCGGCGAGATGCGCGACCTCGAGACGATCGAGTCCGCTCTCCGCATCGCGGAAACGGGCCACTTGACTTTCGGCACGCTGCACACGAACTCCGCCGCGCAGACGATCAACCGTGTCGTCGACGTCTTCCCGGCGCACCAGCAGCCGCAGATCCGCGCGCAGCTCTCGTTCGTTCTGGAAGGCATCATGTGCCAGGCGCTCCTTCCGAGAGCCAATGGCAAGGGCCGCGTCATGGCGATGGAAATCCTGGTGCCGAACGCCGCGATTCGTAACCTTATTCGTGAAGATAAAGTGCATCAGATTTACTCGATGATGCAGACCGGCGCGGCCAAATCCGGAATGCAGACGTTCAATCAGTCGCTGGCCACGCTGTACTTCAGGAAGCAGATCTCGCTGCAGACCGCCCTGGCCCGATCGTCCAACCCGGACGAGCTGCAGGAGATGATCTCCCGAGGCGCAGGGGTACTTCAGCCGCAGGGTACGGCCCAGCCGGTCGGCGCAAAGCCGCGACAGGTCTAGTACTGCATAATAGTTACAGTCGACGGAGGACATCATGCCGACTTTTGAATGGAAGGGAACACGGGGCGGGCAGGCGCAGAGTGGCGTTCTCAATGCCGACTCTAAGGTCGCAGCCGAGGCGATGCTGCGGCGTCAGAGGATTGATGCTCCTTCGATCAGGGAGAAGGGCAAAGAGATCAAAATTCCGAAGTTTGGCGGTGGTGTGCCGCCGCAACTCGTCGCGATTTTCACGCGGCAGTTCTCGGTCATGATCGACGCCGGCCTGCCGCTCGTGCAGTGCCTCGAGATCCTCGGTTCGCAGCAGGAAAACAAGACGATGAAGAAGGCCCTGATCAGCATCCGCCAGGATGTGGAATCCGGCTCGAATCTCGCCGATGCCATGCGCAAGCATCCCAAGATCTTCAACGACCTCTACACCAACATGGTAGCGGCCGGCGAAGCGGGCGGTATTCTCGACACGATCCTGCAGCGTCTCGCGCAATACATCGAAAAAGCGGTCAAGCTGAACAGCCAGGTCAAGTCGGCGATGATCTATCCGGTCGCCGTCATCTCGATCGCCTGCATCGTCGTGGCGGTCATTCTGTGGAAGGTCATCCCGGTCTTCGCGGCCCTCTTCAAAGGACTGGGCGCGACACTCCCGATGCCGACCGTCATCGTCATCGCGCTTTCGAACTTCATCGCGGACTTCTGGTGGCTGATCGCTATCGTCATCAGCGGCAGCATCTATGCTCTGCGGCAGTACCACTCGACCGAAAAAGGCCGTCGCGTGCTCGACGGACTGATGCTGAAGATGCCGATCCTCGGCATGCTTCTCAGAAAGATCGCGGTCGCACGCTTCTGCCGGACGCTCTCGACATTGACGGCTTCCGGTGTGCCGATCCTCGACGGACTGCAGATCACGGCGCGCACCGCCGGAAACGCCATCGTCGAAGACGCGATCATGGCGACACGCAAGTCGGTCGAAGAAGGTAAGACCATCAGCGAGCCGCTCGGCGACACCGACGTGTTCCCGTCCATGGTCGTGCAGATGATCGCGGTCGGCGAACAGACCGGCGCGCTCGACACGATGCTATCGAAGATCGCCGAGTTCTACGAAGACGAAGTCGACGCGGCAGTCGCCGGCCTCATGAAACTTCTCGAGCCGGTGCTCATCGCATTCCTCGGCGTCGCCATCGGCGGTATCGTCATCGCGATGTACATGCCGATGTTCACGTTGATCGGCCAGATCGGATAAAGAGCTCGTCATCCTGAGCCGCGCAGTGGTGAAGGATCTCGTCGGCAGAGGTCCTTCGCTGCGCTCAAGATGACGCACTGAATCATGCCCAGCGACGCCCGGATGCTCATCGCGGTCCGCGTGGTGGTCGTCACCACGCTGCTGCTGGCCGCGCTCATCATTCAGTACACCGTCGCGGAAGTCCTGCCGATCGACTACCTCTACGCGACGGCCGCCGTTACGTACGTCCTGACGCTCATCTACATCGGCGCAGGGCAGCTCTTCCGATCGCGCATCATCAATCTTGCGATTCAGCTCGCCGGCGATCTGCTGGTGGAAACGATGCTGGTGTATTTCACCGGCGCGCTCGACTCTCCGTTCTCGTTTCTCTATCTCGTCTCGATCATCACCGCGTCGACGATGCTCTATCGCCGCGGCGGTCTGTTCGCGGCCAGCGGCGCCGTGATTCTCTACGGCGTCCTCGGCGACCTCATTTACAACAACAAGATTACGCTTCCGCAGCAATCGTGGATCGTGCCGACGACGTGGACGGCATCGCGTCTGTACTTGAACATCGGAACGAACTTCGCGGCCTTCTACGCCACGGCTCTGCTCACGGCCTACATCTCGGAGAAACTGCAGAAGACTTCCGAGGAGCTGGATGAGAAGGGGAGGATTGTGGCGGCCTTGCGCGCGCTCAATCAGAACGTGGTCGAATCGATTCCGTCGGGCCTCATCACGCTGTCGACGGAAGGGATCGCGTCGTTCGTGAATCCGGCCGGTTGCGAGATCCTCCGCACTGAGTCGCGGAGTGTGATCGGCCATCACGTTTCCGAGCTCGGATTCTTCCGGCCCGAAGCCTGGGAGGACGTGTGTCGCACGCTGGCGTCGGAGAGCGTCGTCCGACTCGAGAAGGACAATTTTCACGTCGGCGATGAAGATCGAAGTCTTGGATATGCAGTAACGCCGTTGCGCACGCTGGAAGGAACGGATTCGGGATACACGCTCATCTTCCAGGATCTCACCGAGATGAAAGAGCTGGAGGCCGAGTTGCGGCTGAAGGACCGCATGGCGGCTGTCGGCGAGCTGTCGGCCGGCATTGCGCACGAGATTCGAAATCCGCTGGCGGCCATCGCGGGATCCGTTCAAGTTCTACAAAAATCAACTTCGCTGTCGCCGCAGGAACAGCGGCTGATGTCGATCATCCTCAAAGAGTCGGATCGGTTGAACAAATCCATTGCCGACTTTCTCCGCTTCGTGCGCCCGCAGGATCGGCGTCCGCTGGAATTCGATATCGCGGCCAGTTTGTCGGAGACGCTCGATCTGCTCGCGAATTCTCCGGAGCTGCGCGCCGATCACCGCATCGAGCGCCAGATCTCGCCGCCGTCGTTCACGATCGTCGGCGACGCCGATCAGATCCGCCAGGTTTTCTGGAACCTCGCGCGCAACGCGTTTCAGGCGATGCCGCACGGCGGATTGCTGCACGTGAGCACCGAAGTTCTCGCGGATGTGTATCGCATCTGCTTCACCGACAGCGGGCGCGGAATGTCGGAGCTCGATCTGCGGCGTCTGTTCCAGCCGTTCCGCACGAATTTTCCGAGCGGCACCGGACTCGGGATGGCGATCTCCTATCGCATCGTGCAGGCGCACGGCGGCGAAATCGATGTCGCATCGCGCTCGGGGATGGGTACGTCGATTACGGTGTCGCTGCCTCGCAGAGTGGTCTCGGAATCACGCGGTCTCGCGGTCGCGCAGCGCTCGGCCTGACGTCAGTCGGGCTTTTCTTCCGCCCGGCGCAACTCCGTATCGAAATGTTGCACGAGCGTCAGCGGGGCGGGAGCGGCCGTATCGCCACCGCGGCTGTTCACGAGAAACTTCTTTCCGTCCGCGGCGACTTCCCATGAGGGCGAGAGTCCGAAATTAACATCGAAGAGGGTCGTCGACTGGCCGATCTCCGGAGGCATCGAAAGCTTGATCGGAACGGCGATGATTTTCTGCGTCGATGCCAGGTAGTAGTACAGCTCCTTACCATCGGCTCGCCAGCGGGGGTTCGCGCCTCCTCTCGATGACACTTGCCACTTTGCACCGGTCGGAGGGAACGGCGCGACGAAGGTCTGCGCCGGCGGAGACTCAAGTGCGGTATATGCGACCCATTTGGCGTCAGGCGAGAAGCGACCACTGACTTCGATGAATGGTGTGGCCAGATAAACGTGGGGCATGTGATCTACAAAGCTGAAGTATTCGATATCAACTCTGTTAGGGCCGAGATTCGCCTGGTTGTACAGAATGTATTTCCCGTCAAGAGACCAGCTCGTGGGCGTTTTGTCTTTGTCGCTGGCGATCAACAGCTCTTCTGCTCCCGTGCGCAGATCTTCCAGGTACAAGTCATAGGCGCGTCCGCCCCGGTTCGAAGCAAAAACGATTTTCGTTCCATCCGGCGACCAGATCGGACTGTGGTCGCGCGATTTCGTGCTGGTCACACGCGTTTTGACGCCTCGGGCGATGTCGTACACCCAGATGCTCTGCCGAGGCAGCAACGAATAGGCGAGATAGCGTCCGTCGTTCGAGAGTGCGAAACCGCCGTACGGTTGTGCTTCGCCGGCGGAACCCACTGGCTTTCCGCTCCGCTCGACCCACGTAAGTTGCGACTGCCGAATCCCTTCACCGGTCTCGTAGAGAAGCGTCCCGTTGGATGCGATTGAAAAAAGCGAGCGGCCCGTGATGGCATCGAATTCGACCCGCTGCTCAGGAAGGCTAATCGGGTCGCCGCTGAGCTCGAGCTTCTTCGGGTCGAATCTCTGTGCCATCAGGATCTGATCGCGAACGAACAGAATCCAGCCGTCGTAATACACCGCATTCGACGTTGCGTGAATCAGCGGCTTGCGCATCTTCGCGTCGATGCTGCCGACGCAGATCACATCGAGAGTGTCGTCGCCAGGGTGGGGTCCGGCGAGGAACAGGAAATGTTTTCCATCGGGAAGAAAGAACGGAAAGCGATGCGTCGTGTCCCGCTGCGCTGGATCCAGGGACGTCACCTCGACGGGAGTTCCGCCAGCCGACGATACTTTCCTGACCCCTGAACCGTTGGTGCCGATCAGGATCGTCCCGTCGCGACTCCAGTCTCCGCCGCGATACAGGTCGCTCGCGCAAACGACGACCGGCGCGCCCCCCGCGAAATGGACTTTTCTCAGCGAGCCGTCGGCGTAAAATGCGATGTATCGGCTATCCGGGGACCAAAAGGGATGGCCCGCACCTTCAGTGCCGCTGAGCTGGCGCGGAAACGGAGAGTCGATCGTCCGCACCCAAAGAGTCCTCGTCGCTGTACCCACGACCGCGGAGAACGCGATCTTCTTTCCATCTGGCGAAATCACCGGCGCGCCACCATCGACGAAGAAGTCGAACGTGGTTCCGGCGGGAGGAAGAATCGACGTGCGGACCGGTGGCTGGTTGCGCGTCGCGATCATCGATCGGACGAGCATGGCCGTCGAAGCGATTGCCAGCAGCGCAAGGATCGCGGCGACAGTCCAGGCGAGACGACTGCGCTTCCGCGGCGCGACCGATTCCGCTTCTCCCTCGGCGAGCCATTCCAGCTCGAGGCGTACGTCATGCGCGCTCTGCCAACGATCGTTGGGATCTTTGGCCAGGCACGTCATGACGACGCGCTCGAACGCGCGCGGAGTCAGCGGCTGAATCGAGGAGATCGGCGGCGGATCGCGATCGACAATTGCCGCGATGAGACTCGTCCGCGTCTTGCCCTGGAATGCGCGCCGGCCGGTCGCCATCTCGTACAGAATCGTTCCGAGCGCGAAGATGTCCGTGCGCGCGCCGGCTTCCTCTCCTTCCAACTGCTCGGGCGCCATGTATTGCACGGTTCCGAGGATCGTTCCTTCCTTCGTGAGTGGTCGGTGTTCCGTTTCGAGAACTGAGGATTGAGGAGCGAGAAAGGATGTTTGTGTCTTCGCCAAGCCGAAATCGAGCAGCTTGATCCCCGATTTCGTCAGCATGACATTGCCGGGCTTCAAATCGCGGTGGATGATTCCCGCCGCATGCGCGCGCTCGAGAGCGGAGGCGATTTCGATTCCGTAGCGGATCACGTCTTCGAGCGGCAGCGGTCCGCGATCGATTCGGTCCGCCAGAGTCTGTCCCTCCAGATACTCCATGACGAGGTAGTCGCGGCCGTTCTCGTGGCCAATGTCATAGAGCGTGCAAATGTGCGGGTGATTGAACTGCGAGATCGTTTTCGCTTCGCGCTCGAGACGTAGACGCAATTCTGCGTTGGTCGCGAATTCG
>DATBSF010000456.1:0-8412 GCA_036559905.1 Thermoanaerobaculia bacterium | reverse complement strand
CGTCATGTCCGTCCGCATGAAGGACATCGCCGCCACGCTCGGCGTGTCGCAGACCACCGTCTCGCACGTCCTGCGCGGCCGCGACGGCGAATTCCGCATCGGAGCGAAGACCGCCCGGCGGATCCGTGAGGCAGCGCGGCGACTGAATTATCAGCCAAGTGCCATCGCCCAAAGCCTCAAAGACCATCGTGCCTATTCGCTCGCCCTCGCCGTCGGCGATCTGGCGAACCCCTTCTGGGCCGGTCTGGCCCTCGCAGCCCAGCAGGAAGCGGAACGTCACGGCTATACGCTAGTGGTCTGCCACACCGCGGAAGCGCTGGAGAAGGAGCATCGACTCCTGCAGATGCTTCGGCAGAAGCGCGTCGACGGACTCATTCTCTCCCCAGCCCACCTGAAACCGCGCCATCTGGCCGCACTCCACGAGGAGAGGCGGCCCTTTGTGCTCGTGGACCGCACCATCGAGGGCCTCGATGTTCCTTCGGTCGTCACCGACAGCTTCGCCGGACTGCGTCTGGCCGTCGATCACCTTGCCAGCAAAGGGCACACACACATCGGCTACCTCGGCGGGCCGACCCACATCTCGACGTTTCGCGACCGGCTGCTCGGATATCGGCAGGCGCTGGAGAGGCATGGGCTCGAAGCGGGACCGTACGCCGTGTCGGGATCCGATCCCGAGGCTGCGCACAAAGCTGCGAAGCGTCTGCTCCGGCGGCGGCCGGCGGCAACGGCCGTCATCGCTGCGAACTTCTGGCTCACCGTCGGCGTTCTTCGCGCCGCGCCGGACGATGTGGTGGTCGTCGGCTTCGATGACATGTACCTTGCCGACCTCCTGCGCCGCCCGGTGACGACGGTCGCGCAGCCGCTCGACGAGTTGGGAAAGCACGCAGTTCGCCTTCTGTTGGACGAGATCGCGAAGCCGGGACATCGACGGCGCGTCGTGCTCTCGCCGCGGCTGATCGTCCGCTGAGAAATACGCGCGCGCGAATTGCTGGTCTTAACTGCGGTTCCAGCCATGTTTGAATCTCGGCCCGAGGAGATGATTGCAGGCGAATGGGATCAGATAGGCCGACGCGCAGATCACGCGATCGGCGAGGCAAAAGCCAAGGCGGCTACGGCAACACGCCCAGCCCGTGCGGATTGGTGGCCACATTGTGCTTCACCGCTTCCGCACTTCCGGTCGGCTCCAACCGAGGGCTCGGCATGCCGTCTTCGTTCTTCGTTTCATGTGGGATAGGAAGGTTAATGCAAATTCACACTGGGGGTTTCAGCGGGGCAGGAAGAAAACCTCCATAAAACTCCCAAGACTCGGGGCCTGACGCGCTCGATATTGTTCGTCGTGAAGTGCTGTTACGATATCGGCCGTCCCTTGCAATCCATGTCGGTTCGCGCACTGACCGCGGCGCTGATCGTGGTCCTTTCGTCGAGTCTCCTGGCGGAGCCTGCCGAGCGAAAGCCGTGGCATGCGACTGTTTCGCCTTCCCGGCCTGGTCTGCCGGCGGTGACCGTGGACTTCGGGTATCCGGGGCCTTACGTTCCGATGCTGAACGCTCCGATCGTCCTCAACGCCACCGCGAGCGACGTCCCGTTCGACGGTTACATCGGTTATCACTTTGCTGTCCACGATCTTTCGACGCTCGACACGCCGGTGATCGCCCGCGTACGGCTTCGGCCGCATGAATCGTGGTCATTCACAACGTTCGCAACGCTCCGCAAATGTTGCATCCAGAACATTCGAATCCGGCGCGAGGTCGCCATCGAGTGGAGGACGAGTTCGAAGCGTTTGATCGCGTCGCAATCGGCCGGTGCGCCGCCGTGGACGAGCTTCGATCAGGATCTGCTTCCTCTTTTGATCACAGACTCGCTCGACGCGTCGAACGTCATCGGGATGAAGCCGTACATCGAGCGCGCAGCCGCGTTGCCTGATCACGCGCAGTGGTACGTCGGCTTCTCCTCCGTGGTCTGTTCCGTAGCGACGTGGCTCGATCTGCCGCAGCGAGTTCGCGAAGCGATCTTCGGCTCCGGCACGCCGCTCGTGTTTTTCGGATTCCCACGTCCCGAACAAAAGTCAGGTCGTCTCGATCAGACGCTTCTTCCTGTCGCGTTCGAGGCACGATCCGGCTCGTACGACGCACCGTGGCCCTATCGCGGATCGCGAAAACTGCCGGCGGCCGCGCCGCTGTCGTGGACTGCGAAAACAGGCGCCGACAAGATCGGCGCGGATCAGAACCCCTACATCGTGCGCACGAATGCGGCGACGTGGGGCGCGGACGACGTCATGCTGGCGCATCCGCTGCCTTCGATAGTGCGCGTTGCACCTCGTACCCGTCATTACATGGGCCTGGATGAGGTCGCACTCGAGCGGCGCGACCGCGGCATCGCGCTGAGCATCTATTCGAGCGTCGTCGCATCGGTTGCCGCCATCCTGATCGCGATTACCGCCTGGCTTCTGCTGCGGAAAACGCCGCGTGCGGCGATCGTCGCGATGATCGTCCTGACCGCTGCGGTTGTCTTCGCGCAACGCAGCCGCATCCGTCCGTCCGCCGACATTCGCGACTACGCCATTCGAGCGCCAATTGCGGCGGGTATCGTCGATCACTTCCACATCTGGCGCACCTATGGATCCGTTCCCCTTCCGGCGGCGCCGCCTGCCGCGCGAACAAGCATCACCGGCGACTACGGCGAGCCGGAAGGCGCCGAAGTCCGAACCTCCGATACAGCGCCGTCGATGGGTGAGCTGCACCGCAACAGTTATTGGGACGCGGTGAGTCGCTGGACCTATCAACGCGAGCTCGACACCACCTCGGCAAATCCCAAGCGGACGGCGCTACCGTCGACCTACGATTACCACAGTCCGATTGTTATCTCGCTGACGGACCAGCGAGGTAACCAGGCCTACTCGGAGATCGGCACGAAACTGATGTCGCTGCCGGACGGTCGCATGACCTGCACGTTCGCACTGCCGCCGAACGTTGAAGACGCCATTTTGAGAATCCCTTTCCAGGCGAACGAGGCACTGCTCACGTGGGCGAACGGCAGCACGAAATTGCCGCTCACGAAGAAAGACATCTACTCCTCTCCCGTGGGAAAGATTCCGCCCGACGTTCTGCGACAGATCGCAGCCAACGGCGGAATCGTGAACATCACATTCGATCGTCCGTTCGAACGCGAGCTCGGCAGAGTCTGGATGGAATTGCGAGAGTCGAAATCATGACGGAACACGCGATCGTCGCTGAAGGTCTTCTGAAACGGTACGGCAAGGTCACTGCCCTGCGCGACACGTCGTTTGCGGTCGCGAAGGGGACCATCACCGGATTTGTGGGACGCAACGGCGCCGGCAAGACAACGACGCTGAAGATCGTCTCCACGCTGTTGCATGCGGACGACGGGACATGCAACGTCCTCGGATACGACGTGCGGCGCGATCCGTACGCGATCCGCGGCCGCATCGGGTTTCTTCCGGACATGTTCGAGCTTCCTGCCGTCCTCACGCTGCGCGAATACCTCGGCATCTTCACGGAGCTCTACGGAATCGCGCGCGGCGATCGCGCCAAACGCGTCGACGCCGCGCTGCAGCTCACGCGGACCGAAGAGCTCAGCGAGCGGAAGCTGCAGGCGTTGTCGCGCGGCGAGGTGCAACGCGTCGGTCTCGCACGCGCGCTGATCCACAATCCCGACATCCTCATTCTCGACGAGCCGGCCGCCGGACTCGATCCGCACGCGCGCGTCGAGCTCAAAGAGCTCCTGCGTCTATTGCGTGAACGGGGGAAGACAGTCTTCCTGTCGTCGCACGTTCTCGCCGACCTCGAAGAGATCTGCGACGAGCTGGTCGTGATTCGAAGGGGAGCGGTCATTTTCTCGGGCGACATCGCCGGTTTCCGACGGCAGATGCGCGCGACGACGCGATGGCGTCTGACGGCAGTCAGCCGTCCGATCGCTCTTCCCAGCGGGATTCGAGGCGAAGTCGTGGAGACCGGACCGACGTCGATGGATTTCGAGGGCAATCTCTCCGCCGGGGAGCGAGCGCGCTGGATCGCGGAGCTGGTTGCGAAAGGCGTCGACGTGTGTGAAGTGAGCCCGGTCCGCTCCACGCTCGAGCAGGAATTTGCGAAAGCGATCGAAGAAGAAGACGAAGTGGTGGCGTCATGATCGCGATGCTGCACTACGCCTGGCTCAAGAGCCGCCGCGACAGTTCGCTGTTCGCGTTCATCATGATACCGGCGTTGTTTCCGTTGACCGCTCTTGGCGGAGCGACGCTCGCAAAAGGGCACTGGCACTATCCGCTCTTCCTGAACCCGCAATACACGCCGGTGCAAAACGCGACGCTGTGCGCACAGATCGCGACCGCAATCTCCGTGCTCTTCACAGTCATCCCGGCGTTCTGGACGCTGCGACCGGAGATCGCCACAAAATCGGTGACGTCGTTCTTTTTCGCGGCGCGGCCGATGACGGTCGTCGCGTCGGTGATCGTGTTCGCGTTTGCCCTGAGCCTCACCGGCTGGATCGGCGCCATCACCATGATCCGCATCCTGACCGGCACGCTGCCGCCGCATGTGGCGTTCATGACGCTGAAAGTCGCAGTGGGCTGTCTCGCCACCAGCGCGCTCGGAACGCTTTTCGTGACGATCTCCTCGCAGCCGGCGCTGCTTGTGGGCGGTTACATGGCGTGCGGGCTTCTGATTCCGTGGATCCAGGGGTCGAAGTCATCGCTGCACGTGATGGGCGGCGTCGCAGCCGCGATCGTGTGCACGGCACTGGCCGGATTCATTCTGGAGCGACGATGCGCTACCTAGCTGTCGCGCGATTTCGCCTGCTGACGACGATCCGTGAGGCGACCCCCGTTTTCATCTTCGCGATGCTGCCGCCCATCGGTGCTGCGATCTTCGAGGTGATGCCGGAACCGATGTTCCGCGCCAATGCCGCAGAACTCCTCGGAGAATGCGCGCGAGTTGCTCTGCTCGCATGGCTGTTTCACGCATTCGCGATCGTCGCCGCATCGGAGGCCTTTGGAAGCATGCGGCTGTTTCGTGTCGATGCCACCGCGCTTCCGCCCGATCTGATGGACTCTGCGCCGATCGGTCCCACCCAGCGATTCTGGGGCGAGACGCTCGGCGTCTTCGCAGCCACAGCAACGATTCACGCGGCGTGTCTTCCCTTGCTGGCGGTCGTGGCCGCGTTGAGTCCGATACCGACGATCGCCTTCGTGTGGATCGAAGTCGGAATCGTGGCACTGATGATTCTGGGCAGCGCGGGCGCCGCATGGAAGCGGCTCGCTCCGCGGACACAATGGAGCGCGACACGCACTGCGCGCAGCGGCATCCTTTTCTTCATTCTCTTTTTGACGACGCTGTTCGCAACGACGCAGTGGCAGGATTTCCGCGATTCCGCCACCGGCTTTCTGATGAGGCCGTCGATGCGCGAGTGGGCGGGAGTTGCGAATTCGGTGGAGAACCCGCCGCTGCTCATCATCCTGTGGCTGCTCTTGTACGGCGGTTACATGGCTTACTACGTCAACGCGACGCGGAAGCCGGCCGAGGCTTAGGGAGACCGGTATGGTTTGCGATCTGTGTGGATCTGAAAACCGCGACAACGCGAAGTTCTGTGATTCCTGCGGCGGCGCGCTCAATCGCACCGTTACGCGGACTGGAATCGATCCGGAGCTCGACGCTGTTCGCCAGGCGTTTCACGACCGATTTGCCGTCGAGTCGCTGCTGGGCAAGGGCGGGATGGGACATGTTTACAAAGCGAAGGAGCGCGCTCTCGATCGTTACGTCGCGCTGAAGATCGTTCCCGAATATCGAAGCCGGGATACGCAGTTCATCGAGCGTTTCCGCCGCGAGGCGCGCATCGCCGCCCGCCTCCGCCACCCGCGCATCGTTTCCGTTCACGAAGTCGGCTCGATGGGACCCTTCCCTTATTTCTCGATGGACTACATCGAAGGAAGCACGTTGCGATCCGTAATCGAGCGGCGGCACTCGCTGGCTTACGAGGATGCGATCTCGATCGTGGTCGAAATCTGCCGCGCCGTTGCGCACGCGCACAGCAAGGGAATCATCCACCGCGATCTGAAACCGGAGAACGTCATGATCGATACCGAGGGCGACGTGTTCGTGATGGATTTTGGATTGGCGCGCGCCGTCGAGGACACCTCGCTCACCCAGCCTGGCATGATCCTCGGCACTCCGTTCTACATGAGCCCCGAGCAGCTCGCCGGCGAGAAGCTCGATGAGCGGAGCGACATCTACTCCATTGGCTTGATCCTCTACTACTGCGTCACCAGCGAAGAGCTTTTCCGTTCCGAAGGCGTCACGGCTGTCATGGCCAAACATGCGTCCATCCAGATTCGCGATGTCATGGCGATGCATTCACTTCTCCCGGCAAACCTGCAGGACGTGCTGATCTCGATGATCGAAGAAGACCGGAATATGCGAGCAAGATCCGTCAAAGAAGTGCTCGAACGACTCACGCTGCGCAAGATCGTGGCGCTTGGCCTGGCGGCGACCGAGGAACCTTCGGCCGAGACCGAGGAGACGCCGACAGCGTTCAAGACTCCTGAGCCGCCCGCGGAAGTCGCGCCGCGGGACGAGGACCCGAGGCTCACGGCCGCGGCCGACCGCCGTAAAGCCCGACTGCGTTCGCTCCTCGATTCGTTGTGATAATGGAGCGATGCGTGTGGTCTTCGACCGCTTTGCGTTCGATTCCGAGCGGCGCGCCCTGCTTGCCGGCTCGCAGGCGGTGCATCTCGGGCCGCAAGCTTTTCACCTCCTCGAAATTCTGATTGCCAGCCATCCGCGCGCGATCTCGAAGCAGGAGCTGTACGAAGCGATCTGGCAAGGAACGTTTGTCGACGAATCGAATCTCGCCGGTTTGGTCAACGAGCTTCGAACTGCGCTCGGGGACCAGGCCCGGAAACCTCGATTCATCCGCACAGTGCACGGATTCGGATATGCCTTCTGCTGTGAATTAAAACCGGAGAGCCAGTCGCACCTGGCGGGCTCGGTCGTCTTCCGCGGCCAGGAATTCCCGCTGAGCGCGGGCGCGAATATCCTCGGACGCGATGCCAGCGCCGATATTCAAATCGATGACACAACTGTCTCCAGAAAGCACGCCGCCATCACCATCCGCGATGATGCCGTTACGCTCGAGGATCTCGACAGCAAGAACGGTACTTATATCGACGGCGTGAAGCTCACCGGCGCCGCTTCCATTCACGAAGGGCAGACGATCGTTCTGGGCGACGCTTCGATTCAATTTCGCCGATCGCGGGGAGGGTCGACGGTCACCAGCAGCCGGCTGAAGCGAAGTAAAAAATGAATGCGCGGGTTTTCTCGTCGCGAGTCAACGCCACTCGGACGGTATCTGGACGAACGAGCGGTCCAGCTCTCGAACCGCGAGACTCGCACGCGCCGCGTCGCGATCGGAGAGAGCGCCTGAAGGTTAACGCAGATCTACGTCGTGAGTTTTCAGGCGTTTCGCCGCATGCGGTTGAAATCGGGCTCACCGAGACGCAATCGCGAAGTTGGCGGCGGTGCCAATCTGCACTTTGTCGCCAAACCTTCGGGTCAAGTCAGTGATAGCAATTGATCGAAACTCTCTCCATTTTGCTGGCGAGACTGAGCTCTGAACGAAACGCCCAGACAGACTGCTGGAGAGGGAAATGCTGTAGTCAGCCGTCGTCATATTCGTGGTGAAGTCGACCTGTTCCGAACGACAGATGCGGAGCCCTCCGCGTCGAAGTATCGCCGACAGCTCATCGAGACTGTGCAAGTAGTCTTCGTTCGGAAGCGCGCGATGTTTTGCTGCTCGCAGCTGCTCGCTCGACACGTAATTCGCGGCGACTTCGCTCCACGCCATTCCCACAACGTTCTCTGACGGTCCGATCGCCCAGGACGTCAAGCCGATGGTTCCGTTTGAATGGAGGGCACGAGTCATTTTGTCGACAGCGGAGGCGCAATCGTCCATGTGGTTCAAGACGAAGCTTGCCGTGACGTGGTCGAATCTCGCGGCGAAAGGCAAGTCGAGAACATTTGCGGCGACCAATCGACGAATACCGCGGTGTTTCGCGTGAAGCATCATCGGCAACGACAGATCCATGCCGACAACGCAAAGCTCGTCGAGCTGTTGCAAGGCTGCGTCGGCGACGGCGCCGGTACCGCAAGCCACATCTAGAAGCCGTTGACCACGATGGAGCGGCAGTAACGAAACGAGATGCGCGGCGACCGGGTCGAAGAAGTGCGGCGCCATGACGCGATCGTAATCATCGGCGGTGTCGTTGTACCGAGACCAGCAGAGGTCGATAGTCACGCGCTCCAAATGTGCTGCTGAAGGCTCGCAAAGAGGTCGCTGTAATGCTCCCGCGTCGAACGTAACTGCGTAATCACAGCCCGATACTCCGGTTCCGCATGAAGAGAAGCG
>DATBSF010000455.1:0-5659 GCA_036559905.1 Thermoanaerobaculia bacterium | reverse complement strand
CCGCAGCACGAGCTCGCGATCGGCGAATCGAAGCAGATACGTGAGGTTCGAATGGCCGCCAGGAAATTGTTCAACGTGCATCGGCGCGCTGCCAATCTCGGGCAGCACACGGCGAAGAAACTCCTCGAGGCGCGACCATTCGAGCTGCTCGCTGGCGCGAACGGGTTGGGTGTCAGCGAGCACGCAGCCCCTCACCCGGCGCTTCGCGCCACCCTCTCCCAATGGGAGAGGGGCCACACACCCTCTCCTGTCCTTCTCCCATCGGGAGAAGGTGGCGCGTAGCGCCGGATGAGGGGGTTCCAATTCTCACTTCATCCTGACCATTCTCGCGACGACCCCCGGAAAGAAACGCTTGAGCGGCACGGCCCACTTTTCCTTACCGCCGATGACGACTTCCTGCTTGCGACTCGCAACTGCATTGACGATGCGTCGCGCACACTCCTCAGGCAGCATCGCGTGTTCATGCGTCGGGTCCATTGTTCCCAACGGCGTCCCGTTTCCAGTCAGCGCGTTGCGAGAGACGTTCGTGCGGATGTAGCCGGGGCAAACGATCGTCACCAGGATCCCGTCCTTCGCCACTTCGGCCCGCAACGAATCGAAGAAGCCGTGCAGCGCGTGCTTCGCGGCCGCGTAAGTCGATCGGAGCGGCGTCCCGACGTAGCCGACAACACTGCTGATTGGAACGATGTGTCCCGATTTCCTCGCGAGCATCGAGGGCAACACCGCCTTCGTGAGAGCGACCGTGCCGAAGAAGTCGAGCTCCATGATGGCGCGATCGGTCGCGAGATCGGTGTCGATCGCCAGCGATCGCTGACTCACGCCTCCGCTATGGACGAGCACATCGACGTCACCGACAGCCGGAAAGGTATCGGGACGCGTGAGATCGAGCGGCACGACGCGATGTCCATCGCCGGCGCACGTCTTGCGGACGCGTTCCAACTCCACGGCGTTGCGCGAGGACAGAATCAGCTTCGCGCCTTCCCTGCTGAACGCGACCGCGACGGCCTCGCCGATTCCCGAGGATGCGCCGGTGACCCAGACGACCTTGTCGCGAAATCTCATCGGTAATAGAGGACGATCCACTCCGCGACGCAGCACGGCGTAGAGCTCTCTTCGCGTTCGACGGTCACACTCCACACGACTTTGACGGAATCTTTTTTTTCTTCGACCGAGGCAGCCTCGAATCTTCCTCGAATGCGCGAACCGGTCAGCACCGGCGCGGTGAAGCGGACGCGATTCAATCCGTAGTTCACGCTCATCCGGAAGTCATCGAACGCTTTTGTCTTTCGCAGCAGCGCGCCGATCAGCGAGAGGGTCAGGAAGCCATGCGCGATCGTGCCGCCGAACGGCGACTCGCGTTCCGCACGCGCGGGATCGACGTGGATCCACTGTTGATCGCAGGTCGCGTCGGCAAACTTCTGGATCTGCTCCTGCGACACCACCATCCAATCGCTGACGACCGATTTCGGGATCATCGTGCCCTCAGAACATTTCGCGCGATGACCATGCGGTGCACTTCGGACGGGCCGTCGTAGATGCGAAACGCTCGCGCCTCGCGATAGAAGTGTTCGAGCGGCGTGTCAGTCGAGATGCCCAGAGCGCCGCACACCTGGATCGCGCGATCGATCACGCGGTTGACCGCTTCTGCGACGAAGACCTTGCAGATCGATGACTCGTGCCGGATGTCTTCTCCCCGCTCGTGCTTCCAGGCCGCCTGCATGACCATCAGCCGCGAGGCATGCAGCTCGATCTCGGAGTCGGCGATCATCCATTGCACGGCCTGATGGTCCGCAAGTTTTTTTCCGAATGCTTCGCGGGCGTTCGCGCGCGCGATCGCGATCTCGAGCGAGCGCTGTGCGACGCCGAGCCAGCGCATGCAGTGCGTCAATCGCGCCGGCGTCAGACGCACCTGCGCCATTTTGAAACCGTCGCCCGGTTTGCCGAGGACTGCGGAATCGGGAACGCGGACTTTGTCGTACTGCACTTCGCCGTGGCCGGGCTCGTGCCCGCCCATCGTCGGGATCGAGCGGAGCACGCGGAATCCGCGCGTATCCGTCGGAACCAGAAACATCGTGACGCCTTTCTGCGCGTCGGTGACCGCCATCGTGATCGCGAATGCAGCGCCGGCTGCGCCGGTCGTAAACCACTTGTGGCCGTTGATCTCCCAACCACCATCGACGCGTTCGGCGCGCGTCTGCATCATCGTCGGATCGGAGCCGGCGCCGGGCGCGGGTTCGGACATCGCGAAGCACGATCGAATTTTTCCTTCGATCAGCGGACGGAGATATTGCTCGCGTTGCGCCTCGGTCGCGTAGAGCGAGAGCAGATGCATGTTGCCTTCGTCGGGAGCGGCGCAGTTCAGCGCGAGTGGTCCGAGGAAACTTCGGCCGGCCTGCTCGAAGACGATGCACATCGCGACGGTGCCGAGCCCGAGGCCGCCGTATTCGCGAGGAAGTTGCGGGCCGTAGATGCCGGCCTTTCGCGCCTTCTGACGAAGCGCATCGATGTCAGGCGTTCCTTTCTCGGCGGGGATGACCTCATCGCGCACGAACGCCGCAACGCGGTCGCGCAATTCGACGAGCTCGGGTGAAAGGTCGAAATCCATGTCAGCTTTGAAGGTTCTCGAAAATCGTTGCTGCCCCCTGCCCGCCGCCCACGCACATCGTCACCATGCCGTATCGCGCCTTGCGACGCCGCATCTCGCCGAGGATCTGCACGGTGAGCTTGGCACCCGACGCGCCGAGCGGATGGCCGAGCGCGATCGCGCCGCCGTTTACGTTGACGCGCTCCTCGTTCATGCCGAGCTCGCGCATCACCGCCAGGGCCTGCGCGCCGAATGCTTCGTTCAGTTCGATGAGATCGATCTGATCGAGTTTCAAACCTGCGAGCTTCAACGCTTTCGGAACGGCGGCGACGGGGCCCATGCCCATGATCTCGGGCGGCACGCCGCCGACAGCGAATGACACGAATCGCGCGAGCGGTTTCAGGCCCAACTCGTCCGCGCGTCGGCGCGACATGACGATGACTGCGGCCGCACCATCGGAAGTCTGACTCGAGTTTCCGGCTGTGACGACTCCTTTCGCGTGGAAAACGGGACGCAGCTTCGCGAGCGCTTCCGGTGTCGTGTCGGCGCGCGGGCCTTCATCCTTGTCGAACGTGACGCGTTGCCGATTCACGTCATCGACAATCTCGACGTTGAGCGGAACGATCCCGTCATCCGCGAAGCGACCCGCCTTTTGCGCTGCGAGGGCCTTCTGATGACTGCGATACGAAAACGCGTCAGCGTCTTCGCGCGAGACCGCGTACTTGCGCGCGACGTTCTCGGCCGTCAGTCCCATGCTGAGATAGACGCCTGGGCGGTGTTCGATCAGATCGGGATTCGGGCGGAATCGGCCGTTTCCGCGCACGAGGCTCATCGATTCCGTTCCGCCGGCGATGATCTGCTCCGCCATCCCCGACATGATTCGCTCGGCGGCCATCGCGATCGTCTGCGATCCCGACGAGCAGAAACGATTCACAGTAACGGCTGGAACAGAATCGGGGAGTCCGGCGCGCAGTGAAGCGATGCGCGCGACGTTCGTTCCCGATTCTGCTTCCGGCATGGCACAGCCGATGATGACGTCGTCGATTGTGTCGGGCGCGAGGCCCGGCGTTTTCCTCATCAACGCCCCGATCACCTCGGCCGCCATGTCGTCAGGCCGCGTCGTGCGCAACGATCCGCGCGGCGCTTTTCCGACCGCGGTGCGCAATCCCGCGACGATCACTGCTTCGTTCATTTTTCCTCCGAGAGGTCGCGAAAAAGAATGCAAGTCGCCGATCCGTGTGCATAGACATTTCCCGCAGCGTCGATGATGCGTCCTTCCGCGGTCGCCGTTCGGCTGCCGGCGTGCACGATGTTGGCGGTGCAGGTGAGCGTCCCCGTTTCGCGCGTGACCGCCTTCGTGAAGTTGATCTTCATCTCCAGCGTCGTGAAGATTTTCCCCGCCGGCATCACCGAGTTGACCGCGCATCCGAGCGCGGTGTCGAGGAGCGTGGCGGCGAATCCGCCATGCGCGATGCGAAGCCCGTTTTCGAATTCCGGTGTCGGCTCGGCGGTCACGATCACCCGCCCTTCTTCGACATTGACGATGCGGATGTTGAGCAGCCGTGCCATCGGCGACGCTTCCAGCTCGCCGGCCACGAGCTTGCGCATGTATTCGAGGCCGCTCATTACGCGGCGCGTTGGTGCGATTTCGGCCATTTCAATTCCTCAGAGGTTTTCCATTGGCGAGCATGAATTGAATCCGCTCGAGCGTCTTCGGCTCGCGCAACAACGCGACAAAGACTTCGCGTTCGCGATCGAGAAGAAATTGTTCGTCGACAAACTGACCGGTCGAAAGATCGCCGCCGCAGAGAATCGACGCCAGCCGCGAGCTGATGACAGCGTCGTACTCGCTCATGTACGCGCCCTGCTGCATGACGTAGATGCCGGCCTTGAGCGCGGCCAGCACATCGCGTCCGGCCGCGTAGCAATTCTTCTCGCGAGCGGGCGCCGAATATCCATGCGCCGCCATCTCCACGACTTCCTCTTTCGCCTCGGCAATCAACTGATCGCGCTTCATGACGACGCGATCGGCATCCGTCAGGAATCCGAGCTCGCGCGCTTCAGCGGCGCTCGATGAGACTTTGGCCATCCCGATCGTCTGCAACACGTTCTGCACGAACGGAAGCGGATCGGCATTCGGCGTATGGCTCATCGCGGGCGATACGACGCGGCGGATCAGCTCCTTGCATCCACCCGCCGCCGGCACGAGGCCGACGCCGACTTCCACTTGCCCCATGTACGTCTCCGCGTATGCGACGATGCGAGCCGCCGCCATCGCGACCTCCGCGCCGCCGCCTAACGTGCGTCCGAATGGAGCGGCGACGATCGGCTTGTTGCAGAACCGAATCGCCATCAGCGCGTCCTGCATCGCTTTGACGGCGCGATTGAGCGCTTCGCTTCCGTTCGCGCTCAACCCGCTCGCGAGGTTCGCGCCGACGCAGAAGTCCGCGCCGTCGCTGCCGATGACCATTCCGATCCACGCGCCTTTTTCCAACTCCTCGACCGACTGCACCATCATGGTTCGGATGTCGTCGTCGAGCGTGTTCATCTTGGTGTGGAACTCGAGTTGGAGAACGCCGTCGCCGATGTCGATCAGACTCGCGCCTTTGTTTTCTTTCACGATGCGGCGCTCGACTTTGGCAGCGGCGGGATAGAAACTTTCTTTTTGAAGGACCCACGCCGGAACATCCACGCCGTACTTTTTCATCGCCTCGGCGGTCGCGCGAACGCCGAGTGCATCCCAAAGTTCGAATGGCCCGAGGTCGTGCGAGAAGCCCCAGCGCATCGCGTCGTCGACGTTGGCAATGTCGTCCGTGATCTCGGGGATCCGATGCGCCGCGTACGCGAGCGAGTTGTAGACGACGTGACGCGCCAAAGCGCCGGCTTTGTCGTCCTGCTGCAGCACAAAGTTGAGACGCTTCGGCAGACTCTTGATCTTATTCGCCTCAGCGATCGACGGAATGTCCGGCTCGCGCCGCTCGCGATACTCTCCGGTGTTGAGATCGAGCGTCTCGATCGCCTTGCCGCCCTTTTTGTAAAAGCCCTGGCCGGTCTTGTCGCCGAGGCGGCCGCGTT
>DATBSF010000454.1:0-4735 GCA_036559905.1 Thermoanaerobaculia bacterium | reverse complement strand
GCGCCTGCTCCGCGATGCGATAGAGCTCCGCTTCGACAGGAAGCGCGAGCGAGCAGTTGCCGCGCGGCTCGAACGTGACACGGATCCCGGAGTCCGAAGTGAATTCGCGCGCGAGCGACGCCAGCGCCTGCGCGAGCGGCTTGCCCGCGAGCGCACCAGCGCGCAAATTGGTAACCGAGCGTCGCGCCTCATCGAGATTTTCACGCGCGGTCGCCAGCGCCTTTACGAGATTCGGATCGCGGCCGACGTTCTCGATCGCCGTTTCAATCTGCAGCGCGATCGCGGTGAGACCCTGCGCCAGCGTGTCGTGGATCTCGCGCGCGAGCCGCGTCCGCTCATCCCCCCTCGCGCGCGTCGCGCTCTCCTCGGCCAGCCGCGCGCGCTCGATCGCGACGCCGACCTGCAATCCGATGGTGCCGAGGAGTCGGAGCTCTTCGCGTGTCAGGCGGCGCATCGCAGGAGCAGTGATGTTCATGATTCCCAGCTGTTTGTTCTGAAACGACAACGGAACGGTCGCGTGATGCGCGAGGCCGTGCGTGAGATCGTTCTGTCGCGCGCGCACGGCCGGACGTAATCGCGAACACTCCATCACGTCAACGTTACGCGGGGTCAGCGACCCGTTGCGAAATTCTTCGATGCACAGGCACCACGATCCGGTCATGCGCACCGGCTCCTGCAAATACGGCGGCAGGTTGCGCGCCGCAGCGCTGTAGATGTGGCCGGTGTCGGAATCGACGAGCCATACCCAACCGGTCTGCAGGCCGAGGAGATCAGTGACCAGGGCGAGGGTGCGATCGAGCGCCTCCTGCACCGTCGGCGAGCTGTTGAGCGCCTCGGCGATCGCGCCGACAATCTCGAGCTCGCGTCGTGAAGAGCGGACGGCCATCCGCTAATCATAGAATCGTTGATGTGAAGCGGCTCCTGATCATGTTTCTCTTCGCAGCGGCGGCCCACGCTCAAGAGCTCCGCTTCGCGAACATCGACGACTTGAAAATCGGATATCGGACGTGGGGGAAACTCGACGCCGAAAAATCGAACGCCATCCTCGTTCTCACCTGGTTCGGCGGCACGAGCGAGGGGCTGATGGGGTGGATCGGACCAGGAAATCTCTACGATTCGTCGAAGTACTACATCATTGTTGTCGATGCGCTCGGCGACGGAGTGTCATCCTCGCCGCCTGGCTTCACGGTGCGCGACATGGTGCGCTCGCAGCACGAGCTGCTGACGAGCGAGTTGAAACTCGATCACGTGTACGCCGTAAGCGGACTATCGATGGGCGGCATGCAGACATTTCAATGGGTCGTGTCGTATCCGACCTTCATGACGAAAGCGATTCCGATCGTCGGCACGCCCAGGCTCACCGCGTACGACCTGTTGCTATGGAAGACGGAGCTGTCGTTGATCGATTCGCCGCTGGGAATGAAGGCCGCCGCCGACATCAATGAGATGCATCTGCATACGCCGGCCTACATCGCGACGCATACGAAGGATGTCGACGCGCTGATGAAGTCACACGAGGAAGCACTGAAGAAAATGGATCCCCGCAACTACGCAGCGCAATTGCGGGCAATGATCGGGCACGACATCGGATCGTACGACGCGATCCGCGCGAAGATGCTGATCGTCTCCTCGGCGCAGGATCACATGGTGAATCCGGCGCCTGCCGAGGAGTTCGCGCGCGCGACGAAATCAGAGCTGTTGATTCTGACGAGCGATTGCGGCCATCTCGCGACCGTCTGCGAAAAGGAAAAGCTGATCGCTGCGGTCACGCGTTTCCTGGTGGAACAATGAAAACGCTCGTCCCAATCATCCTCGCGACTTTTGCGATCCGCGCGTTTGCGCAAGGCGATGCCAGCGCGCCGCCGTATCCTCCCCCCGGCCGTCTGGTGGACGTCGGCGGCTGGAAACTGCATCTCAACTGCACGGGCAGGACGAATCCGCAGCAGCCGACGGTGATTCTCGAGTCGGGCGTCGGCGACTTCTCTGTTGAGTGGAGTCTCGTTCAGCCCGGCGTTGCGCGCTTCTCACGCGTCTGTTCGTACGATCGCGCCGGCGACGGCTGGAGCGACCTCGGTCCGCATCCGCGGACGATGCATCAGATTGTTTATGAGTTGCACACGCTGCTCGAGAAGGCGGGCGAGCGGCCTCCGTACGTACTCGCGGGTCATTCCTACGGCGGTGTGCTCGTCCGTCTGTATCAATCCACGTATCCGGCAGATGTCGCCGGCATGGTCCTGGTGGAAGCGGGAACGGACAATCCGCTGCGGATGAAGCCCGATGGACAGTTAGTCCATGCGTCGGAGCTCGCCACCGGACGGCCGATTCCTGCCGTGAAGACGTCAAATCCGCTGCGCGAAAGCGAGATCCCGCCGGGAGCGTTGGCGCAGATCAAATCCGGGCTGTCGCAAGCGAGCCTTCACGCGAATGAACAGCCGCGCGACAAGTTGCCGCCCGAAGCGCAGCGGATGCGCACGTGGGCTCTGGGACAAGTGAAGCACGTTGCTGCGGCGGTGAACCCGTTTGACAATGAGGAGCTCGCGGGTCTGCGTGCCGACCGCCTGAAAAGCGATCATCCCCTCGGCGATCTGCCTCTCATCGTCATCACCCGCGGGAAGCCGGAGGAGCAGGGAACGGAAGGCCGCGCGATCGAGGAGGAGCATCGAAAGGATCACGCCGCGATCGCCGCGCTTTCGCGCCGCGGCAAGCAGATCATCGCGACGCGCAGCGGCCATCACGTGCAGTTAGACGAACCGCAGCTCGTCGTGGCGGCGATCAAAGAGACGGTTGCCGCCGCGCGGAAATAGCTAACGGCGTGACCACTAGGGGCCCGCTCGTGGCCCAGCACTTGCGTGCCGACATTCCCAAAACGCAGGAGGTTTGATGGTACGAGGTGGAGGAAAGGCTCCCAAGCAAATTATCTGGGTGATTTGTCTCGTTTTGTATCTCCTCGCACTGGCCGCCCACTTCAGAGTGGTTCATGTCAGCGGCGATATCGCGACATGGTCGTGGATCGTCGGATTCGGTCTTCTTTTAGTCGCCGTTCAAGTGCGCGGTCTCTGATCCTCGACGAGCGTCGCCAGTTTCGCGAGTGACATTCGCCAACCTGTTTCGTTGTCAGCAGCAGACAGGCCTGGCGGCAGTCTGTCGTGCACCGCGATGATGTCAGTGCCGCCATCGGCATCGGCGAGCGTGTAAGTGATCGTCATCTCGCCACGCATTCCGGGGTCTGCCGTTTCGAACTCGACTACCTCCACAACCTGCTCGTTCGGCACGAGCTTCACGAAGCGGCCGTGAAACGTGTCGGTCTGCGCGATCGTCTTGCCAGTGTTAGTTGTTGCATCGTAGGTGAGCGAAATCCGGAACGCGCCGCCTTCGCGCGCCTCGAACGTGTGGATCTCGCTGCTCATGCCGTCCGGAACCATCCATCGCACCACCGCATCCGGATCGAGAAGCGCGCGATAGACGGCCGCGCGAGGCGAATTCACATGCTGTTTGATCCGAGTCGAGCTCAAGGGCAGAGAGCATAGCCGAGCTCGCCGGCGCGGGTGTTTTTCTTGCACCCCACACGGGTCATGCGAAAACTCGCCATATGTGTATTCGCCCTCGCTTTGTCGACACAAGCGTGGGCACTGAATACAGACGACTTACTCGCCACCATCGCAATGCCGCTGGCGGTGAATGCCGTGTCGAATGTCACCGGCGTGTCGGAGTCGCGGCTCGCCGATCTCGTCGTAGCGCTCAATCAGGCGAACGTACCGCCGACGCAGTTTGTCCAGGTGATTCGGTACACGCCGGTGGCGCTCGATCAACCCCAATTCGTGCAGTACGTCCAGACCCAATCGTCGCAGGGCGTGACAGGCGATGCGCTGGTCAACGCGATCGTTGAACAGTTGCGCACGCAGTACAACGTCACGCCGACGTTGGAGTTCAACGGCGAACCGACGACATTCGTCGTCAGCCAGAGCTACATTCCGCAGACGACGCTCGTCACGACCGATCCATTCTCAGTGATCGCGTTGCCACTGGCAGTTGCGGCGGTGTCGAATGTCACCGGCGTCTCAGTGGACGAGCTCGGGAATTTCGTTGCGACGCTCAACAATGCGAACGTTCCGCCGACGCAGATCGTCGAAGTTCTCCGCTACGTTCCGGTCGCACTGACCACCGAGAACGCCCCGCAGTTCGTGCAATTCGTGCAGCAGCAGACGACGCAGGGCGTGACCGGACCGGCGCTCGTGCCGGTCGTCGTGCAGCAGTTGCAGACGTTCTATCCGGCGCAGACGCAGATCGTCGTGACCGAGCCGGTTCGCATCCGGCGATTCCGAGCCGTGCCGCAGACAGTGATCGTCGATCAGAATTTTGTTCCGGCGGTCGTAGTGGCGCGGATGAAGGAGCATCCGCACGGCGGACCTCCGGGGCAGCTCAAGAAGCAGCTAGGATTGCAGACCGGCGCGGAAGTCGTCCACGGCGAGAAGCGCGCACGCAGCGTCGTCGTCGTGCCGCAACAGCAGGCGCCTGTCGTTCTGGAACCTCGCAAAGAAAAAGAGCACGATCACAAAGCGCAACAAGCTCCGATGATTTCGTCAGTGCCACCGCCGGCACCGGCCCCAGTCGTCGTGGCTCCTGCGGGTGGCAAGGGAAAGGACAATGGCAATCAGGGCGACCAGGGAAAAGGTGGCGGCAAAGGCAAAGGCAAAGGACATGGAAAGGATTAATGCGATGAAGAAGATCTCGTTGA
>DATBSF010000453.1:0-11130 GCA_036559905.1 Thermoanaerobaculia bacterium | reverse complement strand
GATCCGAAGAAGAAGGACGTCGACATCACCCTGATGGTCGATCGCAAGTATGCCGATCGCATCCGCAGCGATTCGCGTGCGCGGATGAAAAAGCTCGGTCTTCTCTCGGGCGACAGCTACATCGACATCAGTCCGGGAAATCCTCGCTTTGATTCGCTCGAGCCGGGATCTCTCATTCCGGCCGCGCGACAGACTAACGTCGATCAGCTCATCTCCTCAGGCGAGGACCTCGTCGACAACTTCGTACAGATTTCGTATTCGCTCAAGAACATCCTTTCCCGCGTCGACCGCGGAGAAGGACTCATTGGCGAATTGACGAGCACTCCCGAGACGAAACAGCGCATCACCGAGACATTCCTGGCCACGCTGAACAAGACCAATGCGATTCTCACGCACGTCGAGAGCGGCAAGGGACTGGTCGGGAGGCTGGTGTACGACGACAAGTACAGCGATCAGCTGACAGCGTCGCTAGCGTCGAGCGCCGCATCGTTGCAGACGGTTACTTCCAGCCTGCAGCGCAGTTTCGAAAGCGGGCAGGGAACGATCCCCGCGCTGTTGACGGATCCCGAAGGCAAAAAGAAAGTCATCGATCTCATTGAGAATCTGCGAACGACTTCAACGAACCTCGCCGAATTCAGCGCCACACTGAAAAACGGACAGGGCATCGTGCCGCGCCTGATGACCGACAAGCAGTATGGCGATCAGTCGTTGGCGGAATTCACCACGCTCGTTCACCAGCTCAACGAGTCGGTCGCGAAGCTGAACGCCGGCCAGGGAACCGCCGGCCGCTTGATCAGCGATCCGTCGGTCTACGAATCGATCAACGACATTCTGATCGGAATCAACGAGTCGAAGCTGCTCCGCTGGCTGATCCGCAATCGCCAGCAAAAGGGAATCGAGAAGCGCGTTGAGACCGAACAAAAGGTCGCACCGCCGCCGGTGACTCCGCCGCCCGCCGCCGCGCCCGCGAGCGTACCGGTCAGCTCGAACGGAACGACGCAGACGACGAGCACCGCGCCACCGCCCAAACCCTAAGGCAGAAGTCAGAAGGCAGAAAGCAGAAGGAATGCACTCGCGCTTCCTACTTCTGCCTTCTGCTTTCTGCCTTCTGACTTCAATAAGGTAGGATCTCGACCGGTTGGATATCGCAGTCATTGGAACCGGTTACGTCGGCCTGGTTACCGGCGCAGGCCTCGCCGACTTCGGCAACGATGTCGTCTGTGTCGACATTGACGCCAAAAAAATCGAGGCGCTGAAGCAGGGAAAGATCCCGATTTACGAGCCGGGCCTCGACAAGATCGTCAATCGCAACGTCAGCGAGGGGCGGCTGCAATTCAGCACCGACCTTCCCGATGCGATCCGCTCGAGCCGCGCGATTTTCATCGCGGTCGGGACGCCGCCCAAACCCGACGGCTCCGCCGATCTGCGCTATGTCGAAGAGGTCGCGCGCACGATTGCGAAGTACATGAACGGCCCGAAGCTCGTCATTACCAAGTCTACGGTTCCGATCGGCACGGGCCGCATGATCGAGAAGATCCTTGCGGAGGCGGGAGGCGAATTCCGTTCGTCGGTCGCGTCCAATCCCGAGTTTCTGCGCGAAGGTTCCGCAATCGAAGATTTCATGAAGCCCGATCGCGTTGTGATCGGCGCCTCGGATGCCGAATCGGCGGCGCTGATGAAGGAGATCTACGCGCCGCTGCACTCGCTCGAGATTCCGTTCGTCGTGACCAACGTCGAGTCAGCGGAGCTGATCAAATACGCCGCCAACGGTTTTCTCGCGACGAAGATCTCGTTCATCAACGAGATCGCCGTTCTGTGCGAGTTGTTAGGCGGAGATGTTCAGGATGTCGCGCGCGGCATCGGCCTCGATTCACGAATCGGGTCGAAGTTTCTGCAGGCCGGCCCGGGCTTCGGAGGATCGTGCTTTCCGAAGGACACGTCGGCGGTCGCCGACATTGCCCGCCGGTACGGCTACGAATTCGAGATCATCGAGGCCGTCCTTCGCGTCAACGACAACATCAAGCAGCGGATGGTGCGCAAGGTGATGACGGCGATGCGCGGAAGCGTGAAGGGGAAAACAATCGCGGTCCTGGGTCTGGCGTTCAAACCCGAGACCGACGACATGCGCGACTCGCCGACGATCCCGCTGATCGCCGGGCTCCAGAAAGAAGGCGCCAGCATTCGCGCCTACGATCCTCAGGCGATGAAAAACGCCGCGCGCTTCTTCTCGGACGTCACGTTCTGCCGCGATGCCTACGAGACCGCCGACGGCGCCGATGCGCTTGTGATCGCGACGGAATGGAACGAGTTCCGCTCGCTGAAACTCGGGCGCATTCGCACGCTGCTCAAGCAGCCGGTCATCATCGATCTGCGCAACGTCTACGATCCGGAGCGCATGAAGAGCGAAGGGTTCACGTACGTTTCCGTCGGACGCGGGGACAAGGACTGAATGTCGCGTGCTCTGATCACCGGCGGAGCGGGTTTCCTCGGCTCTCATCTCTGCGAGCTTTTCCTCGATCGCGGTCACGAAGTGATCTGTATGGACAATCTGATCACCGGCAACACCGCGAACATCCAGCATCTTTTCGGCCGCAACGGATTCACGTTCGTGAAGTACGACGTTACCAACTTCGTGCACTGCGAAGGGCCGCTCGATTACGTCCTGCACTTCGCCTCGCCGGCCAGTCCGATCGACTACCTCGAGAAGCCGATTCAGACGCTCAAGGTCGGATCACTCGGCACGCACAAGACGCTCGGGCTCGCGAAAGACAAGAAGGCCCGATACCTGATTGCGTCGACGTCCGAGGTTTATGGCGATCCGCTGGTGCATCCGCAGAAAGAGGATTACTGGGGCAACGTGAATCCGGTTGGGCCGCGCGGCGTGTACGACGAAGCCAAGCGATTCGCGGAAGCGATGACGATGGCGTATCACCGTTTTCACGGTGTCGACACGCGCATCGTGCGGATTTTCAACACCTACGGTCCACGCATGCGCGTCAACGATGGGCGCGTCGTTCCGGCATTCATCTCACAGGCGCTGCGCGATGAGCCGCTGACCGTCTTCGGCGACGGATCGCAGACGCGATCGTTTTGCTATGTGACCGATCTCGTCGAAGGAATCTATCGGCTGCTGATGTCGAACGAGACGATGCCCGTGAACATCGGAAATCCGGCAGAGATGACCGTTCTGCAATTCGCGCAGGAGATCAAAAGGCTGACGGGAACGAAAGCGCCGATCGAATTCCTGCCGCTGCCGGAAGACGATCCGAAAATCCGGCGTCCCGACATCACCAAAGCGAAAAAGATCCTCGGATGGGAGCCAAAGGTTCCACTCGAGGTCGGTTTGCAGCGAACGATCGATTACTTTCGGACGGTCGTCCTGTAGCCGCGCCCCTCATCCGCCGCTTCGCGGCACCTTCTCCCCGCTCCGCGGGGCGAAGGATCTAAATTTGAGACCCCTCGCCCCGCGGAGCGGGGAGAGGGTGGCCGAAGGCCGGGTGAGGGGATTGCATGATACGGAAAGTTCTTCTCGGATTCATCGCCGGGTTTCTCGCCACGATCATCTTTCATCAGATCGCGTTGCAGCTCCTGCACATGGCCGGCATGGTGCCGCGCGCGGCGTGGGCGATGCGACCGGTGCCGCCCTTCGGCGTTCCAGCCGTGATCTCGCTGTCGTTCTGGGGCGGTGTGTGGGGGGCGATCATGATTCCGATCATCGATCGCTTCCGGGGCGCCACGTACTGGACGTGGGCGGTGGTTTTTGGAGCGATCGCGCCGACGCTGGTCGCGTGGTTCGTGGTTTCGTCGCTCAAGCACCAGCCGATTGCCGCCGGCTGGAAACCGGCGGCAATGATGATCGGACCGATCGTCAACGGTGTATGGGGACTCGGTACCGCTCTGTTCTATCGGTTGATGGAGCGCCGGCTTCCAGCCGGCCGGTCGCGGCCCCATCGTGCGGCCGCCGCCTAGAATGCGGTGGTTTTGACCGACGACTATGCGCCGGTCGACAATCTGCGATATCACAGGAGATGAGTCAGTACCATTTCGCCGTCAATCCCCGCTGGACCGACCTGCCGCATTGCTCGGCGGTCCTCCACGGCCGTCCGCGCGATTACGTCGTCGCCGATTACAAGACGACGTTGTCGATCAAGACCGTTCTGCGCGGCTCTGCGTGGTACGAGACGCCGCAGGGGCGATATCGCGTCACGCCCGATACGTTCCTGATCCTCAACGAAGGGCAGCAGTATTCGATGGAAGTCTCAGCGGATGCGAACACCGAGACGTTCTGCCCGTTTTTTCAGTCGGGATTCGTGAAGAGTGAGTTTTACGAACGGCTGTATCCGATGCGCGGGAACGTTGCGCAGGCGATCCGCGGCATCGGTTCGATTCCGCTCGAAGATTCTTTCTACGATCTCGCCGGCGCTCTCGCGGAATTGCGCGGCGAGACGCGTCGTGAGGCGGATTCATTTCCTGGCTTGCGCGCGTCGACTCGCGAGGAGATGTATCGCCGGCTTTATCGCGCGCGCGATTTTCTCCATTCGTGCTACGCGGAGCCGCTCAGCGTCAGCGATGCCGCGAGTATCGCCGCCATTTCACACTTTCACTTCCAGCGGATGTTCAAGTCGGCATTCGGAATGTCTCCGATGCAGTTTCTGCAGAGGCGAAGGCTCGAGGTCGCGCGCGATCTGCTCAGAGCGACCGAGGAAGAAGTCACCTCGATCTGCCTCTCGGTCGGCTTCGAAAGCCTCGGCTCCTTCAGCGCGCTGTTCAAGCGGCATTTCGGATTTTCGCCGAGCCATTTTCGGAGTGCGGCGGCTTGCCGCCGCTCTTGAAGCCGGCAGCTTGCTGCCGTCCGCCGCGGCAAGCCGCGGCTGTGAAAGCGGCGCCAAGGCGCCGCACTCCAAAGGCTATCGGACGATCGTTTCTTCGCGCCGCGGGCCGGTCGAGATGATGTCGATCTTGCAGCCGGTCTCGTCCTCGATGAAACGCACGTAGTCCTTCGCCGGCTGCGGGAGCTTCGCAAAATCGGTGATTCCGACCGTCGACTGCTTCCAGCCCTTCATCACCTTGTACTCAGGTTTGTAATCGTGATGCGCGACCGCGAACGCTGGAAACGTTTTCCAGCACTCGCCGTGCACCTGATAGTTCGTGCAGACCGGGATCTCGTCGTATTCGTCGAGGACGTCGAGCTTCGTGAGCGCGAATCCGTCCACGCCGTTGAGCATCACCGACGTGCGCAGCACCGGCAGATCGAGCCATCCCGTCCGCCGCGGCCGCCCCGTCACCGTCCCGAATTCGTTGCCGCGTTTGCGGAGATGCTCACCGATCGCGTCGTTGAGCTCCGTCGGGAACGCCCCGCCGCCCACCCGCGTCGTGTACGCCTTCACGACGCCCATGACGCGGCTGATGTGCTTAGGGGCGACGCCGAGGCCGGTGGAGACGCCGCCGACGACGGTGCTGGAGGAGGTCACGAACGGATACGTCCCGTGATCGATGTCGAGCATCGTTCCCTGCGCGCCTTCGAACATCACACGTTTGCCATTGCGAATCTTGTCGTCGAGAAAGACCGGGCCGTTCGTGATGCGATCCGCCAGAACTTTGCCGTAGCGCGTGTAGTCGTCGAACAGCTTTGCCGGATCGAACGGCGGTTTTCCGTAGACCTTCAGAACCGGATTTCTTTCGGCACATGCGAATTGGATCTTCTCGCGCAGCACGTCGGGATCGAGGAGGTCCGCGATCCGCACTCCGTAGCGGCTGACTTTTGTCTCGTACGCTGGCCCGATGCCCCGGCCGGTTGTGCCGATCTTCGCGGCCCCCGCCGCCTCCTCTCGCGCCAGATCGAGCGCCTTGTGATACGGCAGGATGCAGTGCGCGGAATCGCTGACCTTCAGGTTGCTGTCGATCTCTACGCCGAGCTTACGCAGGTTCTCGATCTCCTCGAGCAGCGCCTGGGGATCGATGACCATGCCGTTGCCGAGAAGGCAGAGCTTGCCGGGATGCAGGATTCCCGAGGGGATCAGCCGCAGCGAGTAATGTTTGTCGCCGAAACGGACGGTGTGGCCCGCGTTGTGCCCGCCCTGGTAGCGTGCGACAACATCGAAGGATTCGCATAGGAGGTCGACGATTTTCCCTTTTCCTTCGTCGCCCCACTGCACACCAATAACGGCGAGATTCTGACCAACCATAAGGAATTTCTGCGGACTCCGCGACAGTCTACAATACGAACCGATATGGAAACGTCAGTCGCAGCACCGACTCCGATTCCCGTTGAGAAATTCGTCGACGGTCTCCGCGAGATGGCTGCCGGCGTCATCACGAAGCAGAAGATGTACGACTATCTCGTGGCGTACGAGATCCAGTTGAAGGATCTCGAGCAGTACAAACTCTGGCTTCCCGATCGGCACACGCGCAACAAGATCTTCCGCAACGACATGCTCGAATGCATGCTCATCTGCTGGCCCGTCGGTTCCATCACGCCGCTGCACACGCACAACGGGCAGCTGGGTTGGATGACGATGATCGAAGGAAAACTGCTGGTCGAGAACTACCGCAAGATCGATTGCAATCGCCCCGAGAATCAGCAGGTCGTCGGGATGGATTGCCTGGCCGGCGCGACGCGCATCGAGATGAAGCAGCTCGGCACCGAGCTATGCGTTCCCGGCGGCCCGCTCAATACCGTCGACAAGAGGCAAACGATTCATCGCATCAAGAATCTGCCCGATTGGAATGAGCGCGCCGTCAGCCTGCATGTCTATTCGCGGCCGATCGATTCGTGTGTCGTGTTCGATATCGAATCGCAGCGGTGTTTCCGGCGCGATCTCAAATACGATAACGAATAGTCTCTGTGTCCTCTGTGTCTCTGTGGTGAGAGGCCTTCACCACAGAGACACAGAGAGCACAGAGCATGACGCTACTCACCACACTCAAATCCGAACTCGATGAGATGTCCCGCAACGGGACTCTGAAGCGCGAGCTCCTCATGAAGGGGCCGCAGGGCCCGGTGGTCGAGGTCGAGGGAAAAGGCGAAGTCATCATGCTGACTTCCAACAACTACCTCGGACTCGCCGATCACCCTGCGATCGTCGAAGCGGCTGAAAAAGCCGAACGCGATTACGGATACGGCCTCGCGTCGGTGCGTTTCATCTGCGGCACGCAGACGATTCACCATCAGCTCGAAGAGCGGATCTCGAAGTTTTTCGCGACCGAGGACACGATCCTGTACGGATCGTGCTGGAACGCGAACGAAGGTCTGTTCCAGACGGTCGCGCTCGAGCAGGATGCGATCATCTCCGACGAGCTCAATCACGCCTCGATCATCGACGGAATCCGGCTGTCGAAAGCAAGAAAAGAGCGCTTCAAGAATCGCGACATGAACGATCTCCGCCGCGCGCTCGAAGCGACGAAAGACGCGCGCAACAAAGTCGTCGTGACCGACGGAGTCTTCTCGATGGAGGGCTCGCTCGCCCCGCTGAAGGAGGAAGTCGAGCTCACCAAACAGTACGGCGCGTTCTTCGTGGTCGACGATTCGCATGCGACGGGCGTGATCGGCAAGAGCGGGCGGGGGACGGGGGAGGAGCTCGGCGTCTTCGGAAAAATCGACGCCTACACCTCCACGCTCGGCAAAGCCCTCGGCGGCTCGCATGGCGGATTTACGACCGGGCCGAAAACGCTGGTCGAATACCTGCGCCAGAAATCGCGGCCATATCTCTTCTCGAACACACTCCCGCCCGCGGTCGTGATGGGATCGCTGGCGGCGTTCGATCTCCTCGAGAAAGACACGAGTCTCGTGACACGGCTTCGCGAGAATACAACGTATTTTCGCAAGCAATTAACATCAAAGAACATTCGTGTGCGCGAGGGCATGCACCCGATCGTGCCAATCATCATCGGCGACACCGCGAAAGCGATCGCGATGTCGGCGCAGCTACTCGATCGCGGCGTTTACGTGTCGGGATTCGGATATCCGGTCGTGCCGCAGGGCCAGGCGCGGTTGCGATGTCAGATCAGCGCCGCGCACACGCGTGAGCATCTCGATCGCGCGGTGTCGGCGATCGTCGAGGTCGCGCAGCAGAACGGCGTGCTCGCCGCCTGAATGCGCATCATCGTCATCGGCGGCACGCGCTTCATGGGGCCGCGCGTTGTTCGATCGCTCGCCGGCGCAGGACACGACGTCACAGTGTTTCATCGCGGCATCGATTGCAAAGAGACGGCGCACGTTCACGGCGATCGCATGCAGTTGCCACGCGATCTGCATGGCGACGTCGTCGTCGACATGTCGTGCATGACCGAGGAGCATGCGAAGGCGGCCAAGGGACATTTTCGCGGCGAGCGGTGCGTCGTGATCTCGAGCGCCGACGTGTATCGCAACTACGACGGATTGCGCGGCAGATACACCGGCCCGCCCGACCCCGTCCCGCTGCGCGAAGACTCACCTCTGCGCGAAACGCTGTACCCCTACGACGACGACTACGAAAAGATTCTGGTTGAGCGAACGCTGGGCAGCGATCGCACGACCATCCTTCGTCTTCCGGCAGTCTACGGACCGCGCGACGAGCAGCATCGCTTCGCGCCGTGGCTGAAGCAGATGACCGGCGACACCGTTCGGATCGACATCCGCCAGGCCGACTTCCGCTGGACGCGCGGCTACTCGGAGAACGTCGCCGACGCCATCGTCCTCGCAACGCTCGAGGACGCGGCGGCCGGCAAGACCTACAACGTCGGCGAGCCCGACACGCCGACCGACAAGGAATGGGTGCGCATGGTCGGCGAAGCGGCAGGGTGGCACGGGCGGATCGAGACCGCGGAGAATGTCGACGGAACGCTTCCCGTCAACTTCGCGTACGACCTCTCGACCAACACATCGGCGATCCGGCGCGATCTGCGATATTCGGAGCGGATTCCGCGTGCCGAGGCGCTGGTAGAAACCGTGAAGTGGGAACGTCGGGTCAGCGCCGCGTGATCGAAACGACCTCGGAATCGACGAAGTTTCCGCTCTCCGACTTGCACGCGATCGTGACGCTCACCGCGTCGATGTTCGACGTGAATTGCGCCGATCCCCGTCCTTGCGCGACGACCGTCACGAACATCTGGTACTGCCGGGTTTCGCCGGGCGACATGACGTCGCCAACTGTCTGGAACGCGTCCTCGAACAAGTAGTCACTGGGTCCCGACGGCGCGAGACTGATCGACTCCACCTCGATCGTCTCCGCCGAACCGTTGTTGATTTGGACCACGTAGATGTGCGGCCCCGTCGTCGTGATCCGTTGCCCACGCTGCTCGGAAACGTCGACGCGTAGCGCCTGACGATGCGGCGTGCCGCTCGCGCACGCCGCCGCCACAACAAGGATGAGCACGCCTCGGCGCATGGCCCGCCAGTTTATCCCGTAAAATTGGTCTCTTGCGGCCCTCATCGACATCTGAAGCGGGCGTGGCTCGCGGGTTTGTCCACCTGCGCGAGGGAATTGACTCCTTCCTGCGCGTCGCGCGCGGAAAGCTGTGGAACGAAGCGTCTCCTCGCGAAAAGCTGGAGGCGCTCTCGGTCGCCGTCCGCCGCCCGGCCCTCGACGCGATGCGCGACAGCGAGCGCCGTTACGTCGAGCAGGATGCCAAGCGTCTCTACTACCTCTCCATGGAATTCCTCATGGGCCGCGCCCTCGGCAACAACCTCGCGAACCTCGGCCTGTACGACGACACGAAGGCCATCCTGTCGGAGCTCGGCGCCGATTTCGACGAGCTCGAAGCGCTCGAGCCCGACGCCGCGTTAGGCAACGGCGGCCTCGGACGACTCGCCGCCTGCTTCCTCGATTCGCTCGCCACGCTCGACTATCCCGGCTTCGGCTACGGCATCAACTACGAGTTCGGTCTCTTCCGCCAGACTTTCGTCAACGGATTCCAGCACGAGAAACCCGATCACTGGCTGGAGGGCGGATCGCCGTGGCTCATCGAACGGCCCGACGAGATCGTGAAGGTGCCGGTCTTCGGTGCTCTTGCGGATACGAAGTGGGTCGACGCGAAGATCATGATCGGCGTCCCGCACGACATGCCGATCGTCGGCTACGGCGGAAAAACCGTGAACGTGCTGCGGCTTTTTTCGGCGCGCTCGTCGGATGAATTCGACATCGGCATCTTCAACGCCGGCGATTACATCGCGGCGGTGCAGCACAAGATCAATACCGAGGCGATTTCGAAGATTCTGTATCCGTCAGACATGGTCGCGTCGGGGCGCGAGCTGCGCCTGCTGCAGGAGTACTTCCTCGTCGCGTGCGCCGTGCGCGACATCATGAGGTGCTACCAGCAGCGTCACGACAACTTCGACGAGTTCGCATCGAAGGTCGCGATCCATCTCAACGACACGCATCCGGCGCTGACAGTAGCGGAGCTGATGCGCACGTTCATCGACGAGCATGCGCTGGCGTGGGAAACCGCGTGGGCGCTGACGGTGCAGACCTGTGCGTTCACGAATCACACGCTGCTTCCGGAAGCGCTGGAGCGCTGGCCGGTCGAGATGCTCGAGCGGATGCTGCCGCGCCACCTGCAGATCATTCAGGAGATCAACCGGCGCGTGATCGCGGAAGTCGAGCGGCGCTTTCCGGGCGATCTCGCGATGCAGCATCGCGTCTCGATCCTGGTGGACGCTCACGCTCGCATGGCGAATCTGGCGATCGCCGGCAGCCATTCCGTGAATGGCGTCGCAGAGCTGCATTCCGAGCTCGTGAAGAAAACCCTCGCGCCCGATCTTTACAAACTCTGGCCGGAGCGATTCAACAACAAGACGAACGGCGTGACGCCGCGGCGCTGGCTGCTGCACGCCAATCGCCCGCTGGCGTCATTGATCACCAAGGCGATCGGCGATCGATGGGTTCGCGACCTGCGCGAGCTCAAACGCCTCGAGCTCTTCGCAGACGACAGCGGACTTCTCGATCGCCTCGGCTCGGTGAAGAGCCGCAACAAGCTCGCGCTTGCGCAACTCACGAAGGACCTGACCGGAATCGCGGTCGATCCCGAGTCGATGTTCGACGTGCAGGTGAAGCGGATGCACGAGTACAAACGGCAGCTTCTCAACATCCTTCACGTCGTGCACCGCTACTGGCAGATCGTCGAAGACGGCGCAACGCCGATTCAGCCGCGCAC
>DATBSF010000452.1:0-16105 GCA_036559905.1 Thermoanaerobaculia bacterium | reverse complement strand
GCGCTTCGGAGTTACTTGGTGCCGGGCGACAGCTATTTGTGGCGGATGCTCGTGGTTCGACGTCCGAAGTGCCCACAGGTGTTCTGATTCTGGGCAACGAAGGGCAAGGCGTGTCGGACGAGCTGCGCAAAGCGGGACGTTCGATCGCGATCGAGACTTCGGGCCGCGTGGAATCACTCAACGTGGCTGCGGCAGCGGCGATCCTGCTCTGGCGAGCGTTCGCGTGAGCTCTGGTGAAGGCTTTTCACCACAGAGAACACAGAGGACACAGAGAAGGCATCCTTTTCGCTTGTACCGAACTCATGACCGAGGACCTTCGCACGCTGCAGCGCGACTACCTCGCCGACGTTCACTTGACGGCCCTCCGCGTCCGTCAGCACAGCCTCGGACTCGGATCGCAATTCAAAGACTCGTTTCCCGAGCTCCTCTTCGTCGCGCACCAGCTGAAGGGCTCCGGCGGTTCCCTCGGATTCCCGCGCATCACCGAGCTGGCCCGCCGCATGAGCGACGAGCTCAATCTCTTCATGGACCAGACCGAAGTCCAGCGACCGACGCCCGAAGAGCTCTCCGAGATGCTGATCGTGCTGTCGCACGAGCTCGAGCGCGCGGTCAGCGCTGCACAGCAAAGCCTGCAGTAGACTCCGGCGCGTGGCGGGCAAGCTTCTCATCGTCGGAACGCCGATCGGCAACCTTTCCGATTTGTCGCCGCGCGCAGTCGAAGCATTGAAATCGGCGGATCTGATCCTCTGCGAAGACACGCGCCACACGCGGAAGCTCCTCACCCACTTCGGCATCGAAGCAACTGTGCAGAGTTTTCACGAGCACAACGAAGACGACAAAAGCGCCGCGATCATCGACAAAATCGCGGACGGCGCGAGAGTCGCGCTGGTCAGCGATGCCGGAATGCCGGTAGTTTCGGATCCCGGATTCCGTCTCGTGCATCTCGCACGCGAGCGCAAGCTTCCCATCGAGCCGATTCCCGGACCGTTCGCCGGGATCCTGGCGCTCGTCGCGAGCGGCATCGCGCCATTGCCGTTCACATTCTTCGGCTTTACGCCGCATCGCGAGGGTCAGCGCAAAGAGATGTATCGAAGCATCAAGGCCGTCGGACACACGGCGATCGTCTACGAATCGCCGGAACGCGTCATCGACTCGCTCGACAACGCGCTGGAGATCCTCGGCGACATCGACGTTACGGTCGCGCGCGAGATGACGAAGATCCACGAGGAGTTCGTCAGCGGCTTGATCTCGGAAGTCCTCGACCAGTTGAAAAACCGCGGCGCGATCCGCGGCGAGATCACGCTGGTCTTCGCGGCGGCGCCCACGGAATCGAAAGACGTTTCGGCCGACGAAATCGCGAGCGAATTCGGACGGCTGCGCGACTCCGGAATGCGCCGCAACGACGCCGTGAAGGCCGTCGCGGAGAAGTTCGGACTTCGCAAGAACGAAGTCTACAAATCGTTGCTCGGCGAATAGGTCAGCCGCACGACGGCTTCGACCAGTGCCTCGATCGAATACGGCCTCGGCAACAACTCCGTCCTCGGCGGCAGGCCCACGTCTTGTCCGTTGACAGGCGCCGCCAGAATGATGGGCAGAGTCGGAAAGTTTTCGCGCAGAAGCCACGCGATCATTGGCCCGTTGACCTCCGGCTGCGATAGATCGAGGATCAGAACGTCGGGCTCGAAGGTGGTGATCATTCTGGGAACTTCGCGGCCGAGGCGGACGACAGCGCTCTCGAAGCCTTCCCCGGAGAGAGCCGAGGCGGTCGTCATCCGGACATCCTCGCTGTCGTCAATCAACAGAGCGCGCACGATCCACCACTGAGTAGTGATCGTGCGCGCCGAATTGCTACCCTACGGACAAGTCGCGAAGGCGCCAGTATCCTGAATCGGCTGGAACGGGCGTCCGAGCGGATTGGTGTACGTCTTGGCTGTGCCGTTCTTCGTATCTGTCACTGTCAAATCGACTTGCACGTCCGTGAGTCCCGACGCGAACACCCAGTAGCGCGGAAGGGGCGACGAGCATGCGTTGAGCGCCTTGACCACGACTTCGACATTGTTCGGCCCAAAGAACCAGAAGTAGCCGCTATCGTCGCTGAGCGTGACCGCTTGTCCGCGGCCGATGGTCCCATCAGACGTGCGCCAGTTCGTGGTGACCTGGAAACGTCCGCCATTGAGGCATAGCGTTGCCGCGTCCTGCAGGCAGCCGGTCGCCGACGCAACGTCAACGCGCACGAGGTTACTGCGGACGACGATGTCGCCCGTACAGCCCGCGATCGTGACCTCACACTCATGCGCCTCGATGAAGAAGAACGCAGGACCGACGTCGTTCGCATCGAAGTTGATTGCCACTCCGGTGGCACCCGCCTGCACGTCACCAATCGCCGAGAACGGACCGTTGATGTTTCGCGAAGCGAGAACGCGATAGAACTTCACGCTGAACCCTTGATCGGGCCCCGGCAAGACTGACGGATCGCACCAGCGCAAAAAGACAGGCGTCCCGACACGCACCGCTGACGCGCTGACCGTCAGCGACCGATCGAACTGACACGTGCCGGAGACCGAGATCGTCTGCGACGCGATCAGCGTTCTCGGCTTGTTGCACTCGGTCACCCAGAATTCGATCGTGTAAATTCCGGGATTGATGATGCTGACCTGCGGCGTCGTGATCGCGTATGGCGTGATCGCAGTCGTGCATCCGCCGCAGGTCGCATTCGCATTGGCGTTGACCTGAAGCGTCGTACCGCTGGCCGCGGTGATCGATGAATACTGCGGCACACAGCCGTCAGTCCATGATCCGCGGATCGTGATCGTGAAGCGCTCGCCAGGCGCTGGAGTTGAAGGATTGAAAGTGATCGTGGTGTTGCCGGAGGCAGCCTGCGGAGCTAACGTGATTGCCTGGGCGACCGGGCTGAACAAAAAAGCGATGAAAACCCCTGAAAGTAATTTCATGTGTTTTCGTCGATTGCAAAAAGCGGGACAGAATCGTTGCACCCGACGCTTACGGAAAGGTCACTTCGTTTTCTTAGCGAGCGATTGGTGCGAAAGGAGGGACTCGAACCCCCATTCCTGCGGTGCCTTTTTGCCACTTGACGTTTTTGGCCAATCGGCCGCGGATCCGCAGGTGCGAGCGAAGAAGGTTCCCAAAGGGACGCTAGGGGCGGCCTCCCGAGCCCGGCGCTGGAGCCGCGGACTCGAGCAACGCGCCCGCGGCCGAGGCGCGACATTTCCGCGGCGACCTACCGCGGCTGGGAGACAAGCCGGCGTAGACCGGACCTCAAAAGCACGCTGGCGGCGATTCGGTTCTTGCGCTTCGACCGGAGAATGAAGGGTACGAGTTTCGGTGCTCGAATTCGGCAAACTCGGACCAGCCGGGGCTGTCGATCAAGGACCTCGCGGCATGCATCGGGCCGGACCCAGCTACCGTGCGTGGATGGGAGACTGGGCACTTGCGCCGACTAGACAGTCGCTAGCTCTGATCAAGTCATGGTTGGCGGCCGTTGCCTCGGAGTAAAGACAGGCTGAATCGCACGCGAGAGCTTTCTTGGTGTGAGTGGCCATGGCGATGGGCGTTCGCCTCGAAGTGAAATCGCCCGGCTCATCACGCCGTCATCGAAATCGTCTGCGTTGGTGCGGCCGAGCGAGCGCGCGGGTCGCTAATCGAACTTCTTCAACTCCGGCCACAAGTTCTGTAGCGTCCATCCCCGCGGTTTCCGGGCCAGAAAAAGCGTGAAGTGTTCCTTCGCCATCGCGTAAGGATGTCCGATATCCGCCATTGGCCGGACATCTTCGAACAAGCGCTCGAGCGATTGCCGGTTGTCGCCTAACACGAGAACGCTTTCGCCGGTGTAATTGCGCGGTCCCCAGTACCAGTACGACAGATGAGCGCCGACCGCTTTCGGCAGTCCGTACCGCGGACCGTAATAGTCGATTGCGCCGCCCTGGCCGAAGTCGTTCGCGAAGATCGCCGTTTTCGCCCGCAGCTCGGGCGGAAGGCTGAAGTAGGCGCGCGCGACGGTGGCGACCATCTCCGGCCAGCCGAACCGGTCGGCGAAAAACTGCGGCATCGCGCTCGTCCGCCGGTTCTCGAACTTCGGTTGGTTGATGTGCGTCAGCTCCGTGAATCGAAAGTACGCATTCGACGGCAGCACCGGAACGGCGCTCGGCGCGAGGAGAGCGCCGCCCACGACGATCACGGTCGCGTAGGCCCATCGCATCCATTGTCGCGCCGCGGCGGTGGCGCGCTCGACCGCCACTGCGCCGGCGGCAATGAGCGGCGGAAATGCGGGAAGCAGATAGTAGAAGCGGCCGCCGGCCGCGATCAGCGTCACAAACGCCACGATCCACGCCAGGCCGGCGACGCGATATCGCTTCAACGAGCCTCCGAGGAGGACGACCAGTCCGGCGATCCACAGCGGAGCGGCAAGCGGATTCGCCAACAGGACATCCCACAGCAGAAACACGATCGGATTCATTCGCACATCGCGATGATTGCGCTTGATGTTCTCGAGCAGCTCGACGTGCGGAAAGTGATGCTGAATCTCCCAGACCAGATTCGGCAGGAAAATGACGAAAGCGATCACGCTGGCGAGGAGGAACCACCGGTTGAACAGCAGACGCCGGTCGGCGGTCAGCAGCATGGCGACGACGATCGCAAATCCGTAGACGAGCATCGTGTGCTTGTTCAGCAGTCCGATCCCGGACAGAACGCCGAGCCACAACCACAACAACGGCCGATTGCGATTGATCATCCGCAGAACGATGAGCGCGCAGCCGCCCCAGACGAGCGGTTCGATCGCGTTCATCGACAAGTAGCTGTCGAAGGCGAGGTAACCGGGCGCGAACAGGACGACGAGCGCCGCGAGAATCTTCGCCGCCCTCCCGCCGCCCATTTCGCGCACGATCGCCGCGGTGAGCAGCACCAGCCCGGCGCCAGCGAGAGCGGGGAAAAGGCGAATCGAGTACGGCGAATCGCCGAACAGGTGTCGCGTCAGCCACGACTGGAACGCCGTCAGCGGCGGCATGTCGACATATCCCCACGCGAGATGCTCGCCGCACGCGAGAAAATAGAGCTCGTCGATGAAGAAGCCGTACAGCTTCGCCGTCGCCATGTGAAAGACGAATTTCGCCGCAGCGATGAAATGAACCGTTCGCATACCGCAAAGATGCGCCTCGAAGTCACTCCAGCAAACGGGTTTGTGACGAACGGAGCAGCGCCGGGGCGGACGGCGCGGGGGGCCGCTCGTCACGGAATTGCTCCGCTCATCCCATCGCGAAACACACCGCGCCGCGGCGGCGTTAATGTGTCCGCATGCATCTGCCCCGGCCGCTGCTCGCGGTCCTGATCGTCACGTTCGTCGGACTGCTGAACTTCAGCATCGTCGAGACGAGCATGATGGCCGAGGGGAGCCGCATGCTGGCGAAGTATCCCTTCGTGTGGGAGATGACCGGCGCCTGGACGTTTCTGGTTCCGTTGCCGCTGCTGATCTTCGTCATCGAGCGCTATCCGATCGAACGCCGAAAACTCGTCCGCCGCCTTGGCCTGCACATCGTCATCTTTCTCGGTTACGCGATCACCCACACGCTGTTGATGTGGGGCAGCCGCGAAGTGATCTACGCGATCCTCGGCTGGGGCTGGTACGACTACGGCGCAATGCCGTACCGGTTCTTCATGGAAGGGCAGAAGCAGCTCATCATCTATGTACTGCTGTACGGCAGCCTGCGGTTTTGGGCGTTTGTGCGCGGGAAGGCGAGCCTGGAGCGTGAATTGACCGAGATGCGTCTGGCAGCGCTCAAGAGCCAGTTGCAGCCGCATTTTCTGTTCAACGCGCTGAACATGATTGCCTCGCATGTGCAGAGCGATCCCGCGACTGCCGGCGCGATGCTGCAGCATCTGTCCGATTTCCTGCGCGCGACCCTGCGAGCGTCTTCGCGGCACGAGGTACCGCTCAGCGAAGAGATCGCATTTCTCGACAGCTATCTCGCCATCATGAAGGCGCGGTTTGAAGAGCGCCTGCAGGTTGCCATCTCGGTTCCGCCGGCCGTCGCGTCGACGCTCGTTCCTCACCTGTTGCTGCAGCCACTGCTGGAGAACTCCGTGACGCACTCATTGAGCGATCCCATGAAGCGCGCCGAAATCCGGATCGATGCTCGTCGCGACGGCGAATTTCTTCGCGTCACGATCGAGGACAACGGACCGGGAATCGGTTCGGAGATCTTGCCGTCCGGCAACGGCATCGGCCTGTCGAACACAATCGCGCGATTGCGTCACTTGTATGGTGACGAGCAGCGGCTGAGCATCGCGAACCGTCCTGAAGGCGGCTTGCGTCTGGTCATCGAGTTGCCGTGGCACACGGGAGCGGCGGCATGACGGTCCGCGTGCTCATCGCCGACGACGAAGCGCCCGCCCGCCGCATGGTGCGTACATATCTCAGCAGGCGCGCGGACGTCGAAGTTGTCGCTGAAGCGGAGAACGGACTCGAAGTCGTCGACGGAGTGCGTTCGCTCGATCCGGCCATCGTCGTGCTGGATGTGCAAATGCCCGGCATGAATGGGTTCGAGGCGATTCAGGCGATCGGCCACGATCGCGTTCCGCCCATCGTCTTCGCCACCGCGTTCGACGAATTCGCGATCCGGGCGTTCGAGGTGAATGCCGTCGACTATCTGCTGAAGCCGTTTTCGCAGGAGCGATTCGACAGTGCGTTCGACCGTGCGCTCGCTCGCGGCAGCGCCGCCTCACAGCACGTGGCGCGAATGGTTGCGTCGATGTCGAAGGCGCGATGGCTCGAGCGCGTCGTCGTTCGGAAAGCGGATCGCCTCTTTTTCGTTCCCGTCTCCGAAATCCTGCATCTCGCAGCGGAAGGCAATTACGTTCGCGTGCACACCGCGAGCGAATCGCATCTCATTCGCGGGACCCTGAGTGATCTCGAGGATCGGCTCGACCCGAAACGCTTCGCGCGCATTCATCGCTCCGGCATCGTGAACATCGACGCGATCGCCGAGCTGCGGCCGCACTTTCATGGCGACTACGTCGTGCTGCTCAAGGGCGGCGAGAAGTTGCGTCTGTCACGCCGGTATCAGGAGCAGCTGCTCGGCCGGGAGTAGTTCCTGATCGTCGCCCCTCGTGCGTTTCCCTTGCGTGCGCCTGTGCTATCTGCCGTCTGGAGGTATCCGCGTATGTCTCGAGACAAACGCTCAACTTCATCCGGCTGGACACGCCGAGCTTCTCGAAGGTCGCTCTGAGGTGTGTCTTGACCGTTCCTTCGCTGATGAAGAGCGCGTCGGCGATCTCTTTGTTGCTCAGGCCCGCCGCCACCATCCGCGCGACCTCGATCTCGCGCGGCGTCAGGACCGCCGCCACGCGCTCATTCGCCGCTTGCTGCCGGAGGACGCCCTCGAGCGTCTTGCGGCCTACGATCGGCTCCAGCCACTGACCGCCGGCGGCGACGCGGCGGATGCAGTCGAGGATCTGGGTCGCCGCGTTCTCCTTCAGCACGATGCCGCCGGCTCCGCGGCGCATGGCTTCGAGAACGTGATCGCGCTCGAGAGGCCCTTTCTACGAACCCGCCTGATGGCATGATGGCCCTACGGCGCAAAATAAGGCCATTCAACTGCGATTCCAGGCGTGGCGAGGATGTCACCCCGTTCTTAGTCGCTTGCACCTTCACGCCGAGGTCTGCCGAAGCACACGCGCCGAGGTCCGGTCGCACAACTCCCGACACGCCTACTAGCCTGGTGATCGAACTGAGCAGCGAGCCCCGCGTGCATCGGCGCCAGTCCCGCCTATCATCCGTTGCCGCCGGTGTACGTCTTGAGCAGATCCTGGTGCGGCCGCTTCACGCCACGCTCCTGAAGTACCCTCGATCGAGGGCTCGATAGTGCACAGCCTCCGCCACGTGCGATGACTCCAGCCGCTCGCATCCCGCCAGATCGGCGATCGTCCGCGCTACCTTGAGCACCCGGTCGTATGCCCGCGCGGAGAGGCCGAGGCGGGCGAGCGCCTGTTCAATCAGGCGGCGCGAGGGCGCGTCGAGCTCGCAGTGGCGGCGGAGCTGACGCGTGCTCATCTCCCCGTTCGACTGCGCGCCGCTGCGGCGGAAGCGCTCGCGCTGGATCTGCCGCGCGGACTCCACCCGCTCGCGAATGGCCGATGAGGCCTCCCCCGCCGCCGTGGCCGTGATCTCCTCGGGCGTCAGCGCCGGCACCTCGATCTGCATCGGCGAACAGATGCACTCGTGGCGGCTGTCGTTGTAGTAGCCGCAGGGACACGGCTGTGAACCGCTGGCTCCTGAACTGTTCTTAGATGACGTTTGTGCCCGCCGATGCCTCTGGCCTGTTAGATCATCGAGGTTTCAGAGACGGCGCGACAATTCCACGCGCGCCATTTCTAAGTGCAACGACTCCCCTATCGGCCGGCTGGTTGAAAAGCTCGGGATGAAGGTATCTTCCCTGTTCCTCGCGTGGTTTCAGCTCTTCGACAGGGATTCGGTGAGCGTCCGCGTATCTGTCGTGCCTAATCCCAGTAACCTGCCACGAGATCCTCATGCCAGGCTTACCACCGGCGATGACAAACTGGTTTTCGTGTATCTCGTCGGAGACATAAACCGGGGCGTACCGCCCGATGCAAGTCAGCTGATATCGAAAGTCTTTGTTCAACGCTTCGAAAAACTCGGGCAATTGAATGACGGCTGTACCGCCTGCATCGAGTTCGACGACTCCGTCATAAATGTTCTTCATGTCCGGTGACTCGACGAAGGAATGACTGAGATATTTGGTGTCCGGATGTAGAGGATGATCGATTTTGAATGAGCCCGCCGACTTTGTAACGGTGCCTAAGACAGCGACGTTGCCGTTAAAGTAGCCGGCAAACCCGCTCGCTCCTGTTTGGTTTCCATAGATCCCGGCGGACAGCCCCCCACCCGTCGCAAAACCCGTTACTCCATTTGCCGCGGCGGCGCTTGAATCCGTCTGCCCCAACACTCCGCTGCCTCCGGGGCCATATCCGAAGATCGCGATGCCATTGGAAGAGCTCGAGGCAGTTGCACTCGTGAAGCCCTGCACGCCTTGTCCACCGACAGCCGTCGTCGCGCCAAACACGCCGTAGCCGGACGGAGAATTGCCAAAAACGCCGATACCGTTGGTGCCGGAATTCACTCCGCGAACTCCGTAATAGCTCGCGCCCGAGACTGAGCCCGAGACACCTTCTGTCAGATTTCCGAGCGCTCCTTCATTTCCGGTCGATTGACTCGTTCCGACCACAGCACCCGTCAAGGCAGCCATCAGCCCCGCGACACTTCCGAGAAGAATGATAGCGACTGCGAGCTTGCGCATTTTGTTCTCCTTTGCTGTTTTGAAACTGCGAAATTGCAGCGTAGACCTCCTGAGGTGTCCGAGCAAATGGATGGCTTTGGCGTGAGCAGCGTGCTCAGCGAGAGAGGGGATTGGTGCGAAAGGGGGGACTCGAACCCCCACGGCTGTGAACCACTGGCTCCTGAAACCAGCGCGTCTACCAGTTCCGCCACTTTCGCAGCTTCGAGGTGGGGTCGCGATTCTCAGCGAACGCTGGCAGGAATGTCAATTGCGTCTTCGATATTCCTAATGGTGATGTATTCTGAACCTGCGAACTCGGACCAGGAACCACAGATGTCAGTCACCGACGGAGCCGCACTGCGCGCGGTTCCCACACCTCAAGAAAACGTCAAGAACGAGATCTGGAATCTCCCGAACTCGCTGACGCTGCTCCGCATTTTTCTCGTCCCGATACTCGTCGTCGTCCTTCTCACCAAATACTCCAACTTCCTCGGCCTCGGCATTTTCCTGGTGGCCGCGATCACCGACTTCTTCGACGGCTATTTCGCGAGGCGCCTGAACAAGACGACCAGGCTCGGCGCGCTCCTCGATCCGATCGCCGACAAACTCCTGATGTCGGCGGCGTTCATCTCGCTCGTCGAGCTCGGCCTCGCAAAAGCGTGGATGGTCGTGATCATCATCGGCCGCGAGTTCGCCGTCTCCGGCCTGCGCTCGATCGCCGCGCAGCGCGGCGTGACCATCGCCGCCTCACCCCTGGGCAAGACCAAGATGGTGACGCAGGTGATCGCCATCTCGCTGCTGATCGTAGCGTACGAGCTCGGCGAGTTCCGCTTCACCAGCGTGATCGCGCTCTGGCTCGTGATGCTGTTCGCGCTCGTGTCGGGAGTCGATTACTTCATCAAGTTCGCGCGCGCGGTGCTGCGCGACGAAAAACCGTAGGCACCTCGCGCTGCCTGGCGGCGACGGCCTTCATGAAAACGATTGAGTTCGGTCTTTATCTGCACCGAGTTGGCCTGAAACGCGAGGGGATTGCCTCTTTCGAGGAATATCCATTTTGTTTGCCGGTAGTCCGCGCCCTCGACTCGCTGGAGTTGACGAGTCCTGTCACTTTTCTAATCGGCGAAAACGGTTCCGGCAAGTCAACGTTACTAGAAGCTATTGCAATCGCCTGCGGATTCAATCCTGAAGGAGGCAGCAAGAACTTTGCGTTCGAGACGCGGCGAGCACACGCAGAACTCCATCAGCATCTACGCCTGACGCGAGGGGTGAAACGGGCACGCGACGGCTTCTTCCTTCGCGCGGAGAGTTTCTTCAACGTCGCCTCCGAGATCGAGCGCCTGGACGAGGAGCCCTCGCTCGGACCGCCAATCACGCCGGGATACGGAGGCGTATCGCTGCACGCTCAATCACATGGCGAATCGTTTCTCGCACTGCTCAACAATCGATTTCGCGGAAATGGTCTTTACCTTCTCGATGAGCCCGAAGCCGCCCTCTCACCAAACCGGCAATTAGCAGCCCTGACGCGTATTCACGAACTTGTCGCGAAGAAATCGCAGTTCGTGATCGCGACCCATTCGCCGATCATCATGGCCTATCCCGGAGCAACAATTTTTCAAATTACCGAAGGACGAATTGAGTCTGTCGCGTACGAGACCACGGAGCATTTTCAAGTCACGCGTCAGTTTCTCAACCATCCTGAACGCATGTTGTCGGAGCTGCTCGACGAACGCGGGTAGCGCCGGCGAGGCCGCCGGCATGCGATCATCAAGTCGATTGGATATGAGCCTTGGGGCGTGTTGGGACTGCCCGATTTCTATCTGGGCTCTCCTGCTGCACTTCTTGATTCTCGCCTTGCTTGCCGGCACCGGAGCATGGATCTATTGGTCGGGCCTTGAGCGGATTCGTGGCTGCGGCCTGTTCGTCGTCTGCGTCATGTTGCTCTGGGGTGCCCTGTTCGCACGCGCCGTATCGCGCTGGGGTATTCGAAACGGGGACTCCATCGTCGATGTTATGAATCGACCTGCGATGTACGCGACACTCATAGCGGTCGAAACCGCTCTGGTCTTCGTTGTTCTGGGAATCCGAAGATTCCGAGTGTCGCGGCGACAGCAATGAATCATCGCCGCCGAGCCGGCGGCGGAACAGCCGGCGAGGCCGCCGGCGTTACGGCTCCAGCGACTCCAGATTCGACAAAACCGATTCGATCCGATTGCGGATCTCGGTGCGCTCGCGCTCGAGTTGATCCAGCCGCTCGTTCGAGTCGGGCCGTTTCGCGAGCTCCGCTTTGAGCTCGTCGCGCTCGCGGCGCAGGTCCTGAATGATCGCCACCGCTTTGTCTACGCGCTCCTTCAGCCGCGCGAGGATTTCCTCTTCCGAGCCGGAGAGCGTCATCTGCTCCAAGGTTTTTTTCTTCATCACGAAACAAGTTTCACGGGCAATGCAGCCGTCAATCGCGATGCGAGATTCTGCTGCAGCGTGGAAACTTCCTCCTGAGTCAACGATCGATCGAACGCCTGATACCACATTCCAAGGGTGGTCTTCACCTGGGAGCTGCCTTCGGGGACGAAACGGTCGCGAAGGCCGACCTCGTGCAGATACGGCACGTCGAACGATCGGATCGTGTCGACCAGCCGCTGATATTCGAGATCGCTGCCGTGCGTCACCGCCAGGATCATCGGCACACCGGGGAATCGCGCGACCGGCTGCATCTTCCAATCGGACTGCGATGCGAGCAGCGCTTCGATATCGAGTTCGGCCGCCACGGCGTCGCCCTTGATGTCGAATGCACGCAGGATCTGCTGCGACAACGCGCCGACATCCGCGATGCGCCGCTCGCCGGACCACGCGACCGCGCGCTTCCCTTTCCTGAGCCAGTTCTGATCCGATGCTTCGAATCGCAACGTGACGTGGAGTCGCTGCGCGAGCTGCTCGATCACGCCTTTGATGTCGAAGAAATCGGAGTCGCCGAACATCACGAGTCCCGCGCGCCGCTGTTCCTTGACGCTGTCGCCGCGCCGATGAAACGTGCGCCCGACTTCGAAGAGCGCGCCGTCGCGCGTTCCGTATGCGCGATTGAACGCGACCGCTTCGAGAACTCCCGGCAGCAGCGAGAGCCGCATCGATGCTACGTTTTCCGAAAGCGCGTTGGTGACCGCGACCGGTTCTTCGTCGGAGAACAGCGCGTTCCATTCGCGGCGGATAAACGAGTAGCTGATGATTTCGCTCAGACCGGCGGACGCGATGATGTCGCGCACTTCGTCTTCGAGGATATTGATCGGCTCGCGGCGGACGTCGCCCATCGTCATGCGCGGCAGTGACGCCGGAATCTTGTTCAGACCGTAGAAGCGGAGCACTTCTTCAACGAGATCCGCCTCCTCGTGAATATCTCCGCGGTACGTCGGAACGGTTGCGATCATGCCGTCGTTCGCTCTCTCGACGGGGAATCCGAGGCGAGTGAGGATGTCGATTGCGTAGGAGTCGCCGATGACTCCGGCGGACGCCTCCCGCAGCTTCGCCGATCGGAGGCGCACCTGGACCGGCTTGTCTTCGATCGCGACCACGTCGATCGGCGATTCCGCGGCTCCCCCGCCGGTTTCCACGATCAGCTTCGCCGCGAGCTGCACGACTTCGACTGTGTCGTTGGGATCGACGCCGCGTTCGAATCGATACGATGCGTCGGTCTTCATCCCCAGGCGTCGCGCGGTGCGCCGGATCGTCGAAGGATCGAACCAGGCGCATTCGAGGAGCACGTTGCGCGTCGCCGGCGTGATCTCGGTATCGAAGCCGCCGATGATTCCGCCTAATGCGACGGCGCGCTTCGCGTCGGCGATCACGACGGTTTCCGGATCGATCTTCCGCATCTCGCCGTCGAGGCTCTTGATCGTCTCGCCGCGATTCCCGGCGCGGACGATGATCGTCGCGTCGGCGAGCTTGTCGAGATCGAACGCGTGCAGCGGATGGCCGAGCGCGAGCATCACGTAGTTTGTGATGTCGACGACGTTGTTGATCGGGCGGAGGCCGACCGCTTCCAGTCTTCTCGTGATGTTTTTGGGGGATGGCTTGATTGTGATGCCTCTTATCGCCAGCGCGGTGTAGCGGTGGCACATGGTGGGGGCGTCGATTTTGATTTGAACGCCCCTCACCCGGCCCTGCGGGCCACCCTCTCCCGATGGGAGAGGGGCCTTGCGGCCGAGGGCGGCGGCCAGCTCCCGCGCCATGCCGCGATGCGACATTGCGTCGACGCGATTCGTCGTCACTTCCAGATCGAAGATCGTGTCGTCGCCGTGTTTGTCGACGGCCTCGATGGCGTGTCCGATCTCCGTGAAGCGGCGGCCGAGGTCCTCATCGGAGAGACCGGAGAGATCGATGTAATCGGTGAGCCACTCGCGCGAAAACTTCATCAGGCCTTCGAGAACAGCAGCCGCAGGATTTTTGCCGACTGATCGCTGCGCAGAGTCAGCACGCGTTTGTAAAACTCGAGCGCCATCTGCACCGATCGTTCCTTGTTCGATTCTCGCGTCGGACTGAACGCCAGCTCGGCATCCGCGCCGAAGTCATTGCGCATCCCGCCGATCACATCGCGCAGCAGTTGCAGCGCGCGCTGATCGTCCTGCGGGCTGCCTTCCTTTGCGACGCCGCTGCGAATGACTTCCGCCAGCGCGTCCATGTCGTGCTGCTGCGTCGCCCGGTCGATGTACCTGGTGATGTCGATGTTCGCGTTGCTGTTGAAGAGCATGTCGAACGCGACGTTCATGTCCTTGTCGGCGACCTGACGGATCTCATCGGCGGTGACTTTGATGTAGTCGATGAGCGCCGTGTCGTCGGCGGTCTTCATGTACTTTTTCGCGAGCCCTTCGACGATCTTGCGCACGTGCCCCTGCGCCTCGGCAGGCGAATCGTTGCGCCGGATCGACCCGATCATCTGCCGCTTCATCTCGGCATAGGCCTCGGGCTCCCACTTCGCGATCTGGCGATAGGCCGGCGTCTTGAGCAGCTCCCGATCGGCCTGTTTGTCGATGAACGTCGGCAGGCCGAACTTGAACGCCGCGAAGCCGCCGATCGCGGCGACGATCGCGAAGATCCACAGGAAAACCTGCAGGCCCGAGCTCGACTTCTTCTTGATGATCATCGCTGGAAGTTTACACGGCGAAGGACGCCTTCCGCCGCGTCATGCGGATTGCTGCGCTTCGTGAGAACGTCATCGAGGATCCGATCGTAGTCGGCCGCGCTGAGCGTCTCGCCGATCAGCCGCCCCATGAACTTTTCCTTGAGCAGAGTGTTGATGCGGATGCGGACGCGCTCGCGATTGCGTCGCTCGAGCTCGCCGGAAGTCTTGATGTAAGCGAGATGTTTCTGCAGCGCGTCGTCGAGCTCCGCGATGCCTTCACCGCGCGAGGCGACAGTCTTCACGATCGGCGGAATCCAATCGCCGTGCTCTTCGACCAGGCCCATCATCATCGTGACTTCGTTGACGGTCTTGTCGGCGCCGGCGCGATCGGCCTTGTTGACCACGAAGACGTCGCCGATTTCCATGATGCCGGCCTTGATCGCCTGGATGTCGTCGCCCATTCCGGGAACGAGCACGACCACGTTCGTCTGCACGGTGCGGATCACTTCGACTTCGTCCTGTCCGACGCCAACTGTCTCGACCAGCACGATGTCGAATCCGGCGGCGTCGAGGAGATCGACGACGTCATTGGTCGCGCGAGCGATTCCGCCCATGAAGCCGCGCGTGGCCATCGAGCGGATGAAAACGCCGCGATCGGTGTACAGCTCCGCCATCCGAATGCGATCGCCGAGAATTGCGCCGCCGCTGAATGGCGACGTCGGATCGACGGCGACGATACCGATGCGCTTGTCCTGTTTGCGATAGAACTTTGCGAGCGCAGCGACGAGCGTGGACTTTCCGGCGCCGGGAGAACCCGTAATCCCGATGATTCTTGCCTTGCCGGTCGATGGATAGAGCTCGGCGACGAGTTTTTCGGCGGAGGGATCCTCGCGTTCGACGAGGGAGATCGCCTTCGCGAGGGCGCGGTAGTCGGCCGCGCGGATTTGATCGGCGGTGTTCATGAATGCAGGAGACGGGGAATGTTAAATGTTGAATGTTGAATGTTAAATGGCATTCAACATTCAACATTTAACATTCAACATTCCTCGTTGCTCATCCCTCGCTGAGCAATCCCCGCGCAATGACCATCCTCTGAATCTCCGACGTGCCCTCGCCAATGGTGCAGAGTTTGACATCGCGGTAGTACTTCTCCGCCGGAAAATCCTTGATGAACCCATACCCACCGAAAATCTGTACCCCTTTTTCCGTGCAGCGCACCGCCACTTCGGACGCGTACAACTTCGCCATCGCGGAGGCCTGCGTCACGCGCTCGCCGGCATCCTTGAGCGTCGCGGCGCGATAGCACAGCATGCGCGCGGCATCGATCTCGGTCGCCATGTCGGCGAGCATGAACTGAATCGCCTGGAAATCTGCGATCGGGTGTCCGAACGCCGTGCGCTGTTTCGCGTAGTCGCGGGCCGCCTCGTATGCGCCGCGCGCGATCCCGATCGCCAGCGCGCCGATCGAGATGCGTCCGCCATCGAGCACGCGGAGGGCGTCGACGAATCCGTCTCCGATTTTGCCCAGGACGTTGGAGGCAGGGACGCGGCAGTCTTCCATCACCAGCTCGGCGGTGTCGGACGCTCGCATGCCGAGCTTGTTCTCTTTCTTGCCGGGCCGAATTCCTTTGCGGTCCATCTCGACCGCGAAGGCCGTGATGCCGCGTTTCTGATCATTGCGGTCAGTCACC
>DATBSF010000451.1:0-14860 GCA_036559905.1 Thermoanaerobaculia bacterium | reverse complement strand
TTCTGGAAGGCTCGAACCAGTTCAACTTCGGTCTCAACCTCGGGACCGACTTCGTACCGTTTTACTCTCGCGCAATCGGACTGGTCGAAGGGAGTGTCGTTCCGATCGATGCCGGCATCAAAGTTCTCGGACGCGCCGGGAAATGGGGCATCGCGGCCCTCGATGTGGAGACCGACACCGCGCATGGCATTTCGCGCCGGAATCTGTTCGCCAGCCGTGTCACGTACGACGCGACCGATCATCTCCGCGTCGGAGCTCTCCTCACCGGCGGTGATCCGGAATTCGCGACGCACAACCGCTTCGGCGGGGTCGATGCGGTGTGGACGACATCGACCCTTTTCGGCGACAAGAATTTCGCCGCTGGCGCCTGGACCGCCGCCAGCCGCAGCGATCGCTTTCGCGGTCGCAGCAACGGGTGGGGAGCGGCGATCGATTACCCGAATGATCTTTGGGACATCAACGCATCGATCAAAGTGCTCGGTGACGCCCTCGATCCTGCTCTCGGATTCTTGCCCCGGCCGGGCACGCGCCAGTTCAATTCCTACACTGCGTATCAGCCGCGGCCGAAACACTCGTGGATTCAGCAGTTCTTCTTCGAATTCCAACCGCGGGTAGTGAAGGATCTCGACGGAAGCACGCTCACATGGCGTCTGTTCATGGCGCCGTTCAATATGGAGAGTCACGGCGGAGTGCATCTCGAAGCGAACTACGCGCCGGAGTTTCAGCGCCTGGCCGAGCCCTTTGCGATCACGGACCGCGTCACAATCCCTGCCGGCGCCTACCGCTTCAACAGGTTCCGCGTCGAGGGTCAGTCATCGCCGGCCCGACCGATGCGCGGCGGAACGACCGTCTGGTTCGGTGAGTTCTTCGACGGACGGCTCACGCAAGTCTCAAACTTCATCACATGGACACAGCCTTCGGGCAGGCTTCAACTCGAATTGGATGCAGAGAACGATTTCGGCCGCCTGCCGTTTGGCAATTTCGTGCAGCGGCTCCTGCAGTCCAAGGTGATCTACGCTTTCTCGCCGAACCTCATCCTCTCCAGCTTTGCGCAATACGACACCGACTCACGTCAGGTCGGCGTAAATAATCGGCTTCGATGGACGATGCGTCCGAATGCGGATCTGTTCGTTGTCTGGAATCGCAGGTGGAAGCATCCATTGAATGAAGACGATCGCTTTCTCGCACCGCTCTCGGATCAGTTCGTGGTCAAATTTCGTCTGATTGGTCGTTGGTGACTGATGTGCGGGCTGCTCAATGGCTCGGCAGCCCGCCGCCCATGAGGTGAATGACCACGAACAGCAGGGCGAGGCCGATGGCGTGGATTCCGACCACCAACACCCATCGCGGTCTCCTGGTGGTGGAGCCCAGGCCCTGCAATGATCTTGCGTCGTCGCGGGAAGGAAAAGCCAAGGCAACCTGCGATGCCTTACGCCTGCCATAAGGCGTCATGCCCTGCGGCTTGTACACGTTGAGCACCTCGATTGCGAGCAACACGAGCAGACCGACACCAGCATGGAGGAGCTCGCCCCGCAGTCCGCCGCGCAGCGCGCCGACGGCGGCGTTGTCCGTCGCAGCGGCCATGCCCGCGAAGAAGCTCACCGTCTGCATGTGCTTCAGCAAGACGACGGTGGCGAAGACCGTTAACACGAGTGAGATCAGGACCCAATAGTGCCGGAACAAACCCCACGGAGTGCCCAGTGCCATGACAAATCCGGTGACCAGCGAAGCGAGAGCCAACGGGACGATGAGATTCCAGCCGATCAACCCCATCGCGATCCAGGTACCACGCAAAGTCTGAGCATCCTTGCTGGTCATGGCGGCGACGACGAGGACTAGATAAGCAACGACGGCCCCAATCCAGCCCACCGACAGAGTGATATGCGTCGTGAGTGCGAACTTGCGAAGGCCTGGTCTCATGGTCACCATACGAAGTATAGCGCCCGAGATATGGCAAGTTGCGGTTCACTGCTTCGGCGCGAGCGACCACTTTCCACCGCCGTTCACAATCAGAAAGACGAGTCCTAACAGCATCGAAAGATCCGTCCGCGCTTCGTGAAGCATCGTACCCACGCCGAACGGCCTGGTCGTCGGATCGGCGAAGAACCAGAAACCGTGGCCGAGAAGAATCGGGACCTTTGTCGACGCGATCGCGACGATGATGTCGATCAGCAACGGCACGCTGGCCAATCGCGTGAATAGGCCGAGGATGATCAGTGCTCCGCAGATGATCTCGACCGAGCCCACGAAGTTCGCGAGCGCTGTCGGCGACGGAAATCCGATCTTCGCGAAACGCCCCGGCCCGAACGCGTCGGGTCGCGTGAACTTGAGGATGCCTTCGGCCAGAAACACCCAGCCGGCCAGAACGCGAATCAGAATGATCGATCTTGAATCGCAACCGTTGTCATCGGACATCAGCTCACCTCCGCAATTCCTTTCGCGAGCATGTAAATACCAAGCGCAAGAATGAGTGCGCCTACCGAGCGTCGGAATATCCACTCCGGGATTCTGTGCAGCACCTGCACGCCCCACATCGTCCCGACGATCCCGCCGATCGTGGCGATGAGGATTTCCATCCATGCGTGCGCGAGTGCGGAATGCTGCGTCACCAGATAAACGGGCATACGCGCACCGTCGACGACGAGGGCGATTGCCGTCGCCGTCGCGACAAAGCTCTCCTTCGGGATTTCGAATCCGAGGAGCGCGGCCGAGCGGATGCCGCCCTGGTTGCCGACCATCCCGCCGAATAGTCCCGAAAGTGCTCCGGCGATCCAGGCTGTCTTCCGTCCGAAGCGCATTCGCTCAGCGAAGCCGGTGACACCTGAAAGGCCGGCGAAGAGAAGAAGCACGGCGAAGACGATGGTAATCGCCGGGCCGTTGACCCTCGCGTTGAGCAGCGCGCCCACGAGACCGCCGATCGCGCTCAGGACACCGAAGCGAATCAGAACTGCGCGGTCAACGTGTTCGCGGACGGTCACGAACCGATATGCCGTCGCGACGAGATGCGGAATCGAGACGATGGCCACGGCCAGCTTCGTGTCGTACCGAGCAGCAAAAAGCGGCGTGAGCAGACTGCCGATGCCGAAGCCCGCTACTCCGGCGGTTGCGCCGGCAATTACCGCAACAACGGCGACGGCGACGTCGAACATGAAGGCCAACAGTAGAGTAGTCTTCCGCTGATCAAAAGGAGGCGAAGATGTCGAGAATCTCTACCGTCCTCTGCATTCTTCTCGTGAGCGCGCCGCTACTCGCCGCCGACAGTGACGCCATTCGGGAAACCCTTCTGGCACACGCGCGAGGCGTGGAAGCGGGCGATCTTTCGGCAATCGCGAAAGTGTGGGCCAACGATGATTCCGTGGTCGTTTTCGAAAATGGTCGCGCCAACAACGGATGGGCCGACTATCGCGATCATCACCTCGGCCGCGAACTGGCTGCATTCAAGAATACGCACTACGCACTGACCGACATCACGCCGCATATGTCGGGCGATACGGCGTGGGCGACGTTCAAATACGCGCTGACCGCCGATACCGCCACGCGACACATCGACGGCAGCGGGGTCGGAACTGCCGGCCTCGAACGCCGCCGCGGGCAGTGGCGCATCGTCCATTGGCATTCGTCCAGCAGCAGCTCGCGCAGCCGCGACTGAGCCGATGCGCCTCACACTCGTCTTTGCACTGGCGTTCGCCGCATGTCGAGCCGAACCACAGCACGGAGTAACGATCGCGAGAAACGGCAAAGCAACCGCCCGCATTGTCGTCACGATGGTCGGCACGGCTACGAAGGAGACCGGCCCCGCGGAGACGATCAAGAGTTTCGGCGAGGTCTACGCGTTCTCGCCGGACGTCTTCGCAGTACGCCGCGATCAACCGACGCAGATCATTTTCTGGAATCTGCAAGCCGACGATGAGCACGACCTCATGCTCACCGATCCGGGGAATCACGTCCTGCTCACAACCAAGTTCGCGCCGCTCTCGAAGACGACATATGTCATGACGTTTCATGACGAAGGTGTTTTCCCGTTCTACTGCACCGTGCATCAGCCCGCGATGTCGGGTCAGATCATCGTCACTTCTCAGTAACCTGACACCTGGATCGCCATCATCAGTCCGCCGCCGCCCTGCATCTCGACGTTGTTGTTCGTCATGTGGTGGCCGATGTGGCAGTGGAGCAGCCAGCGGCCGGGCTTTCGCGCTGTCCAAATGACATCGAAGCGCTGGCCCGGGCCAACGTTGATCGTGTCCGCGTCGTAGCGCACGGATGGTGGCAGCGTCTGGCCATCGACGGCCACAACGCGGAATGGCCCTCCATGAATGTGCATCGGGTGAATGACTCCGTTGTTCGACCCGATGAAACGGACCTTCAGGGTTTCGCCGACGTGCATCGAGACACTCTCGGTTGCGGGCCAGGCGCGGCCATTGATCGTGAAGTAGTTCGGCTGCGCGCCGTCCATCGGCATCGCAGGAAACGTCAGCCCCTCCCGCTTCAGCCACTCCTGAAGCAGCACGGTGTATTCATGATTCGCTCCGATGCTCGGGTCGCTCGCCGCCGGGTCGATGATCATCGCGCCGTATAGCCCGAGCGCCTGCTGGCGGTCGACGTGATCGTGCGAGTGATAGAGGTATGTTCCGGACTGCACAACATTGAATTCGTAGTGGTAGATCCCGCCCTTCTCGATCGGGTCCTGCGTCACGTGCGCAGCGCCATCCATGACGTTCGGCAGGATCAGGCCATGCCAATGCACGGTCGTGCTCTCCGGCAGATGATTCCTAACGTTGATGCGGACGCGATCTCCCTGATGAAAGCGCAGAGTCGGTCCCGGAATCTGTCGGTTGAATGCGTAGCCGTCGACGGTGACGCCTGGCAAGATCGTCCACCGGATGACGGACGTCTCCACATCGAAGACTTTCACGCCGTTCTCGATGCGCGGCTGCATCTCGTGCGCGCCGCGGGCAGCCAGGTCGTACTTCGCGACAATATCGCGCGGATCGACAGCCGCCATGTCGAGCATCGCCGCCGCGGGTGTGTCGCGGTCCATGAGCATTCCGGGCGGCATGATCGCGCCGCCCACGTCGCGTGCGGAGAGGCGCAAATTCACCCAATTCGCGGGCGCGACCATTCCGAGCATCAGTCCGAGCGCGGAGACGATCGTGACCGCCGCGAGTTGCGCGGGTGTCACGTCGGATCGCATCGAGTGATGGTGCGACGGCTCGTGATGATCGGCATGCTGCGGTGCGTCGCGCTGCGTCATCAGTCCATGCTTGAGACCGCGCTTCACCATCCACACATTCGCCGGGTAAGCCAGAGAAAATCCGGCGATCACTCCGAACGACATGACGCCCCAGAAGAGGAGCTCCCCCGGCTCCATCGCGCGCATGTCCCGGCCCATCATCAACAGGCTCATGACCGGCGCCATCCCGGCCATCATGAAGTTCATGCTGATCAGCTCGGGAAGGAATGTCTTGCGCACGTTCTCGATGTACGTTCCGCCCATCACCGATTTCATGAATAGAGACTGGAAGATGAAGAGACCGAACGCGAAGCCCGTCAAATACTCGACGATCAGATCGATCCACATCGGCAGCCCGAGGGCCGCCGTGATGGCGGCGGCGAGGATGATTCCCGTCGCATCGCCGGCGACGCAGTGGATGGTCGAACCGACGCCTTGCTTCCACAGCGCCTTGACGAAGGTCTCATGCTCGCCCGGCCTCGGTTCTTTGTCGGCAAGGACGTAGAGCAGCAGGCCGAGAGGGCCCATGTACAGCGTCACGAGAATGAAACCCCACTTCATGACAGGAGGTTCGGGGTTGTTGCGATACTGGTCCACTGCGACGTAGATCGTCGACGCCAGCGCAAGCGCGAACCACACGACGAGGAAATAGTCGATGGGCTGGATCAGCATGGCTCAGCCTCCCTTTAGTGGTGATGGGGTTGCGTTGTTGTCCGAGTCGGCGCCAGAGACGCTGTTGCATCAGCGCCCGCGAGGAACGCCGATTCCTGCTGCATCTCCTGCCATTCTTCCGGCGATTTCGGATTGAGCTTTTCCATCTCGGCGATCTCCTCCGCGGTGAGGTTCGGTACATGTCGGATGAAGTGAACGAGAGTCCAGCTCCCGGCTGCAGATTCAGCGGTGCCGTCGCCGAAACCCGGCATGCCGGTCAGACGCACGCCATTCTCGATGATTGAAAACAGCTCTCCATCGGATAGTTGCTGCGTCGCGGCCAGGGTCATGTCAGGCGTCTTCGGATACATCTTCGCGCCGAGGGCGCTCTCGCCTTTGCCATCGTTCCCATGGCAGGTCGCGCAGTGATCAGCGAAATGGGCACGCGCCTCCGCGAGCACCTCCGGGGTAAGCGGAATCGGATTTTTTCGGTCGCGCAGATCCGATGGCACCGCCCAATGCCGGACAGTCCGCGCGATCGTTCGCTCGATCGCGGTCGGCTCATCGTGCGCACTGAAGCCATAGCGCAGCATCGCAACGAATGCGATCGCGATCGCCAGCAATATCGCAGCAACGATGCCGGCGATCAGCGTCCGCCGCTTCATTTGCCGTGTCCTTTATCGATCGAATCGACGCGATACGCCGACGTGCCGAGCGGCTGCCGGTACCAACCGGGATCGCGCTGGTAGTCGATCGACTCGCGGATCTTCACGATTGTGAACATGCCGCCCATGTCGATCGGCCCGTGCGGTCCGACACCGCCGCGCATCGGGATGCTGTTCCGCGGAAGGGCCATCATCTGCAGCATCTCCGACATGTCGCCCATGCCGGTAGTGCCCATCACCATCGTCCCCGGCGTCAGCGCATTGAGGCGTTTCTCGGTGTTGCTCGCGTCAACTCCGAGCAGATTCGGCAGGCCGTGGCCCATCTGGTTCATCGTGTGGTGCGACTTGTGGCAGTGGAACGCCCAATCGCCGGGATTGTCGGCGAGGAATTCGATGTCGCGTGTCGCTCCGACTGGAACGTTGACGGTGTTCTCAGGGATCCACGCTGACTGCTGAATCGGCCCCGCGTCCGTGCCGGTCATGAAGAAGCGGTGTCCGTGAATGTGCATCGGGTGCGAGTCCATCGTCAGGTTGGCGATGCGGATCCGCACACGGTCGCCGATGCGGACGAGCATCGGATCGGTGCCGGGAAAAACGCGGCTGTTGAACGTGAAGACGTTGAAGTCGAGCATCACCGTCGGATCGGGCGTCGCCGTCCCCGGCTTGATGAACCACTCGTTGAGGAAAATCGCGAAGTCGCGATCGACGCGCCGCACGGCAGCGTCGCGCGGATGGATGATGAAAAAACCGTGCATGCCGAGCGCAATCTGCGTCATCTCATCAAAGTGCGGGTGGTACATGAGCGTGCCCGTCTGCTTGAGCGTGAACTCGTACGCGAAAGTCTCCCCAGGCGCGATCTTCGGCTGTGTTAGGCCGCTCACGCCATCCATGCCGTTCGGCAGGATGAAGCCGTGCCAGTGGATCGACGTCCCCTCGGGCAGTTTGTTCGTAACGTAGATGCGCACGCGGTCGCCTTCGAACGCTTCGATCGTCGGGCCCGGACTGATGCCGTTGTAGCCCCAGCAGTTCACGGTGAAGCCATCGACGAACTCCCGCTTCACCGGTTCAGCAGTAAGGTGAAAAACCTTGACACCGTTTTCCATCCGGTACTTCAGCGAGGAACCGTTTGGCGTGATCACCGGCGTGCGACCTCCAATCGATCGCCGCGCCGGTGCGAGATGCGTATGCGTAGCGTCGGCTGGTGATTGCGCCAGTGCGCGACGGCCAAGGAGCACGCTGCCGAGCGCGCCGCCGGACGATGCGATGAGCAATTTGCGTCGGGAAAACATCTAGTGGCCTCCTTCGGGTGAGGTAGTGCTCGTACGCTTACCGAACCGCTGGTCAGTCGTCGCCGTGAATGTCGTGTCGGCGATACCGTTCAGCGCGCGATCGAGGTCATTGCGCGCTGCCCAGTAGTCGAGCTGCGCGTCGATGAAGTCGCGGCGCGCCTGCGCTTCGTTCTGCTTCGCCTGGAGGAGCTGAAAGACGCCGACCAGCATCGCGTTATGCTCGAGCGTCGTCAGTTCGACGATACGCTGCCGTCGCGGAACGATCACGTCGCGGTAATACTCGACGCGCGCCCGGGCCTCCGCGACGGTCGAGCGAGCCGCGCGCAGTTGCGACGAGGACTCGGCGAGCAGCGCGTTGAGAAAGTGCCTCGCCCGCAGGTACTCCGCCTCGGCGCGCGAGCGTGCTGCAGCGCCGGTGTTGAAGATCGGAATCGGAACCTCGATGCCCGGACCGACAGTCTTCGCTCCGCTCGCATCGCGTTGATAGTGAACATCGCCCGTAATGTCGCCGAGCACAGCGAGCCTCGCGAGCGGCACCTGTTGCCTGGCAATGTCAACATCGCGGCGCGCGATGTCGATATCGAGGCGTCGGGTCGCCGCGAGTCGTTCGAGCTGCTCTTGATCCTGCTCGGACGGGGAAAGTGGCGGGAACGCTTGCGGAAGCCGCCATTCGATCGACGCATCGCGCAAGCCCATCGCCCGCAACAACGCTTCGCGGGCGAGGAGCAGGCGCTGTTCTTCGCGCGCGACGTCCAGCTTCGCCTGCTCGTACTGCGCCTGCTCGTTTTCGAGATCCAAATCGGTGATGTTCTGCGCGTCGTGCTGGCGCTGCGCCAGCTCGGCCGACGCCTTCGCCGCTTCGAGGTTCATCCGGCTTTGTGCTACCCGCTGCGATCCGGCGAGGAGCTCCGCATGATCGGCCCGAAGATCGGCGGCGAAGCGGAGCACTTCGGATGTGACGCGGAGCTTCGCGGCATCGAAAGCGGCGCGGCCGATTGCCCGCCGCCGCGGCAATTGGATGAGATCGACCAGCGTCTGCGCCAGGCGCAGCTCGAAGGGCCGGACCGGATCGTGTGGGAAACGGATCTCCGCCTCGAAGAGTGGATTGCGGATGATGCTCGCCTGCAGCAGATCCGCACGCGCGATCCCTAGCTCGGCGAGCGCCGCCTGCAATCGCGGATTGTTCACCATCGCCACCGCCACGGCCTTGTCGGCGGTCAGCTCGCCCTGAAACAGCTCACGAATGCGAGGATCGTCGGCTGTGGACGGCTCGACTTTCCACTCCACAGTCTGGTTGGTGCGGTCGGAGATGGCCTGGCGAATGTCGCTCATGCCAGCGTCTCGCGGAACCGATGCACATGCCGAGGCGGACAAAACGATCACGAGAATGACAAGGCGATTCATGACGCCTCTCCGTTGGAGTGATCGTGATGATCGGATGGCGGCTGACGCCGTGCCTTGGCCGCCTCTTCGATCGAGGTCGGAGCCGGTGCGTCGAGCTCATCGGCGCGGAGAGTTGCGGCAGGTTGCGTCTGCGCAATCGCGGAGTTCGATGTCGGTGGTGCAATCACCATCGGCGCGGCGGCCGCGGAACCATGTTGCATCCCCGCCATCGAGCCGCCGTGCTGCATTCCCGGCATCGCAGAATGATCCATGCCTGCCATGTCGTGCGCACCGGCGGCGGCGTGTTGCATGCCTGGCATCTTCGAATGGTCCATGCCGGCCATCGCACCATGATCCATTCCCGCCATCTTGTGCCCGCCGGTGGCGGAAGGACCGTGTTGCATGCCCGGCATGTTCGGATGATCCATCTCTGGCATTGCGACTTCGGCGGAATGCCCGCCATGCTCGCCGGCCGCGACCGGGATGCCTTTCTTCTTCGCTTCGTCGTAGGCGGCGGCGCTCTTCGAGGCCACCGTCTGCTTGCCGCCGCATGCGATGACAGCGATTGCGGCGAGCAGCGCAGCGGCACGCGCGAGCGCTGTGACGTGATGCTTCATGTTGAGAGTCTCCATCTCGCGGAACGCCTCGCAGCGCAATGACAGGCAGACAGAGGCGATCACTTCAGAGGAAAGAAGTGGGCGGAGGCGAAAGGCGGGATTAAATCAGGAGCGTGCTGACGAGAAGGTACAGCCCGACGTCCTGATCGCAGCGGAGCGCGCCGAGGGTGATGAAGCTGCGGTATGTGATGGCGTCGAAGAGCGTCGCCGTGCGACGTTCCGACGAGAGTGCTGCCAGGTGGAAGGTGCGCGCCACGTCCGTCGCGATCCGTTTTACCGGCTCCTGCTTTTGGCGCGCAGGCATTTGCTGTTGCATGCCGTCGTGCTCGCCACTGATGACCTTCACGGCGAGATGGCAGAGTGGTATCGCCTTGTGAACATAGGCGTGGAACGGCAGGACGCAGCAACCGAATAGGAACACGACGGCCGTGAGCAGCGGAACAGTCGCTCCGAAGACCCAGGCGGCAGCAATCGCGGTGCGTCTCATCGTCGATCGATCGCGCTGCAAATCATAGTCCTGACCAGCGGACTCGACTGACGTGAACTCGTTTCGTCGCTGAGTCCTGCTCCGTCCACGCGACATAAACATCCTGACCCACAACGGCCGCGCGCGCAAAACCCGCCGCACGCGCAGTGCTGGAATCCGCAACTTTAACGGATGGATCCGGCTTTCCGTTTCGCGGCACGCGGCGAGCGCGAAGCTCGGCACCGCCCGCGGTCTGCTCGGACCAAATGACGACTGCCGTATCTGCATCGAGCATGACGACATCCACGCGTCCGACCGGCGTTCCGTCGTCGATGACGATCGGCGTGTCGAACTTCGCACCTGCATCATCGGAGAACGCAACGTATGCACGCCCGCGCTCAGCCGCGGCCGTGAACCACGCCACAGCGACTCGCTTGCCTCGCGCATCGGCCTGCGGTCCATTCACAGGACATCCGGCAGTCTTCCATCCGTCGGAATGCAGGAGTCGCGGGCTTGACCAGCCGTTCGCCGTCTGGCGGAGGACAGCGATGTCGCGAACCTCCTCGGGTGAACGGTCGCGATACACGATCAGGGGACGGCCGCTCACCATGGCCATTCCGGTCGCGCAGCACTCGCATGTGCGGTTGTCGAGCTGTACGTCGGAAAGGATCCTGCCCGCTGCGTCGATGGTCGCGTAGCGGATCGTCATGTCGCCTTCTTCTTTTCCTTCGACCATGTTCCGGCCGTCGAGCCACGTCGCTCCGACGCCGCCCCGCGGTAGAGGTGTGAGAGTGACGAAGCCGTGCTCGCCCTTCTTGCCATCGCGGTTCAGCAGGACCGGCTCGCTCCAATGTTGGCCGCCATCATTCGACACGCCCATCCGGACGTCGTAGGCGTAGCTGCTGTCGCCACTCTTCTGAAGCCAGTGCGCGAACAGCGCTCCGTTAGCATCCTCGACGATCGATGGAAAGTCGGCCCAATTGACGAAAAAATCGCCGCGCTGCACGATCGTGCGAGGCGGCCACCAGCGGCCCGCGCGATAGGTCGCGAAGCGAAACGCTGTCTCCTTTGTGTTCGGGACCGGCTCCAGCCACGAAAGCAGCAGGCCATCGCGCTTCGCAAAAACAAACGGCTCGCCCGCACCGGCGCCCGCGGGCGTGCCGATGTCCGACACCACCGGAAGCGCTCCGAGCAGGACCGTTGTCCGAGTGAGGATTGCCAGGATTGCAAGCGATCGAACGAGGTTCATCGCGCGGATTCTAAACTAGCGCACCGCAGCCGAATTCGCTCGCGTTCGGTGGTCGAAGCAGCGCTGGCTGCGTCGCCATCCGCTCCGCGAGATCGACGATGGCCACCGCCAGCTTCGTGTCGTACCGCAGAGCGAAAAGCGGCGTGAGCAGGGTGCCGATGCCGAATCCCGCTACGCCGGGACCATGTTCACCACAGAGGCACAGAGAACACGGAGACTTCTCTGTGTATCTCTGTGTCTCTGTGGTGAAACGGTCTTTGCGCTGGCGTTCGCGGGATGCCGAACCGAACGGCAGCACGGAGTGACGACACGAAGGAGACCGGGTCTGCCGGAGACGAGCAAGAGTTTCGGCGAGGTCTACGCGTTCTCGCCGGACGTCTTCGCAGTGCGCCGCGATCAACCGACCGAGATCATTTTCTGGAATCTGCAAGCCGATGATTCGTGTGAACCTTTTTCGCTCCGCGGCGGTATATCGCTTACGTGAAGGATCTCCGCGAAGAGTCGGACGCTTTTCTCATGGGCTCGATCGCGAATGGCGATGCTGACGCCGTTCGCCCCCTGATCGAGCGCCATCAGCGGCCACTCTTCGCCTTGCTGCGGCGCGCGCTCGGCGCTTCGGTTGAGGTCGAGGACATTGCACAGGAAACGTGGATCCGCGTCGTTCGCAGCGCCAGGCGTTACGACCCGCAGCAACAATTCACCGGCTGGCTTTTCGCGATCGCGTGGAATCTCGTCCGCGACCGCTGGAAAAAGATGAAGAAATTCGCCGACGCCGAGCTCGAGTCGATGCCGAGCGGCGGCGCATCGGCCGAGGACGATGTCATCGAGCGCGACTGCGCGCGCCGGCTGCGCGATCTCGTCGCGACTCTGCCCGATCGACTCGCCGAGCCGGTGTTTCTTCGCTACTTCGAAGAGCTTTCTGAGCGGGAAGTCGCCGCCCGGCTCGGCGTGCCGGTCGGCACGGTCAAGAGTCGCATTCACAACGCGCTGCACCGGCTGAAAGGAGAGCTGACATGAATTGCCAGGAAGCGATTGCGGAGCTGATGCGATCGATCGACGCAAACGCGCCGACGAGCGAGGAAGCGCGTGCTCATCTGCGCGACTGCGAACGTTGCCGCGCTCTTCTGGTGTCCGTATCGGAACATGCGCCGGCGCAAGATGCCGCTGTTGAGAACAGCGCCGCTGCCGCCGAAGCGGCTGTCGCAAAGGAGCGCAAGAAACTCACGCTGCAGCGCGCAATCGCTATCTCTGTAGCGGTCGTCGTCTTCCTGGCGCTGATGCTGATTCCACTGAGAGGCGGCAGCGCCTTCAGCTTCGGGGAGCGTGCCATGATCGCCTTCGTCGGCGTATGCATCGCGATCCTCGTCGGCGCACCGTTTCTGATCCTTTTCTCGATGGTCGCCAATGCAAAGAGGCCGACTGGCGAACGCCGGTTCTACAAACGCCTCGGTCCGGGGAGATGGATCGACGGTGTCTGCCTCGGGATCGCCGAGGCCATGGGATGGAAGGTGGCCTTTGTTCGGCTCGCCTTCGTGTCGTTGATCTGGTTCAAAGGTCTCGGACTGCTGGCGTACATCATCTGCTCCCTGGCCATGCCGTTGCACCCCGCCGATCGTCAGTATCTGCTGCGATTCAAAATCGCTCGCGCGTGGCGCAGAATGCGCCACGCGCGGGACGACGCTCAACAACTCGGCTGATGCCATCAGCGCGATCGGTGCGGGCCAGGAACGTGGCCGACATTCATCGCGACCGAAGAACGGCGGCGAGAAACTCCCCGCGGCTGTGCGTGCCGCTTTTCTCGAGGATGTTGGCCACGTGTGTCTTGACCGTTTCCGGCGAGATTTCGAGCTCGCGCGCGATCGATTCGTTCGAAAGACCGCGTAGCAGAAGCTTTCCCACATCGCGCTCCCGATCGGTGAGCGGCCAGGATTTGAGTACCGCATCTTCGTCGATCGGAACATCGTCGACCGGTTCCAACAACAAGACCAGCCACCGCTGCGATCCTTTCTCCGATTTACCGGAGGATTCGACGATGAAATGCTTCCCCGAAGGAAAAGTCACCTTTCGACGCGCCGCGGCGCCGGCATCCGTCTGCAGAATCTCGTCGATCAGACGCGACAGCGGATGCGATGGTCGCGCCGACACAAGATCCCCGCGCAGATTCTCCGCTTCGAACAGCGCAATGCCGCGGCCATTGAGCGGCTCCAACCGCTGCTCCTCGTCGAAGATGATGATCGGCATTCGCAGCCGGCCGAGCGCCGAGTGCAGTTTCTCTTCGCGTAGGGCAGCGGTCTTGCCCATGGCATCGACATTCTACGGCTGACGATCGACAGCTTTCGCGGGATCCTCGCTCAGGCGGTTGGCGCCCTCGGCCGCTGCCATCCAGTCCGGCCTCTGCCACAGTCCGAACATGCCGCCACGCGAGCCGTCCCACAGGAAATAAGCGAGAGATCGATTGGCTGCCTGCCCCTGGATTTCCCGGAGGGCTGCATTTCCAGCCTTCGCTTGAATGTCGATGTCCGCCGCTCGCGGCATTTGCGTCGCGGGCTCGCCGTAATACGCGAACGACTGAATGACGAGAACCGCGAACTGGCCCGGCCGCAGCCGGCTGATGAATCTTTCGCCCATCTGCTGAACGTAATTCATGACATAGCGACGCATTTCATTGTCAGGATCAACAGAGGTGACGAGTCCTCCCCCGTTGAGTGGGTACATCAGGATGATGAGATGGTCGAAGGCGTACGGATCGAAGTATCGCGCGACTTCTTCCTCCGGCGGACCGTAGCAGAATCCGCCGATCATCCCGAAGACGTACCAGTCCGGAACCGTCTCATGCGCGATCGCGTAGAGGTGGCGCTGGCGTTCGACAGTTGTCTGAATCAGGCAAGCATCATCGTGAAGAAAAAAGACGCCGAGGATGACGTCGTGGCCGTGCGTAGCCCATAGGGTCAGCCGCTCGCGGACCTCATCATCGGTCGCGGCCGGGCTGACCTCGGTCGCTTTTCCCAGGAGAATGTGCAATCCGTGCGCGCGCGCGAACTCGACTTCGTACGCAATGCGCTCCTCGCTCTTGAGCAGCGAACTGGAATCTTCGGTGTCGTAGAGCGCGAGCGTGTTGAATCGCGCACCGATGTACGCGGCGATTTCGTCAGGCTGCTCGATCAGACGATCTGCCGCTGCGATGCGCATGTGCGCGATCTGGTAACGGCGAAGCGCCGACTGAACGTCTCGTCCCATGTCGGCGGACAAAGTGTTCGCAAATCCGAGGAACAGGACAAGGGTGATGTGCTTGGGGATCATGCATGAGATG
>DATBSF010000450.1:0-7187 GCA_036559905.1 Thermoanaerobaculia bacterium | reverse complement strand
CGCGAAAGCGTCACCCGCCGGAACTCTGGCTTCTTCGCCGCAACGCATGACGAGCGAGCCCAGAATGTGCATCTCGCGCTTGAGGAGCCCGACGGCATTGGTGATCGCTGACGATCGGAAGGAATTCGAGCAGACAAGCTCGGCGAGGTTCGACGTCTGATGGGCGGGCGTCGTCTTCACCGGCCGCATCTCGAACAAGTCGACGCGATGACCGCGCTCGGCGAGCTGGAAAGCGCACTCCGAGCCGGCGAGTCCGGCTCCAATGATCTTGATTCTCACGGCCTAATTCGAAGGTTCGTTCGTCGCGAACGGCTGCGCGCCCTCGAGGCGGATCTCGCCGAATTTCTGCTCGTACAGCGCGATGTTGTGGCCCAGCGCTTCGAGGAGCTGCTTCGCGTGCAGCGGCGTCATGATCGCGCGGCTGTAGATCTTCACGTCGGGACGCCCCGGAACGATGCGGCCGAGGTCGATCACGAACTCGCTGGGGGAATGGATGATGTTGGCGAAGTTGATGTATTCGCCTTGCGCGACAGTGTCATCAAGGGTGATTCGAATCTGCTGTGGTGGTTGTTGTTGTTCCATATCGGCTCGGTGGGAAGCTGGTCGGGCAGGCGGGATTTGAACCCGCGACCACCTGAACCCCATTCAGGTACGCTACCAGGCTGCGCTACTGCCCGACGGGAGCGCGATCCTAGCACGTAACGCGCAACGCGAACCGCTATTCCGGTGTAGGAGGACCCGGCATGCTCAGGACGGTTCTCATCGTGGAAGATGATGAACGGAACGGGCAGGCGGCGAACGACCTCATTGAAACGCGAAACGATATCGCCTGCATCATCCTCGATTTGATGATGCCGGAGGTTGACGGCCGGGCCGTCATCTCGTACATGGCCGCCGGTCAGCATCGAACTCCGATCACCCCCGACTTCGATCCCGAGATCATCCGTGCCGTGGTGCGGAAGCCCTTCGATATCGAGCATCTCATGACCACCGTAACGGAGCTTGTCGACTCCGGCGACCAAACCCTGCGGTAGTGGCAGAAAAGATGCAAAAGCGGTGAGTTTCGGGTGCCCGACCGGTCCCCACGTCAATGATGACTCCTGATAGCCACCGCTCCCGTATCCGGGCCGAAGAGTTGGCGTTGCTAGTCGACGCCGTCCAGGAGTACGCGATTTTTCTCCTCGGCACCGACGGTACGATTCGCTCCTGGAACTCCGGCGCGGCCCGCATCATGGGCTACGACGAAGAGGAAGTCGTCGGCCGCAATTTCTCGATCTTCTATCTGCCCGAGGATGCACAGAAACCCCAGCGGGAGCTGGAGGTCGCTGCGGCTGAGGGACGCGTCGAGGACGAAGGATGGCGACTGCGCAAGGACGGCAGCCGCTTCTGGGCGAACACCGTCATCACCGCTCTCCGTAATCCCGATGGCACTCTCCACGGCTTCGCGAAAGTAACGCGAGACATGACCGCGAAGCTATTGGCGCAAGAGGACCTGCGCCAGAGCGCGGAGATTTTCCAACTGCTGGTGTCGTCCGTCCGCGACTACGCGATCTTCATGCTCGACCCCGAGGGCAACGTTAAGACGTGGAACAACGGCGCGCAGCGCATCAAGGGCTACAGGCCGGAAGAGATCATCGGCCGCCACTTCTCGGCGTTCTACACCGAAGAAGACGTGGCCTCGAACAAGCCAGCGCGTGAGCTGGAGATCGCGCGCGAGCACGGCAGCGTGGAAGACGAAGGCTGGCGCGTCCGAAAAGACGGCAGCCGTTTCTGGGCGAATGTGATCCTCACGGCCGTGCACGATTCGAGCGGCCGGTTGCGCGGCTTCGCGAAGGTAACGCGCGACATCACCGAACGGAAAAAAGCGGAAGAGGTGAATCTCGCGCTCCTCGAACAGCGTGAAGCGCGCGTGCAGGCGGAGGAGGAGCGTCGCCGCGCCGAGAATTCGTATCGCGAGGCGCAGGAGGCGAATCGCGCGAAAGACGAATTCCTGATGACGCTCTCGCACGAGCTTCGCACGCCGATGACCGCGGTCCTCGGCTGGTCGCGCCTCTTGCTCACGATGAAGCCGGATGATCCGCTGTTTCGCGAAGCGGTGGCGGGGATCGCGAATGGCGCGCAGCTTCAGGCGCGCCTCATCGATGACATCCTCGACGTGTCACGCGTCGTTTCCGGCAAACTGCGGCTGTCGCCCGAGACGATCGACATTGGCCGCGTGATTCTGAATGCGGCCGACGCCGTGAGTACGACTGCGCAAGCGAAAGACATCACGATTACGACTTCGCTCGCTCCTCAGCTCGGGCTCATGGTGGCGGATCCGACACGCCTCCAGCAGGTGATTTGGAATCTGCTGTCGAACGCCGTGAAGTTCACGCCAAAGAAAGGCAACGTGCTGGTCACAGCGCGACGCACGGCTTCACAAATCCAGATCGAGGTGACCGATAACGGCGAGGGCATTGAACCGCGGTTTCTCCCGCACGTGTTCGAGCCGTTCCGACAAGCGGAGACGCCGAGCACGCGCGTCCACGGCGGCCTCGGGCTCGGCCTCTCCATCGTGCGTTACATCGCCGAGGCGCACGGCGGCAGAGTTACCGCGCACAGCGAAGGTCGCGGGAGCGGATCGACCTTTACTGTCTCGTTGCCGATCCGCGCAGTCGCTGCCGACGCGGCACTGCCGAACGACCTCGCTGACACTTTCAGATACGGCAATCGCTTGCGCGACCTGGAAGTGGTCTTGGTTGACGATGACCAGGCATCGCGAAAAATCGTATCGGCGGTCCTGAGCGCCGCCGGCGCGAACGTCACGGTCTTCGAATCTGCATCCGCAGCACTCGATGCGATCGAGCGGCGTCACCCCGACATCATCATCACGGATATCGCGATGCCGGAAATTGACGGTTACGCCTTCGCGCGTGCGCTGCGGAAGGGCGATCGCCAGCGGGGCAGTCCCACGAAGATCGTCGCGCTCTCTGCTTTTCCGGCGGCGATGGAAGAGCGCGGCACGTTCGACGCGTACCTGTCGAAGCCGATCGATCCATACCATCTGGTCGATGAGATCGCACGCGCGGCGCCGCGCGCATCGGCGCGCTGAATCAGATTCTTGACGCCCACACGATCAAATACTTCGTGACTTCGATGTTCTTGGGCGAGGGCGTAACCACCAGCTCTTCGACTTCGCGCGATTTCGCAGTCAGATCATCGCGCTTCGCCTGCAGCTCCTTGTCCCACGCGCGCTGGATCTGCGCGATCTTCTCCATGTAGTCGCCCTCGCGCGCGGATTGGGGCGCTTCGGCGACCGCCGCAGGTTTTCCCGACGTGATGTTGTACAACGTCTGACCCCATGCGACGTTGACGCTGTCGGCGCGCGATTCGGTTCGGTGCTCTTCTTTCGCGTCCAATTCCCGATCGTCGCGCTCCGACCGTTCCTTCACTTGATCGATGCGACGACGGAAAGTGCTCTCCAGCCGTTCGGCTTCTTCTTCCAGCCGGCGATTCGCTTCTTCGAAACAACGCTGCACGAATGCAGCGCGGGTTTCATGCGGCTGCGAGAAGAGTCCGAAAGCCGCGTTGTGGAAGATCTGCAGCTTCTCATGCTCGGCGACAAACTGTTTGAATCCTTCTTCCGCCTGCCCCGCCGCCTGCACGATGGCGTCCACGGAGATTCGCGACGAGATGCGCCGATTCGGATCGGGTCCGACGTGCAGATCGAGCTTGTCGGGATTGATCGGCCGCGCGTCGGTCCACGAAATCGCCGCTTCCGCGACATCGATCGGTGCGGCATACGCGCGACCCAACGACTGATGCGCGCCGCTCCTCGGTTCCGTCAGCGTCACGATCGCCTCGGCCAGCACGAAGGGTTTGTACGGACCCCTTCCGCCATGCACATAGAGTTGATCGATCGACTCGCTTCGGTGCGGCACGTGACGTCCTCGTGAGGCGAATCCCATCGCCTGCACCGCTTCCGTGCGATCGATCGCGAGACCGTGCGCGACCGGAGTCGCTTCGAGAATGTGTCCCGCGACTTCGCCGAGTGCGCGGCGCACGTCGGCGCGGCGGTCGGGTGGGAGGAGAAAAACGATGCAGCCGCCACCGCCCGCCCCGCATACTTTTCCGGCCCACGCGCCGGCTTTCGTCGCAGCGTCGATCGCGGCGTCGATCTCGGGGGTCGAGATTCCGTTGATCAGCGCCTTGCGGTTCTGCCATTCGCGCGCGAGCGCATCGCCCGCGGCGCGGAAGTCGCCGGCCGTCAACGCCCTCTCCATATCGGCCGCGCTCTGCGAGATGCGTTCGAATCCTTTGTGGACCTTGCGCTTTCCATCAATCTGCCGCTTGTACATCTCCCAGTTGTTCGTTCCCGAGAAATGCGCGACGCCGGTGTAATGCAGCAGCATGTGTTCGGCGAGTCGATCGACGGGCAAAGGAATCTCGTGACGGATCACCGAGCCCGGATTGAGATGGATGGCAGCGAGGCCGCCGTACACCGGCGGGTAGTAATCCTGGATGCCGGCAGGGACGCCAATCAGCCGCGTCTCGAGATCGCGAACCAGCGAGATGAGATCGTCTTCTTCGATCGGGCTGCCGGCGAGCTCGGACAGTGCACGAACGAGCGTGATCGTCAGCGCCGAAGAACCGCCGAGGCCGGAGCCGCGCGGGGCGTCGGTACGGGTGGTGATGCGGATTCCGCTCAGATGGAAATACTCGAGAACGCGATGGACCAGCGCCGCTTTTGGATCGGCGGCGATCTCGTGCAGCGATTCGTATCGCTGCTCGTACTGTTGATCGGTGAGGTGGATCTCGATTCCGCTGTCGCCGGTTTCGGCGACCTCAGATTCCGCGTAGTACGAGATCGCGACGTTGACTGTCCGGGCGCCGGGATGGAAGAGATATAGCGGCCAGAGGTCGAGGGTACCGCCAGCGAGATCGGCGCGCACAGGCGCCCGGACCGTTACCTTGTTCATGATCGGAACCCAGCCGGGCGCTAGAAGAGTGCCCGGCGCTTCGGTGCGAATTCTGCCACTTGCGATGCCGGTAACGCGAGTTTGATCGCGAGCCTGGCAACATTGGTCCGGAATTGCGGCAGCAAACTCCGCGGCAGCGGATCTGGACTAATGGATTTCAGATTCAATGGATCGAGCCACGTCCCTCGATCGTTGACGCGGTAGTCGAGGTGCGGTCCGGTCGCGAGTCCGGTCGATCCCACGTAACCGATGACGTCGCCCTGCGTGACTTTGTGGCCCGGACGAATTCCTTTCGAGAATCGCGAAAGGTGCAGGTAGTAAGTATCGATACGCGAGGTGTGACGCACGCGAATGTAATTTCCTTCGCCAGCTTTGCGTCCGGCTTCGATCACGACGCCGTCGGCGGTCGTCATCACTGGCGTTCCAACCGGCGCGCCGTAGTCGACTCCGTGATGCGGCTTGAAGCAGTGCAGAATCGGATGCCAGCGGCTCTTCTGGAATTTCGATGTGATGCGTGTGAACTTCAGCGGCGCGCGCAGGAACTGTTTGCGCACCGGCGTGCCTTTGCGTCCGTAGTATCCGGCGCGGCCGTCGGGCGATTCCTGACGGAACGCTTCGAATGTCTGCCCGCTGTGCGTGAAACGCGCGGCGAGGATCGGACCGTAGCCGACGGCATCGCTGCCGACGAATTTCTTTTTCACGACCAGGCTGAACGCGTCGCCGCGCTGCAGCGCGAAGAAGTCGACGTCCCACTGGAAGATGTCGGCGATCTGCTGCGCGAGTTGCGGGCCCTCGCCTTCCGACTTGAGCGCTTCGTAGAGCGAGCTCTCGATGTTCGCCGAAATCACGGTGTCGATTTCGTTTTGCGCAGCGACTTGCGGAACGACCAGGAATCCGGAGTCAGTGCGCACCGCGTCGATCTCCCCCCAGCCCGTGACTTTGAGCTCGATGCTGTCGACGCGTCCATCCTGCTGATAGTGAAATCGGACGAGGTTTCCGGGACGCAGACGCCGGAGATCGAGCGAGCGCGCGATCTCGCGGATCACAGCTGCGCTCTCGATTCGATCCACTCCGCCATCGGTCAAAACCGAGTCGAGCGTGTCGCCGGCCTCGACCGTCAGAACGATCGAGTGCGGTGGGAGCGCCGCCGGTTGTGGCACTGAGAGATCGGAGTAGCGAAGTGCGGGATGCGATGCGCTCGGTGCGAGCTCGGGATTGATCGGGGAAGGATTGATCGAAGCGAGTAGAAGCGAAGCTGGAACTACCGCCGCAACGAGCGCTCCTGGGCGCTTCAACTTATTCATGGACCCGACTTTCCACGATCCTACCACGGTCCCGTCCGCCCTCCCACCCAAGGTCTAGCTACCGCCGGCCGGTGTGAACGACAGAATCGTCAGCGGAGCCTTCTGTGTATCGTCACGCAGTGGATCCGGTTTCTTGAACGTCGCCGGCACGATGAACAGGTCTGCCGGTACGCTTGCTTTCGACTCGATCGACGTGATCGTCAGCTCGCGGATCTGCGTGCGGGTCGGACGGAACACATCCGAAAGCTTCGATCCGGGGACATCAGACCGCCGCGTCGACGTCGCAACCGACATCGTCTGCCTGAGCGCGAAGCCCTTGATCTTGGTGTTCTCGGTCAGGATGAGGTCGTCGAGGTCAGGATTTCCCGTGCGGATGCTGCCGGTCGCGAGGAACGTCTCTGCGACGTTGTCGAACGCCTGCGTGACCCACTTGTCGATGACCTCGTGAACTGTTTGCGTGAGCGGAATCGAGCCGAACTGGAGCGTGATGTCGTAGTCGAGGGTCAACCGGTAGTGCTCGGTTGGCAGACCTGCGATCAATGTCTGCTCCTCGATCTTCGCCAGATTGACCTTCTTGTTCGTGATGGTGATGCGCGCCGCGCCGATCGATGTGGCGACGCCGCCGGCGTTGACCTCAACGTAGGTCTTGCGGCTCGGATCGACGAACATGAGGGTCTTTGATCCGTTGGTGGAGATGACGTAAGTGCCCGGCGCGAAGCCGTTGCCGGCGATGAACTCCACGCGCGACCGGTCACCGTCAATCACACCCCGGCCCGTCATGTCAGTCGAAGGGATCGATTCGAGGTCAGAATGCGTTGTTTGACGAAACTCGTATTGAATAGCCGCAGAAACACTCTGCGCCAACGCCAGGATCGCGATTCCCACCAGCACCCGTCTCATAGTTAACCTCGTGTTTTATTGAGTA
>DATBSF010000449.1:0-13625 GCA_036559905.1 Thermoanaerobaculia bacterium | reverse complement strand
CAAACATCGGCGGGAGCAGAAAATAGCGAGGGACAGTTCTGAGAGCCATTTCAATATCCTCCGGTTCGAGACATAGTTTCGGTCCGGCGTCGTGAAGGAACCGAAGGCCGAGCGTCGGAAAAACGTGAAAAGGCTTCAAAGGCAGAGGGCAGAGGGCAGAAGGCAGAAGGCAGAAGGCAGAAGTTTACGAAATGAGAGCCTTCTGCCCTCTGCCTTCTGCCTTCTGCCTTTCAGTGCCTGCCGATGAGGAATTGCATCAGGCGTTTGGTAGACGGGAAGCGCTGCTCGATCGTTGCGACCGCTTTGCGCACGAGCCGCGAATCAGGAAAGAGCAGCGCCGCTGCCACCCCGAAAAAGAGCCAGCCAGGCAGCACAGGCAGAATGAGACCGGCGAATCCGATGACGATGCTGATCGCCGCGGCGATCAGTCGAAGGACCTTAGACAACGCGCTCCAACAACTTCTGGTGATCGCGTTCCGGCCACCCGCGCTGCTTCACCTCGGCGAATGACATGAGCGAATTCGCGTAGTAGTCGCGGATGAGAATCTCCGCTGGATTCCACTGCCACGCTTCCTCGACGACCGGGACGCCTTCGCCCGCAAAGAGATCGGACCGCCACTTTTGCGCCGGTTCGATCAGATGCCGCAGCTCGAGAATCCATTTCGCCCTGCGCCACATCTCCTCGCCGTTTTTCTCGCGCAGGAGCCAGACGCGGTCGCGCCAGCGCTCGCGGTAGCCGTCCATGCGCTCGATCATCTCGTCATCGGTGAGCGGATCGCGCGACTCCGAGAAAATGCGCGCCGCCAGAGTGACCGGCGTGATCGGAAGCGCCGCAGAGATCTCATCCATCACCGAGTCCGCCAGCGCGCGCAAATCGCCTTTCCGCTGCTCGAAATCGGGAGAGAGGATCGCCGGGTGGTTGCGAATGAACGTGTCGACGTCGATCGGTTCGCCGAAGCTGACGATCGCATAGCCGTATCGCTTGAATCGCCGAAAAACACCGCGCCAGAAATTCCGGAACAGGAAATCGAACGTCGTTCGGAGCTTCTCGCTCTTCGTCGATCGATCCTCGCGCCCGAGGAGCTCCTGCGTCAGATTTCGATCTTCGAGAACGCGGTCGTAGTTGATGGCGGTCGGGATGATGAAGAGCGGCTCCGTGAACTCCGGATTGCGCTTGGCCTGCACGATGTAGTCGAGCATGCCGAGCTTCGGTTTCAGGAACGCGCCGTCTCGCGAGAGTCCGCCTTCGATGAAGATTCCCTGCGTCACGCCGTTGCGCGTGATCGTCCCGACGAAGCTCGACAGAACCGCGTGATACAGCGGCTCGCGATATCGCCGCCGCACGAAATACGCGCCAAACCATTTGAAGAGATGGTTGAGCGGCCAGACCCTCGCCCACTCACCCACTGCATACGACAGCGAAATGAATTCGAACAGCATGTGCGCGACGAGGACGTAGTCGGCATTCGAGCGGTGGTTGATGACGTAGACGACGACCGCATCTTTCGGCGCGCGGTCGTTGAAGACGCGCAAGAGAGTGCGCTCGACGACCGGCCGGTAGAGAAAGTACATGATGCCCTTCGCGACCGGTGCACCGACGCGGTAGTACGCCAGGAGATTGAACTTCGGGACGATTTCCTGGAGATAGATGCGCGCCTGTTTCATCGCTGCTTCGGTCGTGACGTGATGCTCCTTCGCGTACGCTTGCACTGCTGCGACGACTTCGCGCGATCCGAAAACCTCGAGCGCGATGTCGGCGTGCCGCTGCTTGAGCTTGAAGCGATCGATGCGAATGCGCCGCGCATGTTGCAGCCGCCGCGCGTGTCGCTTGCCCAGAAGGTAGGCGACGATCGCGATGATCACCAGTACGGCGACCGCGATCTCGATGCGGAGCATGGGGATAGTCTAGTGCGGGTGTCCTTCTCCCATCGGGAGAAGGTGCCGCGCAGCGGCGGATGAGGGGCGTGCAAACCAGCGAATCGTGCTTGCCGCGCCCCTCACCGGTCCCGCTTTGCGGGACCACCCTCTCCCGATGGGAGAGGGACAGAAGCCTCAGCGCGGGAAGCGTTCGAGGGCGGCGTCGAGTCCGTAGTAAACGGCGCAGGCGTCGAACGCAAACGTGTACGAGTCGAGAACGCCGCGTCGCAGAATGCGGGTCTGTCCTCCGCTCTTTGGAATGGATGCCAGATAGTCGCTCTCATCGCTTTCCGGCCCCATGATCAGGATTGTTTCGCCATCCACGTCGAGGTTGAGCACGAAAAGGTCGCGATAGACAAGCGTGGATGTTCCGCCGCTGGCGGCGATACGCGAAATCTGCGGATCGGATGCCTCGGCACCAACCGCAGAAGAGTAGAACGCTTCGGTTCCTGCGATGTCGATGGACACGACCGCGCGTCCATCCGTCATCTTCGTGACCGTGCCTCCCGACTTACTGACTTTTCGCAGGCCTGCGCTCGGATTCCCCAACGCCAAACCAACCTCGCCAAAGTAGACATCGGTGCTGTCGAGCGCGATGGCAAACGGCGTCGAAAGACCCGAAGCGAGCGTTTGGCGCGACTCGCCATTCTTTTTCACGCGCTCGACCTTCCCGTTTGGCCTGATCGCTGAACCGGTGAACGTACCGACGTCGATCCAGTAGATGTAAGCGTCGTCGATGGCGATCGCAAATGGGAACTCGATTTCCGAAGCCAGCTTCACTGCCATACCGCCAGCTTTCGGCAGTGAGTACAGCGCCCCGCGCGGGCTCGTTCCGTCCGTAGCGAGGAAGTAAAGGGTCGTCGCGTCGGCCGCGATCTGACCCGGGAGGATGTCGTCGAACTCGGCGAGTAATCGAGGCATTTCTCCACTCTTCGAAACCCGAATGATGGCGCCGAACAAATCCGAGACGTAGATGAAGGATCCGTCTTCGACAAGGCCCGTCACGAAGACGAATGGGCTCAGGACCGCAGCGGGACATGCGGATGTGACCGGAGGCGGCACCACACGCCTGCGTGCAGCCGTGGCTTCAACCGCCCCGGCGGATGCTCTATTCGGTCTGAAAAGCAGTCGTTTCAGATCGCGCGCGGAAATCGCGGATGCCGGTGCGTCTTGAATCGCGAATACGACTGATAGAACAGCCGCAAGGAATCGCATAGACCCATGTTGCACCTGTGCTCGGAAAGGTCAATGTGGCGTTGCTGGAACTGTTTTGCGGTAGCCGACGCTCACCGGCTCGCGCTCCTGCTCCGGCTCGAACGTCAGCTCCTCGATCTCCTCGGGCTGCCCCGGCTCCTCGGACTTGGGCTTGCGGCGCAGTTTCTCCATGTAGAGATAGAAAACCGGCGTGACATAGAGGGTCAGCGTCTGCGAGAAGAGCAGGCCGCCGACGACGGCGAGACCGAGCGGGCGCCGCGACTCAGCGCCGGCGCCGAAGCCGAGCGCGATCGGCAGGGTGCCCATCAGCGCGGCCATGGTCGTCATCATGATCGGGCGGAAGCGCACGACGCACGCCTCGTAAATCGCCTCTTCCGCCGACTTGCCCAGCTTCTGCGCTTCGATCGCGAAGTCGATCATCATGATGCCGTTCTTCTTCACGAGACCCACCAGCATGATGATTCCGACGAACGCGTAGATCGACAGATCGACGCGGAAGACCATCAGCGTCAGCAGCGCGCCGAATCCGGCGAACGGCAGCGCCGACAGAATCGTCAGCGGATGAATGAAGCTTTCGTAGAGGATGCCGAGGACCATGTAGATCACGGCGATGGCGATGATGAGGAGAACTCCGAGTCCCTGCAGCGAGGATTGGAATGCCTGCGCCGTTCCCTGGAAGTTCGAGGAAACCGTCGAAGGCAGCGTCGTCTTCGCTTCCTTGTTGATCGCGTCGAACGCCGTACCAAGAGCTACACCCGGCTTCATCGCAAAGGAGATCGTGACCGACGGAAGCTGTCCGGAGTGATTGACGGCCGTCGGACCGTAAGTCGGCTTCGCGGATGCCACCGCTGCCAGCGGCACGAGCTGTCCCGAATTCGATCGCACGTACAGCAGCGACAGCGCCTTCGGACTCGCCTGGAACTCCGGCTGCAGCTCCATGATGACTTGATAGGTGTTATTGGTCGCGTAGATCGTCGAGACCTGACGTGTGCCGTACGCCGAATAGAGAGAATCCTCGACATCCATGACATCGAGTCCGAGCGATGCTGCCTTCTGTCGGTCGATGTCGACGATGACGGTCGGATTCTTGATGAGAAGATCGGTCGAGACGTCAGTCAGACTGGGCATCTGGCGCATCTTCTCGAGCATTTTCTCGGATGCCGGATAGAGAACGCTCGTGTCCTGCCCATACATCGTGTACTGATAGCTCGACGACGATCCTCGGCCGCCGATGTTGATGGGCGGCGGAATCTGCAGGTAGACGCGAATGCCGGGAATCGCATTCAGCTTCGGGCGAAGTTGCGCAACGATGTCGTCGAGCGAGTCTTTCCGATCGCCCTTCGGAACAGTGCGGATCGAAATGAATCCGCTGTTGCCGGATCCGCGTCCGCCGCCGACGCGCGCGAAGAACGTCGCGACGTTGGGATTCTTGAGCACGATGTCCATCGCCGCCAGCTCGTGGCGCGTCATTTCCTGAATCGAGATGCCCTGCTGCGCTTCCAGCGTGATCTGGATCTGCCCCTGATCTTCCTGCGGAATGAAGCCCTTCGGAATGAATCGGAACAGCGCGACCGTGGCAGCGAGAATGACCAGCGAAAACATCAGCACTGCGAAGCGGAGGCGCAGCGCGGTTTTGAGGCCGCGCTCATAAAACGCGCGCATCCCGTCGAAGAAGCGCTCCATTGCGTTGTAAAGCCGGCCATGCTTTTCGCCGAGATGCGGACGCAGGAAGCGCGATCCCAGCATCGGCGTCAGCGTCAGCGAGACGAAACCGGAGACGAGAATCGCCGCGCCGATGGTGACCGCGAACTCATGGAAGAGGCGGCCCAGGATTCCGCCCATGAACAGAATCGGGATGAAGACGGCCGCCAGCGAGATCGTCATCGAAATGATCGTGAATCCGATTTCTTTCGAGCCTTTGAATGCCGCTTCCAGCGGCTTCTCGCCCATCTCCATGTGGCGGACGATGTTCTCCAGCATGACGATGGCATCGTCGACGACGAATCCGACCGACAGCGTCAACGCCATCAGCGAGAGGTTGTCGAGCGAGTAGTCGAGCAGATACATCACCGCGAACGTTCCGATGATCGACATCGGGAGCGCGAGACTCGGGATGATGGTCGCGGACACGTTGCGAAGGAAGAGGAAGATCACGAGGATGACGAGGAACAGCGTCAACATCAGCGTGAACTTCACGTCGGCCACCGACGCGCGGATCGACTCGGCGCGATCGCGATGGATGTCGAGATTCACCGATGCCGGCAGCTCCTCGCGGAATTTCGGAAGGAGCGCGCGCACGCGGTCGGAGACTTCGACGGTGTTCGTTCCCGGCTGCTTCTGAATCGCCATGATCATCGCGCGTTTGTCTCTGAACCAGGCGGCCGACTGGTTCTGCTCGATGTCATCGAGGACATTGGCCAGGTCTTCCAGATGCACCGGCGCACCGTTGCGATAGGCGACCACCAGCGAGCGATAGTCCGCGGCTTTGAGAAGCTGGCCGTTCGCCTGAACCGTGTAGTTCGTGTTCGGCCCGTACATGATGCCGGTCGGCAGATTGACGTTGCTGTTGCGGATCGCGGCCTGCACTTCGTCGATGCCGATGCCGCGGCTGGCGAGCTGCCGGGGATCGAGCTGGATGCGCACCGCGCGCTTCGCGGAACCGAAGACCGAGACCTGCGCGACACCCTGAACCGTCGAGATGCGCTGCGCCATCATCGTCTCGGCGTACTCGTCGAGGTCGTTCAGCGGCATCGTGTCGGAATTGATCGCGAGGTACAGCACCGGCTGATCGGCGGGATTGACTTTGTTGTACGACGGCGGCGCCGGCATGTTAGGCGGGAGCTGCCGCACGGCAGCCGCGATCGCAGCCTGCACGTCCTGCGCGGCGGCGTCGATGTTGCGGCTCAGATTGAACTGCAGCGTGATGGACGTCCCGCCGAGTCCGGACGACGAGATCATCGAATCGAGCCCCGCGATCGTCGAGAACTGACGCTCGAGCGGCGTGGCGACCGAGGAGGCCATCGTCTCCGGGTTCGCTCCCGGCAGGGACGCATTGACCTGGATGGTCGGGAAGTCGACGTTCGGCAGATCGCTGACCGGCAGTTGCCGATACGCCATGATCCCGAACAGAAGGATCGCCACCATGATCAACGTGGTCATGACGGGGCGCTTGATGAAGATGGCAGCGATGTTCATTTGTTGTTAGTACCGAGTGCCGAGTGCCGAGTGCCGAGTGCCGAACTGACTCGGAACTCGGCACACGGCACTCGGCACTCTAAAGCGCATTCTTCACATCCACGCGACTCTTGGGCGTCAACCTTAATTGTCCATCAGTAACGACGGTTTCGCCCGGCCCGAGACCATTTTCGATGATGCTCTCCTGCTCCACCGTGTCGGCCACCGTCACTGACCGCATCTCCACCGATTGGTCCTGCTTGACCACAAAAACATATTGTCCACGCTGTCCGGTCTGTATCGCCTGTGTCGGAACGACAACAGCATTCGGACGGTCCTGCAGTGTTACTGCCACTGTCACGAATTGGCCCGGCCAGAGCGCCCGATTCTGATTCGGAAACACTGCCTTCAGCGTGATCGTGCCAGTGGTCATGTCGACAGCGTTGTCGATGAAGCTGAGCCGGCCGGTCGCGATTGCGGCTCCACCTTTCTGCGGCGCGGCCGAAACGGGCACACCCAAACCGCCACGCGCGCGGAGCTGTCCGAGTTGCGACTCCGGAACCGCAAACTGCACATAAATCGGCGTGACTTGATTGATGACGACCAGCGCATTCGTGTCGTTCGCACGAACGATGTTTCCGGCGTGCACCATCAGACTCCCGGTTCGACCGTCGATCGGCGCGGTGATGTTGCAATACGCGAGTTGCAGGCGCTCATTATCGATCGCCGCCCGATCCGCCGCCAGAACCGCCTTCGCCGACTCGGCGGCCGAAGTGATCTTGTCGTAGTCCTCTTTGGTGACGTAATCCTTCTTGACCAGCTCGGCGTAGCGCACGGCTTCCGATTGCGCGTTCCGATAATTCGCTTCGTCGCGCGCGAGATTCGCCTCCGCCTGCTGCAACGCCGCCTGATACGGCCGCGGATCGATCGTGAAGAGCCGCTGGCCTCTGCGGACGTCGTCCCCTTCGCGGAACCAGACGTTCGTCAGCTGTCCGCCGACCATCGCACGGATCGACACGTTGGAAAAAGCCTGCACGTTGCCAATCGCGCGCAGCTGCACCGGCACATCCTTCTGCGAGACCTTCGCGACGGTGACCGGGACCTTTTCGTCAGCGCGTTTCTGTTTCGTGCCCGAGCAAAAGGCAAAAAAGGCAGAAAGCAGAAGGCAGAAGGCAGAAGTGAAAACGACTGCGTACCTCCGCCGGATCACTTCTGCCTTCTGCCTTCTGCCTTCCGCCTTCAATTCTGCCTTCATGGTTGTGCGAGAGTTCCTGTGTCGTGCGCGAGCTGTGCAACCGCGATGAACCAATCCGTCCGCGCCTGAATCTCCTGCGCCCGCGCCGTTTCCAGCGCCGCCTCGGCCGTCAGCACGTCGAGAATACTCCCGACCCCGCTGCGATATCGATCGGCTGCCACATCCGCCGATTGCTGCGCTGTGCTCAGGAAGTCACGACTGGTACGAACGCGCTGCACGGCCGTTGAAAGTCCGTAGTAACTGTTCCACACCTGCAGGTCCATTTGCTGCTGAAATCCGCGAGCTTCCTCTCGCGCGATGTCCGCGCCGAGTTGCGCCGCGCGAAGGTCGAATTGGTTCCGCCATCCCGTGAAGAGCGGGAATCGCATCGCGAGCCCGATCGAGTACGGCGACGCGGTCCCGTTCGCGACTCCGCGAAAAGTCGTGCGGTTGAAAGTCGCCGTCAGACCAAGCGTCGGCAAGCCCTGCGCTCGCACTTCGCGGACGCGCGCCTCTGCCTGCTGCACGAGCGCGCGCGCGGCGGCGAAGTCAGGCCGCTCGGTTTCCGCCTGCGTGATCAGAGACTCGACCGCAGTCTGCACTTCCTGAATCGGAACGTCGGTGGGCAGCGTTCCGATCGAGAACTTTGTGGTTACGGACAGTCCCATCACCGTCGCGAGCGTGCCCTGGAACGTCCGGAGGTTCTGCTCGACGGATTCGTACGTTAATTGCGCTTGCGAGAGAGCAGTCCGCGCCTGCAGCACATCATTAATAGTTGCCACCCCTGCGTTATGCCGCGCGTCCGCCGCATCCACGCTCGCCTGACGCTCTTTGAGTGTCGCCGCTTGCGCATCGAGCAGGGCCTTCGCATCGAGGTAGCCGAAGTACGCCTGCTGCGTCTGCAGGATCACGTCCTGAATCAATTGATTGTGCGTGAAGTCGGCGGCGATCAGCGCCTGGCGCGCTTCTTCGACCTGCGCCGCGCGTCCGCCGAAATCGAACAACAGATAGGTGAGCACGAGCTGCGGGCCGAAAGTCGTGCTGTTGAAGACGGTCTGACCGCCCTGCGTCGCCTGATGCGCCCGCGTGTAGTTCGCATTCAGATCCACTTCCGGGAAGTACGCCGAACGCGCGCTGCCGAGGTGCGCCTGCGCCTGACGCGCTTGCAACCACGCGGACTTCGTATCGGGATTGTTCTGCAGCGCGAGATCGATCGCGCGCGGCATGTTCAGCTCCCCGAGGTCGTTCGTTTGCGGCTTCGGGAGGGCGGGCGGGACGGCGGGGGTCGGGGCAGTCCAGGGAGCGGCAGGGATGGCGCTCGTGCCGGGATCGCGCGCGGTCGAACACGCCGCGGCGACGAGACAGGCGACGATTGCGAATTGCTTCACTTCTTTTTCCACTCCAGACCGTGGATGAAAACGTCGCCGAGCAGAGTGGCGTCGTCTTCGACCTGGGCGGGCTTGTCGCTGCGCAAGCGTTGATTCATCAGCGCGAACATCGCTTCCACGAACATCGCGGCGACGTTGTGCACATTCACTTCACGAAAAACGCCTTCGCGCACTCCCTCGCCGATCACGCGCGCAGTCGCTTCGATCAGACGCCGATATCGGTCGCTCTGATACCGGCTTCCCTGCACTCGAACGACCTCGCGTTCGTAGATGAGGACGCGGAAGAGATCGCGATGCTCGTCGAAGTACTCCAGGTATGCAAGGGCAAACGCGCGCAGGCGTTCATCGGGGGCGTCATCACCGCGAAGGATGTCTTCGACGGTCTTCATCATCGGCGCAACCGCCGAGGACTTCACTTCGTCGAGCAGTTCCTGCTTGTCGCGATAGTGAAGGTAAACCGTCCCTTTCGCGATCCCGACTTCCTGTGCCACGCGCTCCATGGTCACGCTCTTCAGGCCTTCCCGGCAGATCAGGCGGATAACCGCCTCCTGAATGCTCTGGCGCTTGTAGGATTCCCACGGACTGCGGACTTGACGTGCGGCCATGACCGGACAGTCATTTTATGACCGCGAAGGTCACGCGCAGTAACGAACCTGTGCCGATCTTGGAGTGCGGCGGCTTGCCGCCGCTTTCGCGCCGGCAGCTTGCTGCCGGCACCCGCGGCAAGCCGCGGCCGGAGAGCGGTGCCAAGGCACCGCACTCCAGAATCTCAAACCTCAACGATGACACTGCAACACGTCACACCCGCTTCTGCCTTTTCGAGCTCGGACACGTCGACGACTTCGACGCGGTATCCGCGCGATTCGAGCAGCTTTCGCGTGCGCGGATGCGAGGCGCTGAAAATCAGGGCGTCGGCTAATCGAAGGGCATTCGCGCCGAACGGTTCGGCGGGATCGACGGCGACATAGTTCAAATCCGGGAATTGACGCGAGTCAACCCATCGCGGATTGAGCAGCAGCGTCTCGTCATCGATCTGCGTGACCGCCGATTTGAGATGCAGGCAGCCTTGAAAATCGATGGGGATCGCGTTGAGTCGTTCGATAGCCTCCAGGTTCGTTCGCTGCGAGCGTCCAATGTAGAGCCGCTGGCCGACGACGAGCACATCGCCGCCGTCGACAGTTGCCGGCTCGGTAACGCGAAAGAGCGGACGATAGCGCTGCAGAACACTCGCGACGCTCTCGACTTCTTCCCGTCTCGATTGCGCACCGGGGCGCGTGATGATCGCGACATCGTCGAGAACCACCGCCGCGTCCTCAACGAAGACCGAATCGGGCATGTCCGGCTCGGCCGGAACGTGCACGATTTCGCAGCCATTCGCGGCGAGGATCCGCTCGTAAGCATCATGTTGCGCCTCGGCCCTTGCGAAGTCGATCGGCTTGCGCTCGATGAAGCTCAGCTCGCATTCCGCGATCCGCGGACTGACCGCTCGTGTGATTGCGACGCGCACGCGCGTATTATTCACGCATGCCGTGCGATCACAGCGATCCACCCGTAGTCATGGAACGCGCTGAGGCGTGGCTGCGCGAGAAACGGATCCCGCCTGAGAAGTGGAGCGGCCTGCGCATCCGCCACGCGGAGAACACGCCGAATGCGAAAGGCTGGAAGTCCGTGGTCATTGAGATCGAGCGGCGCGACGGCCAGTGGGTCGTTACGGACATCGATCGGCGACCCGATCCGGTCACTGAGCTCGGTCTGAGCATCGCGTCCTGATGCCACTGGCGCTCGGTTCCCGCATCGGACCCTACGAAATCCTCGGCAATATCGGAGCCGGCGGGATGGGAGAGGTCTATCGCGCACGCGATCCGCGCATCGGGCGCGACGTCGCGATCAAGGTCCTGCCCCGCTCGCTGGCCGGCAACGCAGATCATCTTCGACGCTTCGAGCAGGAAGCGCGTGCGACTGGGACATTGAATCATCCGAATCTCCTGACCGTCTTTGACCTCGGCTCCCACGAAGGGGGACCATTCATCGTCTCCGAGCTGCTGGAGGGATCGACGTTGCGCGACGTGCTGACCGGCGGCCGTCTGCCGATCCGAAAGGTTCTCGATTACGCGGTGCAGACTGCGAACGGGCTGGCGGCCGCGCATGAAAAAGGCGTCGTTCACCGCGACCTCAAGCCGGAGAACATTTTCATCACTGCGGACGACCGGGTGAAGCTGCTCGACTTCGGACTCGCAAAACTCTTGACGCCCGATCAGCCCGAGGGAAGCCGCGCCGACACGCAGAATCGCGGCACGAGTCCAGGAATGATCGTCGGAACGGTGGGCTACATGTCGCCGGAGCAGGTCCGCGGCAGCGCGATCGATCACCGGTCGGACATCTTCTCGTTCGCGATCGTGCTCTACGAGATGCTGACCGGGATTCAACCGTTCCGCCGCGACTCGTCGGTCGAGACGATGAACGCGATTCTTCACGACGATCCGCCGGTCTTAACCGACGAATCCATTCCGCCGGTGTTGACGCGACTTCTGGAACACGCGATGGAAAAGAATCCGTCGCGGCGTTTCGAATCGATGAAGGACGTCTCCTTCGCGCTCGACGCGATTTCCGGCAGCGGCGAATCGTCGGCGTCGAAGACTCGCTCGAAACCGAAGAAGAGCAAGAGCGAGCGGCCGAAGGAGATCGGATATTCGCGGATCACCTATCGCCGCGGTTTCATCATGACCGCACGGTTCTCTCCGGACGGCACCTTGATTTACGGCGCGGCGTGGGAAGACAAACCGCTGGAGGTTTTTTCTTCGCATCCCACCACGCCCGAATCGCGTCCGCTCGGCCTGCCGAATGCCGACATCCTTTCGATTTCGCCCACCGGCGAGCTCGCGGTGTCGCTCGGGCGCAGGTATATCGCGGGCTATGTCACCTCCGGGACGCTGGCTCGCATGCCGCTCGGCGGCGCCGTACCGCGGGCAGTCTGCGACGAAGTTCAGGATGCTTCGTGGACTCCCGACGGGAAGGAGCTGATCATCGCCCGCGGTGTTGGCGGGCTGTATCGCATCGAGTCCCCGATCGGAAACGTGCTGTACGAATCCACCGACTGGATCAGCAACGTTCGGCCGTCGCCAGCAGGCGACCGCATTGCCTTTCTGGCCCATCATCTTTATGGAGATGATGGCGGGTCAGTTGTCGTCATCGATCGCACTGGCAAGCCGCAGATGCGATCTTCCAGAGAATGGACCAGCACCAGCGGACTGGCATGGACGCCCAAAGGCGACGAGGTGTGGATCGCGGGAGAGGGGTCGGCCGGCGGCCGCGATATCTTCGCCATCAGCATGGCTGGGCGCGAAAGGGTGATCCTGCCCATTCCCGGCCGTCTCACCTTGCATGACATTGCGGCCGACGGCCGTGTGCTCGTCGCCTTCGAAAACGGCCGGCGCGAAATCGTGGCCGGACATCCTGGTGAAGAGCTGGCGCGGAATCTGTCGTGGTTCGATTGGTCGTGGCTCAGCGATATCACTGACGACGGCAAACTGGTGCTGATTGCAGAGCAGGCCGCCGCAGTTCGAGGTCGCACGACGATCTATGTGCGGCCTACCGATGGTGGTCCTGCGGTTCGGATCGGCGAGGCCTTTGGGCGAGGAAGACCATTCTCGCGCGACGGAAAGTGGATCGTGGCGGAGACGTCAAGCTCACCGCCACACGTCGAGATTCTGCCCGTCGGCATGGGCCAGTCGCGCGCAATTCCTGTGCGTCCGATCGAGAATGTTCTTGCCTTCCAGCTCTTCCCTGACAATCAGCGGCTCGCGGTTCTTGGGCAGGAAACAGGCCAGCCGGTTCATCTTTTTGAAGTCATGGTCGACGGGAGTAGGCCCCCGCGGCAGATCTCGCGCGTGAATGTCAGCTGGCCGGTCCTCATCTCGAACGACGGCCAGACAATTGCCTCGATGGGGCCGGAGGACCGCCTGCTTCTGTTCCCAATCCATGGCGGCGAGCCGCGCATGGTCGACTCCTGCGGTTCTGGCGACGTTCCGATCGGATGGACGTCCGATGATCGCGCTCTGTGGGTCTACCGCCGGGCGCGAGTGAGCGTGACCATCGATCGAGCTGCGATCGACGGGAGCGATCGCAAACCGTGGCACACCATCCGGCCCACGGATCCTGCCGGCATCCTCGACATCTTCCCTGTGCACATCACTCCCGACGGTCAGACCTACGCATACGGCTACCGCCGAGTGTTATCGGATCTGTATGTCGTTACCGGATTGATCTGACGCAATCGAGCAGCCGCTCGACCTCTTCCTCCGTCGTGTACGCGGCGCAACCGATGCGCACGAGCCCTTCGACGCCGAGAACGCTGATGACCGTCGCGGCGTAGAAATCGCCGTGGCTCGCGAAGATTCCGCGTTTCACGAGCGCGCGCGCGACGTCTTCGGCCGTCATGCCGTCGAGGGTGAACGAGACCGTCGGCGTTCGAGGCGCGTCGGGCGGCGGACCGTAAATGCGAACGCGCTTGTTCGATTTCAGGCCGTCCCACAACATCCGCGTCAGCTTCTTTCCGCGCTCGTGCAGCCAGCCGAAGTCAATTCCGTTCATGAAATCGACTGTCGCTTTCACGCCGGCGATGCCTTCCTGATTCTGCGTGCCGGTCTCCGCGCGTTCGGGCCCGTTGTCGGGCGCCGGTTCGAGTTTCGGAAACGGCA
>DATBSF010000448.1:0-11715 GCA_036559905.1 Thermoanaerobaculia bacterium | reverse complement strand
TGGTCGTCCTGTTCGGATGCGGCGGCGATCGTGACAAGGACAAGCGTCCCAAGATGGGGAAGATCGCGACCGAGCTCGCCGACTTCACGATTCTCACCAGCGACAATCCGCGCGGCGAGAAGCCGGACGCGATCCTCGACGACATCGAGCGCGGCGCGCGGAGTGGCGGCGGCAAGTACGCGCGCATCACCGATCGCCGAGAAGCAATTGCGCGCGCGATCGACGAAGCGTCGGACGATGACGTCGTCGTCATCGCCGGCAAAGGGCACGAAAGCTACCAGGTGATCGGCGATCAGGTCGTGCATTTCGACGATCGCGAAGAGGCCGAGATTGCACTGAAAAAGAGACACGAAAAAGAGGCTACGAAAGCGTAGATTGAAATTACTCTTGAAATTACTTACGAAATCGTTTTATGATGCAGCGCGCCGGAACAGATGCTTTGTCCCGGCTCCGTCGGTCCGTTTCAGAGTGGGTGGACGGATGGTGATCGCCAGGCAGTCGTGGGGGAAGGGGAGCGATTACCGAGGACGAAACGCGACGGGGCCGGGAGAGGGCATTGGAGGTCAGCCATGCCAACGCTGACCGTTCGCGAGCTCGCCGACATGACACACGGCGAAGTCGTTCAAAACCCGGACCTCGAAATCTCCTCCGTCGTCATCGACAGCCGCGAAGTCAAACCCGACTCCGTCTTCTTCGCGATCAAAGGCGAGCGGCTCGACGGACACCAATTCGTTCCGCAGGCGCTGCAGACGGCGCGCGCCGCGGTCGTCGAGCACGTTCCAGACTCCATTCCTCGCGACAAAGGCCTCGTGCGCGTCGGCGACACGACCAAAGCGCTGCAGGAGCTCGCGCGCTCGATTCGCAAACGCAACAAGTTCCTGCTGATCGCCATCACCGGCTCCGCCGGCAAGACGACCACGAAGGAAATGATCGCGACGCTGATCGGGACCGAGCGCCCCACATTCAAGTCGTGGGGCAATTTCAATAATCTGATCGGCGCTCCGCTGTGCATCGACAACACTCCTGATGATGCCGAGGTGGTGGTGAGCGAGATGGGGATGAATCACAAGGGTGAGATCGCCACGCTCGCCGGTCTGACTCGGCCTGACATCGGCGTCTACACCAACATCGGGCCGGTGCATATCGAGTTTTTCGGCACGATCGAGAAGATCGCGGAAGCCAAGCGGGAGTTGCTCGAGAATCTCGCGCCGAACGGAACGGTCGTTCTCAACACCGACAACGTCTACGTGATGAACATCAGCCGCGGCTTCGAAGGAAAAAAAGTCACATACGGGATCGACCATCCCGCCGACTTCCGTCCGACCAACATTGTCGAGCGCGGACTTCTCGGAACGCGATTTACTCTCGAGGGACGCGCGTTCGAGCTCGTGCTTCCCGGACGCCACAATCTCGAGAATCTCCTCGCCGCGATCGCGACTGCTCGTTCGGTCGGCATCTCATGGGAAGGCATCGCGCGCGGCGTCGGCGAGCTGAAACCAGCCTATCACCGCGGCGTCATCGTGCCGTGGCGCGACGCCACGATTTACGACGACACCTACAACTCCAATCCGTACGCGCTATCGAGCGCGATCACATTGATGCAGCAGGCTGACGTTCGCGGCCGGCGTATCGCCGTGATCGGCGACATGCTGGAGCTCGGCGATCGCGAGCTCGAATATCACTACGAATCGGGCCGCGGCATTCCGCTCGACATCGACTGCGTCGTCGCGGTCGGAAAGCGCAGCGAAGCGCTGCTCGATGGCGCGCGCCACGCCGGCTTCACCGAAGAACGCCTCATGCACTTCGACGATGCGGAGTCGGCCGCGAACTTCCTCGAATCATTCATTCGCCCCGGCGATCTGGTGTTGATCAAGGCATCCCGAGGAATTGGTCTCGATCGCATTGTCACGAATCTGACGAACCGGCAACCGGCAACCGGCAACCACGTCGGAGGTCGCAAGTAAATGCTGTACTACCTGCTCTATCCGCTGCGCAACGTGATCTCCGGATTCAATGTCTTCCGGTACATCACATTTCGCACCGCCTGGGCCGCGCTGACCGCGCTGGTGATCTGCTTCATCCTCGGGCCGTGGCTGATCGAGCGCATGCGACAGATCAAGCTCGGTCAGTTCATCCGTGAAGAAGGCCCGAAGTCGCACCAACAGAAAGCCGGCACCCCGACGATGGGCGGGATTCTGATCAACATCGCGATCCTGATTCCAACGCTGCTGTGGGCCGACATCCTCAATCCGTACATCTGGATCGTTTTGTTCGTGACGTTCGCCTACGGCGCGATCGGATTCATCGACGACTACCAGAAGCTCGTCAAACGCCGCAACCTCGGACTCACGCCGAAACAGAAATTCACGGCGCAGATCGTCGTGGCGTTGATGGCCGGTCTCGCGATCGCGTATCTGCCTTCGATTCATAACAATTATTCGACAGTATTAACGTTCCCATTTTTCAAGACGCTGCATCTGAACCTCGGGTTTTTGTACATTCCGTTCATCATCGTGGTGATCGTCGGCGCGTCGAATGCCGTCAATCTGACCGACGGTCTCGACGGACTCGCGATCGGGACGACGCTGATCGCGGCGGGGGCTTATACGATCCTCACTTACGCCGCCGGAAACTTCCGCGTTGCCGATTACCTCCGCATCGCGTGGGTCCCGCAGGCCGGCGAGCTGGCGGTGTTCTGCGGAGCGATGGTTGGAGCATCGCTCGGCTTCCTCTGGTTCAACGCGCATCCGGCCGAGATTTTCATGGGCGATGTCGGCTCGCTTGCGCTGGGCGGCGCGATCGGAACGCTGGCGGTGATGATCAAGCAGGAGATCCTGCTCGTATTCGTCGGCGGTCTGTTCGTCGTCGAGGCATTGTCGGTGATCCTGCAGGTCGCGTCGTTCAAGCTGACCGGCCGGCGCATCTTCAAGATGTCGCCGCTGCACCATCACTTCGAGCTGGCGGGATGGCGCGAGACGAAGGTCGTCGTTCGCTTCTGGATCATTGCGATCATTTTTGCTTTGTTGAGTTTGTCGACATTGAAACTTCGATGAGCAAATACCTGGTGGTGGGTGCTGGCAAGTCGGGGGTGGCGGCGGCGAATTTTCTCGTCGCGCGCGGCGAAGAGGTTTCGATCGCCGACAGCAGCGAGCATCCCGAGGTGCCTTTTCCGCTCGACGAACGGGTCCGGCGCTTCTTTGGATATCAGGATGAGACCGCCCTGAACGGTGCAGCGACGATCATCGTCAGCCCGGGAGTGCCGCTCAACATCCCGCTGCTGCAGCGCGCGGCCAGCCGATCCATTCCGGTCATCGGCGAAATCGAGCTGGCGTATCGCTATCTGCAGGGCAACATCATCGCCGTCACCGGATCGAACGGGAAGTCCACGGTCACGACGCTCATCGGCGAGATCCTCAAGGTCGCCGGACGGCAGCCGATCGTCGCCGGCAACATCGGCCAGCCGCTGATCGCGTCGCTGGATCTCGAGAAGCCGCGCACGTACGTGCTCGAGCTTTCATCGTTCCAGCTGGAGACGATCGACAAGTTCCACGCGAACATCGCTCTGCTGCTGAACGTCACGCCGGATCATATGGATCGCTATCCGAATTTCGACGCGTACGCCGCGGCGAAATACAGAATCTTCCGCAATCAGGAAAAGTCGGACACTGCGATCGTGAATGCGTCCGAGCGCCGCGCTGCGCCACGCGGTCCGGCAGCTTTACGCACGTGGAAATTTTCCGCGTCACAGAGTGTCGAAGAAGGAGCGTTCCTCGACGGCGAGGCACTGGTGCTGCGTATGGGTGGAGATGAGCGGCGAATTCCGCGTTCATCGCTGAAGCTCGCCGGAATGGCGAATGTCGAGAACGCGCTGGCGTCCTGGCTCGCGGCGCGAGCGGCGGGAGTCGATGACGTTGCGGTGCAGATCGCGTTCGGCACGTTCGCCGGCCTGCCGCATCGCATGGTGCTGGTGCGCGAGCGCGACGGAGTTCGTTACGTCAACGATTCCAAAGGAACCAACGTCGACGCGACTCTGAAATCGCTGGAGGGTTTTCCCCCGGCGAGCGTCGTTCTGATTCTGGGCGGCAAGGACAAAGCGGGCGAATTCGAACGGATGCGCGAAGCGGTCGCCGGGAAAACGCGCGCCGTGGTCACTATCGGAAAAGCGGCCGATCGCATCGCGTCCGCGCTGGAGGGAGTCGCGAACGTCGTGCCGATGGGCGACATGCAGCACGCGGTGAAGTGGGCTTCGGAGCACGCCAGGTCGGGCGACACGGTCCTGCTTTCGCCGGCCTGCGCATCGTTTGATCAGTACCGCAACTTTGAACATCGGGGGGAGCACTTTGAAGAGCTTGTGAGGAGCTTATGAGTGCCGAGTGCCGAGTGCCGAGTGCCGAGAAGAAAACACGGGCGAGTGGGACTCGGCACTCGGCACTCGGCACTCGGCACTGAGAAAAACGATGAGCCGAAAACTCACGTACGACACCTGGTTGTTCGCCGCCGCGATGCTGCTGATCGTCATCGGTCTCGTGATGATCTACAGCGCCTCGGCCATCATCACGGCGCAGAAGACCGGCTCCGACAATCCGTACTACTTCATCACGCGCCAATGCGTCTGGCTGATTGCCGGCAGCGCGCTGATGCTCACGCTGATGCACGTCGACCTCGCGATCCTGCGCGATCGTCGCGTGATTTACGGTTTGATGGTCATCGCGCTGACCGCGTTGATCGTGGCGCTCTTCCAGCCATCGGTCAACGGGACGCATCGCTGGATTGCGACGCCTTACCTCCGCATCCAGCCGAGTGAATTCGCGAAGCCGGTCATCATCCTGTTCGTCGCGTCGTTCCTGTCGCGACGCGAAGAGCGCGTCAACGAATTGACGACGACGCTTCTGCCGCTCACCGGGATTCTCGCTCTGTTCGCCGGCATGATCCTGATCGAGCCCGATTTCGGAACCGCGATGACACTGATGTTCGTCGCGGCCGGGATGATCTTCGCGGCCGGAGTGCGATGGAAGCGCATTGCGGCGTTCGGATTGATGCTCTTGCCGGCGGCGATGATGGTTCTCTTCAGCGCGTCGTACCGCCGCGACCGGCTCTTCACGTTTCTCAATCCGGAGGCCGACCCGCAGGGCAAGGGATTTCAGGCGATGCAGTCGTTGATCGCGGTCGGCACCGGCGGTCTGCGCGGTCTTGGCATCGGCAACGGCCGGCAAAAACTCTTTTTCCTGCCCGAGCCGCACACCGATTTCATCTTCTCGATCATCGGCGAGGAGCTCGGTTTCATCGGCGCGATCGCGGTGATCTCGCTGTTCGCGTTTCTGGTGTGGCGCGGCTTCCGCGTCGCGCGGTTCAGTCAGGAGCGCTTCGATTTCTACGCCGCACTCGGCTTCACGATGCTGATCGCGGTGCAGGCGCTCATCAACATCAGCGTGGCGCTCTGCCTCGTGCCGACCAAGGGCCTGCCGCTGCCACTGGTGAGTTACGGCGGATCGTCGCTGATCATGAGTCTGATCGCGATCGGAATGCTGCTCAATCTTTCACAACGATCAGGCTAAAGGACCAAAAAACTCAAATGGGCGAGAAGGGCGTGTTGATGGTCGCGGGCGGTGGCACTGGAGGCCACATCTACCCGGCGATTGCGATCGCGCAGGAGTTCCGGTCGCGCGATCCGAAGCGGCGCGTCGTCTTCGTCGGCACGCAGTACGGCCTCGAGAAAACCATCGTTCCGAAGGCCGGCTTTCCGCTGGAGTTCATCTCCGTCGGCGGTCTGCAGGGAAAAGGTGGACTCGACCTGATCAAGAATCTCGCGCGACTTCCTGTCGGATTCGTTCAGGCATGGAACGTCGTCGGCAAACACAAACCCGACGTCGTCCTCGGCGTCGGCGGATATTCATCGGGTCCAGTGCTCCTCGCAGCGCGCATGCGCGGGATTCCAACAGCCATCCACGAGCAAAACGCATTTCCGGGCCTTACGAACCGATTGCTCGCGAGAGTCGTGAAGGCGGTCGCGGTCGCATACGAGGACGCCGGCCCGCGGATGAAACGACCGGATGCAGTCGTCACCGGCAATCCAATCCGAAAAGAGTTCTTCGAGGCAGCTCGGCACTCGGCACCCGGCACTCGGCACTCTCTCCTGATCTTCGGCGGCAGCCAGGGCTCCCACATCCTCAACGAAGCGATGACGGGCGCGCTGCTTTTTCTCGCGCGGCTCAAGGATCGCCTGCAGATCGTGCATCAGACCGGGCCGAAGGAGCTCGACGTCATGAAGCAGGCGTATCGCGCGTCGGCATTCAGCACCGCGCGCGTCGTTCCATATCTCGATCCGATCGTCGACGAGATCGCATCCGCGGATCTGATCGTGAGCCGCGCGGGCGCGATGACGATCGGCGAGCTGGCGGCGGCCGGACGGGCGGCGGTGCTCGTCCCTTTCGCGGCCGCGACCAACAACCATCAGGAGATGAACGCGCGCGTGGTCGAGAAGGCCGGCGGCGCGGTCGTGATCACCGAATCGCAGCTCAGTCCCGAAAAACTCGCGATGACCATCAGCGAGATTCTCAGCGATCCCGCGCGCGCGGCGCGCATGGGGGCGGCAGCGCGTTCGCTGGCCGCACCGGAAGCGTCAAAGAAAATCGTAGATTTACTCGAAAAAATTGACAAGACCGAATAAAATTCAACATTAGCAAGCCATTCAAACCGAATGAATTTTGAACACATTAAGAACATTCATTTCGTCGGCATCGGCGGCATCGGAATGAGTGGCATTGCTGAGATCCTGGCGGACCGCGGGATCAAGGTCTCCGGCTGCGATCTCAGGCCTTCCGCGGCTACCGATCTGCTGGCAGGCCGCGGGATTCCGGTCGTGATGGGACACGATGCCGCGCACCTCGAAGGCGTCGATCTCGTGGTCGTCACTTCCGCCGTTCGCGGCGCGAACGTCGAAGTCGATGCCGCGCGCGCGCGACGCATTCCGGTGATGAAGCGCAAGGAGATCCTCGGCCAGCTCGTGAGCTCCAAGCGCGGCGTCGGAGTCTCCGGCACGCATGGCAAGACGACGACCTCCGCGATGATCGCGGTCATCCTCGAAGAAGCCGGTCTCGATCCGACCATCATCATCGGCGGGATGCTGCGCAACATCGGATCGAACGCCAAGAGCGGCAAGGGCGATCTGGCAGTCATCGAAGCCGATGAATACGATCGCAGCTTTCACGAATTGCATCCCGAAGTCGCGGTCGTGACGAATATCGAAGCCGATCACCTCGAGTATTACGGCACCTTCGACGCCATCGCGGAATCGTTCCGCGTTTTCGTGGAAGGCATCAAGCCGGGTGGGTCGGTGGTCGGATGCATCGACGATCCGGCGGTCGTGAAGCTTCTGGCCGGCATCGACAAGAAGATCATTCGCTACGGGCTTTCAAATTCTGCGGACGTTCGCGGCATCAACATCACGTTCGACGAACGCGGATCGCGATTTGAAGTCCCGGGCATCGGATGGTTCCGGCTGTTCGTTCCGGGCGAACACAACGTACGCAATGCGCTGGCCGCGATTGCGGTCGCGCGCGAGCTCGGAATCTCCGCTGCCGCCATCACGACAGGTCTCGCCAAGTTCCTCGGCGTCGACCGGCGTTTCCAGCTCCTCGGCAAATTCGGCGGCGCGTTGATCGTCGACGACTACGCGCATCATCCGACCGAGATCCGCGCTACGCTGAGCGCTGCGCGCGCGGGATATCCGCGCCGCCGCATCGTCGCGCTCTTCCAGCCGCATCTCTATTCGCGAACGCGCGATTTCGCGCGCGAATTCGGCGAAGCGCTCGCCGTCGCGGACGTCGCGCTCGTCTCGCGAATCTACGCCGCGCGCGAGCAGCCGATCGAAGGCATCAGCTCGCAATTGATTGCCGACGCCGTGGAACGTGTCGAGTTCATCAAAGGCTCGAACGACGACATCGTCGCCGAGATGCGGCAACGATTGAAACCGAACGATCTCTTCATCACGCTCGGCGCCGGCGATGTTCACGAGATCAGCGAAGCGCTGGCTGGAGCAAACGTATGAGCGTTCAGCCGCAATTCGAATCGACCGATCGCTTCCTGCGGCCGACGGACGTCGATCGCGTCCGCCGAAACTATCGCAGTATCCAGGTTCGGCAATTGGTCGTGCTTTTGCGCAACGCCCTGCTGCTGCTGGCCGCGATCGTTGCGCTCGCGATGCTGTATCGGCGCACGCAATCGGACGGGCGCTTCGCGGTCCAGCATCTCGAAATCAGCGGCGCGCAACACACGACGCCGGCCGATGTCGCAGCCGTGCGGCAGCGCTACCTCGGGACGAATCTGTTCCACCTCGACATCGCTGGGCTTCGACGGGATGTCTCGTCTTTGCCGTGGGTTAGCCGCGTCGAGATCGAGAAAAAGCTGCCCGACACTCTGCGCGTTCGCATCGTGGAGCGCGTACCGATCGCGCTCGTTCAAGGGAACGATTCGATTCGATATGTCGATGATCGCGGCGTCGCTTTCGCGGTTCTGTCACCGGCGGCCGGCGATTCGGATCTGCCGCTGATCAGCGGGGCGCAGCCGGCGGATTTGCCTCGCAGCGTTGCGATTTTGCGCAGGCTGCACGCGCAGGATCCCGAGCTCTACGCGAGGATTTCGGAGATGCGTCCGTTGCCGCCGGGCGGCTTCGCATTCTTCGATCGCGAGCTGCACGCGTTCGTCTATGCGAACGAAGAGGAGATCTCCGCAAAGTGGCGGGATCTGCGCGCCATTGCGAGCGCCGAGCATCTCGAGCGAGGCGATATCGCGTACGCCGATCTGCGATTCAACGGACAGGTCGTCATCAAGCCGCTGCGCATCATGCCGGCGGCGCCGCAAGTTCAGCGGCCTTTCATTCCGGTGCCGATCACGAACTAGGAGGAAATTCAGATGCCGAAGACCGAAGAAAAGTACATCGTCGCGCTCGATATCGGGACGTCGAAGGTGTGCGTGCTGGTCGGCGAGGTCACCGATCGCAATCAGCTCGAGATCATCGGCAAGGGAACCGCGCCGATGAAAGGCACGCGGCGCGGCAACATCATCAATCTCGATCAGGCGATCGACGCGGTGAAGAAAGCCGTCGACGAGGCCGAAGTGATGGCGGGATTGCAGATCGAGTCGGTATACGTCGGCGTCGCGGGCGATCACATCCGATCGGTCAACTCGCGCGGCGTCGTTTCCGTCGGCGGCAAGCACAAAGAGATTTCGCGCGAAGACATCGATCGCGTCATCGAGGCCTCGAAGTCCATCAACATTCCGGCGGAGCTGGAGCTGCTGCACGTCATCCCGCGCGAATTCGTGGTCGACGGACAGGACGGCATTCACGATCCGCTGGGGATGACTGCGGCACGACTCGAAGCGAACGTGCACATCGTCACCGGCGCGCGCACGCATAATCAGAACGTATTGACGGCGGTGAACAAGGCGGGCATCGCGGTGCAGGAGCTCGTGCTCGAGCAACTGGCGGCAGCCGAGGCGGTGTTGACGCAGGACGAACGCGAGATGGGCGTCCTCCTCATGGACCTCGGCGCCGGAACCACGGACTACGCAGTGTTCCTCGAAGGCAACGTGATTCACACGAATGTGCTGCCGGTCGGCGCGGGACATTTCACGAGCGACATCTCGGTCGTGCTGCGAACGCCGATGGAAGATGCCGAGCGGATCAAGAAGCGTTACGGCTGCGCATTGGCGTCGCTCGTGACGAATGATGATCCGATCGAAGTGCCGACCGTTGGCGGCCGCGCGCCGAAGATTCTGTCGAAGCACGAGCTCACGAACATCCTCGAGCCGCGCGCGGCGGAGATCGCGAAGCTCGTCTATCAGGATCTGGAAAAAGTCGGTTTGGAGAAAGAGATCCGCTCCGGAGTTGTGCTTGTGGGTGGCGGAGCGGAGATGGACGGCATGGTGGAGATGGTCGAGCAGGTGTTCGACCAGCAGGCGCGCAAGGGCGTTCCGCGCGGCCTGGCGGGACTCGCCGACACCGTGAACGGACCGGAATGGGCGGCTGCCGCCGGGCTGCTGTTGTGGGGATTCCGCGATCGCGCGCGTATCCGGCGGCGTCCGCGCCGAGGATTGGCGAAGGTTGCGGAGTCGTTAAAAGCCTGGTTCGCGGCGAACTAAATTGGTATTCTAATGGGAGACGGTAAATGATAACGTTTGACGAATCACCCAACGCAGGGAAGCTGAAGATCTCGCTCGACGAGGAGCAGCTGACGGCGAAGATCAAGGTGATCGGGGTGGGCGGTGGCGGGGGAAATGCCGTCAACCGGATGATCCAGGCAGGAATCAAGGGCGTCGAGTTCCTCGTCACCAACACCGATGTGCAGGCGATGCGCGCTGCGCTCGCGCCTAACAAGATCCAGATCGGCGCGAAGCTCACCAAAGGCCTCGGCGCAGGCGCGAATCCCGAGATCGGGAAGCAGGCCGCGCTCGAGGACACCGATCGCATCCTCGAGGCGTTGAGCGGCGCCGACATGATCTTCATCACGACCGGGATGGGCGGAGGGACGGGCACCGGCGCGGCGCCGATCATCGCATCGCTGGCTGCGGAGTTAGGCGCGCTGACGGTCGCTGTCGTCACGAAGCCGTTCGCATTCGAAGGAAAACGGCGGCGCGTGCAGGCCGAGCAAGGCATCCGCGCACTGCGCGATTGCGTCGACACGCTGATCACGATTCCAAACGAGCGGCTGCTCAACTTCGTCGAGCGTGCAACATCGCTCGGCGAGGCATTCAGCATCGCCGACGACGTTCTGCGCCAGGCCGTGCAGGGCATCTCCGATCTGATCACCGTGCCCGGCGAGATCAACCTCGACTTCGCCGACGTCAAGACGATCATGCACGGCATGGGTATGGCGCTGATGGGCACCGGCGTATCGACTGGCGAACATCGCGCAGTCGAGGCGGCCCAGCGCGCGATCTCCTCGCCGCTGCTCGAGGAGGCGTCGATCGAAGGCGCCAAGGGGGTGTTGATCAACATCACCGGCGGCCCCGACATGACGCTGTTCGAAGTGCACGAAGCGGCGTCGATCATCCAGGAAGCGGCCGACGAAGAGGCCAACATCATCTTCGGCACGGTCATCGACCCGAAGATGAAGGACGAAGTGAAGGTCACCGTGATCGCGACGGGATTCGACGCCGCGACCAAGGGACTGCTCAACACGCGCGGCGAACAGCTTTCGCACCGTCCAACACCGCCGCCGCAGCCGGCATCGCCGATGGCGCGCACGCTCGCGCAGACGCACGAGGTCAAGGCGCCCGAGCCGCCGCCCGCGGTGGGCTCGGAAGGAGAAATTTACGACCCCCCTTTTTTTCGAAAAGGCTTCTCTAAGACGACAGACGGCAGTGGCGGATTCGGCCCGATGGCGTCGAGCGATTTCGGCAATGACCTCGATATTCCGACGGTGATCCGCAATCTGAGCGACTAGCGCGCCCCTCCTGCGCGCTTCGCGGTGGTGGGGAGAGGGACCCACGACCATACTTGATCGGGGGGACCGGACTTCCGCCGGTCCTCCCGATTTTCTTTTGGGGTGGGCGGGTTTCTTAATTCTTAATTCTTCATTCGAAATTCGAAATTCTTCATTCTCGTCTGCAAGAACCTGAATTTCGAATTTCGAATTAAGAATTAAGAATTAAGAATTAAGAAGCCACCCGCTCACCCCCAAAAGAAAATCGGGAGGAACGGCGGAAGTCCGGTCC